>CAYQVI010000005.1:0-44637 GCA_964420725.1 uncultured Gemmatimonadaceae bacterium | reverse complement strand
CGAGTATGCCGGCAAGGGCGTCACCGTGGGGAAGCTGGACGTGGATCACAACCCGTCCACGGCCGCCCGTTTCGGCGTCCGGTCCATTCCCAGCATCCTCTTCTTCAAGGATGGGAAGCTTGTGGACACGGTGGTGGGGGCGGTTCCCAAGCCTGCCCTGGTCCAGAGGATCGACACGCACATGAGCTGAGGCATCCGGGGGCCGGAGTCCTGGGAGCCGGGATTCCTGTCCGCTCCGGGCTGAAGATGGAGCGATGCGGGCGCGGAGACCTTTCGGTCCCGCGCCCGCATCGTATGTTCCGGGGGTGTCCACTCTCTACCTTGTCAGCACGCCCATTGGGCACCTCGGCGACATCACGCTCCGGGCCGGAGAGGTGCTGGGGTCGGTGGACCGGATCCTGGTGGAGGACACCAGGAGGACCCGGGTCCTCCTGGACCACCTCAACCTCCGGACCCCCATGGTGTCGCTCCACGCACACAACGAAGCGGAGAGGATCGGATCGGTCCTGGGGTGGCTCGATGCCGGCGAATCGTTGGCGCTGGTGTCCGACGCAGGGACCCCCCTGATGTCCGATCCGGGAGAGCGCCTGGTGGTGGCCGTGGTGGAGGGTGGGCATGCCGTTGTTCCGATTCCCGGCCCCTCCGCCATCCTGGCGGCGCTGGTGGCGTCGGGGCTGCCCACGGTACCCTTCCGTTTTCTGGGCTTCCCCCCCCGCAAGGGGAAGGAGCGCTCGTCCTTCCTGGCACAGGTGGCGGAGAGCCCGGATACCGTGGTCCTCTTTGAGTCTCCGGAGCGGCTGCGAGCGCTCCTGGAGGCCCTTCAGGAGGTCTGCGGCCCCCAGCGGAGGGGAGCGGTGGCCCGGGAGCTGACGAAGCTCCACGAGGAGGTCACCCGGGGAACCCTGGCGGAAGTCGGGGCCTACTATTCCCAGGGTCGGATCCGCGGTGAGGTCTGCGTCGTGGTGGAGGGTGTCCCCCCCTCCCGCTCCGAGCCGGGGGCGGACGAGGAGACCGGTCGGATCCTGGCCCGCTCGCTCCTGGAGCAGGGGATGTCGCCCAGTCGCGTGGCCAGGGAGGTGGGACGGATCGTGGGTCTTCCCCGATCGCTGGCGTATCGGATCGTGCACACTCTTCCCGGGATCGAGGGAGGCGAAGAAGCTCCATGATGGCCCCGCTGCTCCTGTTCCTGGCCGGAGGGCTGCTCCCCCCCGGGGGAGGAGTACCCATGGCCGGGGTGGGGCTTCATCTGTCTCCCCCGGTGGCCGCAGACTCGGTGCTGGTGCTGGCGCGGTTGCGCTACGAGGGAGGGGGGGACTGGTATTCCGGTCCCTCGATGCTTCCCAACCTGGCCACAGAGTTGCGGACCCGGACCGGGCTCCAGGTGTCCACCCGGGAGGCGGTGGTCTCCCCCATGGATCCGCTCCTCCGGAGCCACCCGTTCCTCTTCATGACCGGCCATGGGAACGTCCGCTTCTCCCCGGAGGAGCGCACGGCCCTCCGGGAGCACCTCCTCTCCGGGGGGTTCCTCCACGCCGATGACAACTACGGCCTGGACGAGTCGTTCCGCCGGGAGATGGCGCTGATGTTTCCCGACCGGGAACTGGTGGAGTTGCCTCCCACCCACCCCATCTTCCGGGCTCCCTACGGCTTTCCCGAGGGGCTTCCCAAGATCCACGAACATGACGGTCGGGTGCCCCAGGCCCTGGGGATCTTCAACGGGGGACGGCTGATGGTGCTCTACACCTATGAGACGGACCTGGGGAATGGGTGGGAGGATCCCGGGGTGCACGATGATCCCCCCGCCGTCCGGGAACAGGCGCTGAGGATGGGCGTCAACATCGTCTTCCACGCCCTGGCCCAGATGGCCCCATGAGTCCCGACGCCCGGAGTCGCTCCGTCGATGCATCGGTGCGGGGGGTGCAGAGTCACCTCCGTCGCCGGGTGCTTCTTGCTGCCCTGGTGTGGGGCGGAGCCCTGCTCGCCCTCCTCCTCCTCCTGGCCCTTGGGTTGGGTGGAGGGGGGTGGGCCCGGAACCGATGGGCTCCCCTGGTCCTGGACCTCATGGCGCTTGGTGGGGTGGTTGGTGGGATCCTGGCGGTGCGGAGCATCGTCCGGATCTGGTTGGCGGAGCGGGAGGTGACCCGGGCCATGGAGCGCTCCGCCGCCCTTCCCAACGGAAGTGTGCAGGGGGCCCTGGAGTTGGGCCGCCGGGTCCCGGAAGGGGTGTCGGCCCCGCTGGCGGTGGCGGCGCAACGGGGGGTGGCCGGGCGGCTGTCAGCCCCTCCCCGCTCCCTGGCGGGCTCCCTGGAGGAGGAGGTGTTGGGGTGGCTGCGGCTGGGGTCCGGGGCGCTTGTGCTCCTGGGGGGGGCGGTGATCCTGGCGGCCACCCTGCTCCCCGCCCGGAGCGCGGCGGCCTGGGGAGGACTCCTCCGGCCGGTGTCCCTCCTGGTGACCCCGGCGCTCCCCCGCCTGGTGGTCACCCCGGGAAATACCGAGGTCCTGCGTGGTTCGCCGCTGGACATCCAGGTCCGGGCGGAGGGACGGGAGGAGGTCACCCTGCACTGGAGCTCCCCCGGGGAGGTGCCGGGCCTCCGGACCGAGATGGTGGTGCAGTCCGGCGCTGTCTTCCGCTTCGACGCCGTGACGGCTCCCCTGACCTACTGGGCCACCACCCCCGATGGGGCCCGCACGGCGCAGTTCACCGTCACCCCTGTGGATCCCCTCTTCCTCTCCCAGGTGACGCTGGAGCTCCTCTTTCCCCCACACACCGGCCGCGAGTCGGAGGAGCTCTCCGGGGAGATCCCGCCGTTGACCCTGCCGGCAGGGACCCGGATCCAGGTGACGGGGCAGGGGAGTCGGGATCTCTCGGGGGCGGCGGTCGACCATGTGGACGGCGGGCCTGGAGGGATGGCTTTCGAGGTGGATGGAAACCGCTTCACCGGTGGTTGGGTCCCCCGGAGGGGTGGGAGCTACCGGTGGACCCTCCGGGATCTGGCGGGTGGGGCTCCCGGGGTGGAGCCCGCTCCCCTCGACCTCCAGGTGGTCCCGGATTCCATCCCTTTCATCCGGATCGCGTTCCCGGGGCAGGACACCGTCCTGTCCGCTGGGTACCGGCAGGCGCTGGTGGTGGAGGCCAGGGACGACTACGGGGTCTCAGGGGTGGAGATCGTGGCCTGGCGGGTACCGGCGGGGGGGGAGGAGGAGGAGCCCCGGATCCAGAGGATGGAGGTGGGAGGAACCCGGGGGGTCCTGGTGCGGCCGACCCTGGATATGTCCCGCTGGGGGCTCCTCCCGGGAGACGTGGTGCGCTACTACGCCCGGGCCGTGGACAACGCTCCCTCCCGACAGGAGGGGCGGTCCAGGGAGTTCGTCCTCCGGGTTCCAGGCGCCGGGGAACTCCGGGACGAAACCCGGGATCGTCTGGAGGACGCCGCCGCCCGCCTGGAGGAGATCGCAGCGCAGGCCGAGGAGCAGACCGCCCGGAACCAGGATCTCCAGCGACAGGCCGAGGCCGGTCGGTCCGGGGCCACCCCCTCCCGGGGCGGGGACACCCGACAGGATCCCATGGACTTCGCACAGAGGGAGGAGATGCGCCGGGCGATGGAGGAGCAGGCGGGGCTCGCTTCCTCCGTGGACTCCCTGGCCGCCGAGCTGGCCCGGATGGAGGAGGGACTCCGCGAGGCAGGGCTCCTTGATCCGGAGCTCAGGAAGGACCTCCAGGAGTTGGAGGGGCTCCTGGATGAGATCGCCTCGCCGGAGGTGCGGGAGCGCCTCCAGGAGATGAACCGGGCGCTTCAGCAGAACTCCAGCCGCGAGATCCAGGATTCCTTCCGGCAGATGACCGAGGCCCAGGAGGAGTTCCGGGACCGCTTGGAGGAGTCGCTCCAGCAGTTCAGGAGGGCGGCGGCGGAACAGGATCTCAGGGCGACCACGTCGGAGGCCCAGGAGCTGGCCCGCCGACAGGAGGCCGTGAGCGACGCGATGGAACGGGGGGATGACGTTCCCCTCCGAGCAGAGCAGCAGGAGCAGCTCTCGGCGGACGCCCAGGCGCTGGCGGAGCGGATGGAACGGCTCCAGGAGAGACTGGAGCAGGCCGGAGAGCCGGAGGCCGCCCAGGGTGCCCGGAATGCAGGGGAGATGGCTCGGGAGGCTCAGCAGGCCATGGAGCAGGCGTCCCAGCAGGCCCGGGCCGGAGAGAACCAGCGGGCCTCCCAGCAGGGCCAGGAGGCCGCCGAGGCCCTCCAGCAGGCGGTGCAGGAGCTGCGGGACGGACAGCGTGAGATGCAGGAGGAGATGCAGGGAGCCCTGGTGGATGCCCTTCGCCGGACGGCTGAGGATGCCCTGGCCCTCTCCCGTCGCCAGGGAGAGATCCGGGAGCGGATGCCCGGCGCCTCGGCGGAACAGCGGAGGGAGTTGCAGGCAGACGAGCAGGCGCTGATGCAGGGATTGAACAACCTGGCCCAGAACCTGTCCCTCTCCTCGCAGGGCTCTCCCGAGGTGGACCGGCAGGTGAGCACGTCCATGGGGCGGGCGGGGCAGGCCATGCAGCAGACCATGGACGCCCTGGGCGGTCAGGGAGGGCGCACCCCCTCGTCGATGGCTGGCGCCGAGCAGGCCATGGCTGCCCTGAACGAGGTGGCACGGCTCTCCATGGAGAATGCCCGTCGGATCGAAGAGGGGGGAGGGGAGGGAGAGGCCGGGGAGATGTCGCTGCAGGAGCAGTTGGAGCAACTGGCCCAGGAGCAGGGGCAGGTCAATGCCGAGAGCGGGCAGATGATGCCCCTCCAGCTCAGTGGAGAGTCGCTCCAGGGGCAGATGGAGCAGATCGCACAGGGGCAGGACGCCATCGCGGGGGAACTGGGTTCCCTGGCCAATCAGCCAGGTGCCAATGACCAGACCCTGGGGGATCTGGAGGCACTGGCACAGGAGGCGGCTGCACTGGCCCGGGAGCTGGCGGGGGGACGGCTGGAGGCAGAGACCCAGCGCCGGCAGGAACGCCTCTTCCAGCGGCTCCTGGATGCCGGGAGGTCGCTGGAGAAGGAGGAGGAGGAGTCGGAGGAGCGGGAGGGGGAGACGGCCGGGGAGGTGCAGCGGGTTCCGATCCAGGCCCTGGATGCTTCGGCCACCGGGCTCCGTTTTGCACCTCCCGGATCGGCAGAACTCCAGCGGCTCCCCCCGGCGCAGCGGCAGTTGGTGCTGGACTACTTCGAACGACTGAACCGCCTCCCACCTGCCACGTCGGGGGGAGCGTCTCCTCCAGGGGGGGGACGGTGAGCCGCAACTTCCGGAGTGCCTGGACGCTCGTCGGAATCCTCTCCGTCCTCCTCACCCTGTCACCGGCGCTGCCGGTGGAGCTCCCGGGGGCCTCGGAACTCCATGCCCAGGCCGGGCGGGAGCTCCGGAGCAGGGAGGCCCGGGTCCTCCGGGAGGCGGGGGGGAGGGAGGCAGCGGGGGACCCCGCGGCGGCGGAACTCATCCTCCGTTCCTTCCTCGAGGATGAGCCGGGGTCCACCGGCGCCCTTTTCGCCCTGGAGCGGGTGTTGCGAAACCAGGATCGCCTGGTGGAACTCCTCCCGGTGGTGGATCGGGCGGTGGACGCCGGGGCCGGGGGAGCCCCGGTGCGCTACCTCAAGCTCCGCCTTCTCGTGGAAACCGACTCCGCCGGAGCCGTGGGTCCGGAGATCGAGGACTGGATCCGGGACGAGCCCGGTTCGGTGGAGCCGTACCGGGAAGGGGCCCGGGCGCTGGAGCGGGCGGAGGGTCCGGACGCCGCCGTGGCGCTCCTCCAGCGGGGGCTGCAGCAGTTCGGGGAGAGCTCCTCCCTGGAGGTGGATGTGGGTGACGTCCTGGTCCGGGCCGGTGATGGTGCGGGGGCGGCTGTGCACTGGGCCCGGGGGCTGGGAGATGACGCCGTCCAGTTGCCCGCCATCCTCCGCCGCATCCAGGGGTTGGCGGGGGGGGAGCGGACTGCGGTGGTGGTCCCCCTGGTCTCGGCCCTGGGGGCCGAGACCACCACACCGGCCCGTCTCCGGGCGGGGATCACCCTGTCCCTGCAGGCGGGCATGGGCGCGGAGGCCATGGCCCTGGCCCAGCGTACCGAGGCACGCATGGTGGGAGCGGCCCGGAACACCTTCCTGGGTCAACTGGCCCGGGACGCCGGGGCCGCCGGCGATCTCCCGCTCCAGTTGTGGGCCATGCATGCCCATCGGGAGACCGCATCCCCTCCCGACGTCCGGGCTCTGGATGGCGAGATCGCCCGTATCGCCCTCTCGCTGGGGGATACCGCCACCGCACTTCGTGCCCGGAGTCGTGAGGCAGACTCCTGGCCCCGTGGGTCGTCGGAGCGGCGGCGAGCCCTGTCTGCCGCCATCGCCCTGGAGGTGGCCACACGTCCGCCGGAGGAGGTCCAGCGGCGGGTGGATGCGTTCCGCACCGAGTTTCCCGGCGCCGCCGAGGTGGATGAAGTGGCCTCCGTCCTGGCGCGGAACCTCCTGGCTCAGGGAGACTCCGTCGCCGCCCGGGAGGTGCTGCAGCAGATGGACGGCCCGGCTGCGGCCCGGGAGCGTGCCATGCTGGCGCTGGCTGGCCCCACCCCCCGGGACGCCCGGGATGACCTGATGGCGGCGGCCGTCGGCCTCCCCCCGGTGCAGGCCACCGAGTTGCTCCAGTTGGTGAGTCTCCTGGACGTCCTCACCGGAGATGGGGGGCGACTGGCGGCCGCGGCCACCGTGCAGGCACAGGAAGGGGATCTGCCGGGGGGGGCGGCGCTGATCGTGTCAGGGCTGGACGGGCTCCCCCCTGGAGACAGGCCGGCGCTCCTGTCCATGGCGGCCCGGATGCTGGACGCCCATGGTGACCGGGCTGCGGCCGCCGCCCTCCGGGAACGGCTGGTGTCCCGGCATCCGGAGGCCACGGAGGTGGGGGAGGCGGTCCTCTCCCTGGCCCGCTGGCGTGCCTCCACCCCTGATGGAGTGCCGGAAGCCATCCTCCTTCTGGAGGAGTTCATCGTGGACCGACCCTCCAGTCCGTCCGTCCCGGAGGCAAGGCGCGAGCTGACCCGGCTCCAGCGCCGTACAGGAACAGGAGGTCCGCTGTGAAGCGTCGTCGCATCCTTTCCGCTCTGGCTCTGATGGCCGGAATGATGGCCATGATCCCCCTGTCCGGGGCGGGCCAGAACCTCCTCATTCCCATGGACCGCTCCCAGACGGACCACCTCAAGGCCTACGGGCTGACCTTCTGGGCACTTCAGAGGGGGGAGGCCGCCGAATGGCTCCTGAACTACCGGGGAGGGTCCTTTCTGCTCCCGGACACGGATGCCGTGCGACGGGAGTCGGCACTGCGGGGGGTCAGCTCGCAGCCGGTCTCCGCCGGAGAGGTGGCATCCATCCGGGCCACCATCGCCGAGTCCAACATGGAGGCCGTCCCCCTGGATAAGGCCCCCCGGGTGGCCATCTACACCCCCCCGAACACCACGCCGTGGGACGACGCGGTGACCATCGCCCTGGAATACGCCGGCATCCAGTACGACCGGATCTGGGACCCCGAGGTCCTGAACGGCGGTCTCTCCCAGTACGAGTGGCTCCACCTCCACCACGAGGATTTCACGGGGCAGTATTCCAAGTTCTTCATCTCCTATGCCGGAGCTCCCTGGCTACGGGAGGAGGTGGAGCGGAACCAGGAGGTGGCCCGGTCCTTCGGTTTCTCGGACGTGCCGGCGCTCAAGAAGGCCGTGGCGGCGCGGATCCGGGACTTTGTGGAGGGGGGGGGCTTCCTCTTCGCCATGTGTTCCGCCACCGAGACACTGGAGCTGGCCCTGGCAGGAGCAGACGTGAACTTCGCCGCTCCGTTCGCCGATGGGACCCTCCCGGATCCGGACGCGTCGGCTCGCATGGCCTGGTCCAGGGCCATGGCCTTCCGGGATGCCCAACTACAGTTGGCCCCCACCATCAACGCGTTCAGCGACATCGACTCCCACCAGGTGAACACCCCCTGGCGGCTTCCCCTCGGGGCCTATCAGCTCTTCGAGTTCAGCGCGAAGTTCGATCCGGTCCCCAGTATGCTCACCCAGAACCATGAGTCTGTGATCCCGGACTTCTACGGCCTCACCACGGCGTTCCGGGTGGACCGGCTGAAGCCGGGGGTGAACATCCTGGCCCGCGAGGGGGACATCGCCAAGTACATCCACGGCTCCTTCGGCGAGGGAACCTGGACCTATTTCGGTGGGCATGATCCCGAGGACGCCGAGCACCAGATCGGGGATCCGGAGACGGACCTGTCCCTCCATCCCAATTCCCCCGGCTATCGCCTGATCCTCAACAACGTCCTCTTCCCGGCCGCCAGGAAGAAGCGGTTGAAGACCTGACGGGGTTCCGGATTCCCCTTCCATGACCCCCCTCCCCACCGGCGCCATCGGAGAGGAGCTGGAGGCGGCCCCCCCCCGGCCCCGGCGTCCCCCCCTGCGGCTCCACCCGGACGCCGCCCTCTACATTCGGGACGAGATCGCCCGGGCAGGAGGGCGGGAGGTCTGCTTCCTGGCGGAGGTGGGCCCGGACGGTGTGGTGACGGAGCCCCGGGCCGTAGCCCGTGGGAACCGGGCGGCGGTGCTGGCGGCTGCCCGGGACGCCCCCGAGGGGGGGATCATGATCCACAACCACCCCTCCGGCGTCCTGGAGCCCTCCGACGCCGACCTGGTGGTGGCCGCCCGGCTCCACGAAGAGGGGCTGGGCACCGCCATCGTGGACAGCGGCGCCCACCACATGTACGTGGTGGTGGAGCCTCCGGTACCCCGGGTGCGGGAGCCGCTGGAGCTGGATGCGGTGGAGGCGCTGGTGGCCCCGGGGGGAGGGCTCTCCAGCCGGCACCCGGGCTTCGAGGACCGGGCGGGGCAGCGGGAGATGATCCGGGCGGTGGCGGACCGCTACAACCAGGGGGGAGTGCTGGTGGTGGAGGCCGGCACCGGGACGGGAAAGTCGCTGGCGTACCTCCTCCCGGCCGCCGCATGGGCGCTGAAGAACGGGGAGCGGACGGTGGTGTCCACCGCCACCATCAACCTCCAGGAACAGTTGGTGGGGAAGGACCTCCCCATGGTACGGCAACTCCTGGGGGATGGCGTCCGGTGGTCGCTTCTGAAGGGTCGGGGAAACTACATCTCCATCCGCCGGGCCCTCCTGGCTGCGGAGCAGGCGGTGTCCCTCTTCCCGGACGACCGGTCCGGGGAGATCAAGGACATCCTGGACTGGATCGGGACCACCGGGGACGGTTCCCTGGGGGACCTCTCCTTCACTCCCTCCGAGGAGGTCTGGGAGGAGGTGCGGAGCGATAGCGACGTCTGTCTCCGGGCCCGCTGTCCCCACTTCCAGAACTGCTTCTATCAGAAGGCCCGCCGGGAGGCCGCCTCCGCGGAGATCCTGGTGGTGAACCACCACCTCCTCTTCTCCGACCTGGCCCTCCGGAAGGCCACCGGGAACCAGACCCGCTCCGCGGTGCTCCCCCCCTACCGCCACGTGATCCTGGACGAAGGGCACAATGTGGAGGACGCCGCCACGGACCACCTGGGCGCCCGTCTCACCCGCACGGGTCTCTTCCGTACCCTGGCCCGGCTGGACCGGGGGGGGCGGGGGGTCCTGGCGGCCATCCAGGACGTGGTGGCGGGGGTCTCTCCGGGGGACTCCAGCCGGGCTCCGCTCCTCCAGCGGCTGGATTCGAGGGTGCATCCCGCGCTGGACGACACCCGGGCCCGCCTGGAACTCCTCTTCGACCATCTGGAGCCCCGGGTGCCGCTGGAGACGGGGGAGGGATCCGCCGTGCGCCTGGGAGCCCCTGGCGGTGCGGAGGAGCCCTGGGACGACCCTGCGGTGCGGGAGAGGGGTGAAGGGCTGCTGGGGTCGCTGGGGCGACTGGAGCGGGAGGTGGGGGAGCTGCGGCAGCGGATCGAGCTGGCGGATGGATACACGGAACGGCTGGAAGGGCGCCTTCTGGATCTCCAGTCACTGGAGCGCCGGCTGGCTCAGGCCGCTGCGGGGATCCGTCTGGTCCTGGATCCCGAGGAGGGGGGCGGTCGCTACGTCCGCTGGATGGAGGGGCGGCGCTCCGGGCGGCGGGGGGCGGGGAACCTGGTCCTGGCCGCTGCACCCCTGGACGCAGGAGCCCTCCTGCGGGAGACGCTGTTCGAGGCGGTGGACACGGCCATCCTCACCTCGGCCACCCTCACGGTACGGGGGAGCTTCGGCTTCGTCCGGGGGCGGTTGGGACTGGGAGGGGACGAACTCCCGGGAGGTGGCGGAGCCCGGAGCCGCTCCCCCCGACGAACCGTGCCCGACGAGGAGTGGATCCCCGGCTTCCTGGATGTGGACGAGGCACCGGGGGAGCGGGACCACGGGGATGGCGGGGAGGAATCCACGCTGGTGGTCCGGGAACTGGAGGTGCCGTCTCCCTTCGACCACGCCCGACAGTCGCTCCTGGCGGTCCCGGGGGGGCTCCCGGATCTACGGGATCCCCGCTTCGATCGGGCCACCGCAACGGTGGTGGAGGAACTGGCGGAGATCACCGGGGGGGGGCTCTTCGTGCTCTTCACCGCCCACCGGGCCCTGCGGGACGTGGCCGGCCACCTCCGGGACAGGGGGATGGACGGGTCATATCCCCTCTTCGTGCATGGAGAGCGGGATCGGGGGCACCTCCTCCAGGAGTTCGTGTCGTCGGGGAAGGGGATCCTCCTGGGCACCGCGTCCTTCTGGGAGGGCGTGGACGTCCCGGGGGATCCGCTCCGGGGGCTGGTGATCCAGAAGCTTCCCTTCCGGGTCCCCACCGAGCCGGTGACCGAGGCCCGGGTGGAGGCCATCGAGGCAACGGGAGGCGACCCATTCGCCCACTTCATGCTTCCCCTGGCGGCCCTCCGGCTGAAACAGGGATTCGGTCGCCTCATCCGCACCCGATCGGACCGGGGAGCCGTGATCCTGCTGGACGATCGGATCGTCTCCCGGCGCTACGGAAGGGTGCTGCGGGAGAGCCTCCCTCCCACCCCTCTGGTCCGTGGGGACTGGACGGTGGTGCGGAAACGGGTGGCCGACTTCTACCGGAGTGCCCCCCCCAACGAGCCAATGGGTTGACCTGAGGCTCTCGATCCGTATCTTTTCCTGGCTAAGCGGCTTTTTCACGGCTCGTTGAGGAAACCCCATGTACGCGGTGTTCAGAACCGGCGGAAAGCAGTACCGGGCAGAGCCCGGGGCGCGCATCAAGATCCCCTCCCTCCCTGCGGAGGCAGGTAGCACCGTCACCTTCGACGATGTGCTTCTGGCCGGCAGCGAGGGTGGTGATGTCTCCGTGGGCCTTCCGAAGGTGGAAGGGGCCCGCGTCGAGGCCGAGGTGCTTCGCCATGGGCGCGGAGAGAAGGTGATCATCTTCAAGCGGAAGCGCCGGAAGGGGTACCGCAAGAAGCAGGGTCATCGTCAGGGGTTCACCGAGGTCCGCGTCTCAGAGATCGTCGTCTGAACACGTTCCCGACCCTCACCAGGATAGACGAGGCGCATCATGGCACATAAAAAGGGGGTTGGCTCCAGCCGGAACGGGCGGGACTCCAACCCACAGTTTCTCGGAGTGAAGCGGTTCGGCGGCGAGTCCGTCCGGGCCGGTGGCATCCTGGTGCGGCAGCGGGGAACCCGGTTCCATCCGGGGGACAACGTGGGTCGCGGAAAGGACGACACCCTCTTCGCTCTGGTGGACGGAACGGTGGTCTTCCAGGTCCGGCGGAATCGGCGGACCGTGTCCATCGAGCCTGCCGCTACGGTGCAGTAGGGTCCCAGCCATCGGGTTCGTCAGGGTCCGTTCCGGTCGGCCGGAGCGGACCCTTTCGATTGCACCCCGGTAGCCCCTGCGGTCGCGTGATGCCGAACGGGCATCGGGCCGTCCGCGAACGAACCGGAGCCATCCCCCCGGGGGTGGTTCCACAAGATCAGGAGTGACGAATGAGTGAGACGAGCCCCGTCGCCCGTCCCCGAAGTCGTCGTCCCATTCGACGGTTCCGGTCCAGGTTCGCCCTGGCTGCGCTTCCCCCGGTCCTTGTGGCCGGCGGCTTTGCCCTCCCCTCCCTGTTCCACACCTCCCCCTCCTTCGACGGCGCCACGCTGGCTCCGGACCTACCCCCCGATCTCCTCCCTCCCGACCTCCCGCTGGAGATGAACAGTCGGGTGGAGCGATGGATGGGGGAGTTCCTGCAACACCCCCAGTCCTTCCAGGTGCTCCTGGACCGGAAAGCCCGCTACTCCAGCATGATGCGGGATCAGTTGGAGAGCCGGGGAATGCCCGAGGAACTTCTGTATCTCGCTCTCATCGAGTCGGGATACTCCAACGGGGCCACCTCGTCCGTGGAGGCCGCCGGCGTCTGGCAGATCATGACGCCCACCGCCACGGCCATGGGACTCCGTGTGGATCACTGGGTGGATGAGCGGAGGGACCCTGTGCGGGCCACCGGTGCGGCGTTGGACTACCTGGAGACGCTGTACGGCCAGTTCGGCTCCTGGTACCTGGCCGCGGCGGCCTACAATTGTGGACCTGCCCGGGTGGCCCGGGCACTCCGTTCGGTCCCTGAGCCCCACGGGGAGGGTGTCATCTGGGAGATCCTTCCGAAGCTCCCCCCCGAGACCCGGCAGTTCATCCCGAGGCTGGTGGCCGCCTCCCTCATTGCCGACACCCCCGAGGCTTTCGGGCTCCGGGCTCCCCGGGGGGCGGAGTACCGATATGATCGGGTCTTCGTCCCGGGAGGGACCTCCCTGCTGACGGTGTCCCGCACGCTGGGGGTGCCGTCCCTTGAGTTGAGGGATCTGAACCCCCACCTCCTCCGGGGCGTCACTCCTCCGGGTGTGTCCTACCCCATCCGGGTCCCGGTGGGGGAGAGCTCCCGGGTGGTGGCCTCCATCACGGGGAAGGGTCGGAGACGCTGACGGAAGGATCGATCGGCGACCGCCGCGCGGGCCACTCATGGAGTCGACCCTCCTGGACGGCCCGCGCGGCGGCGATGATCCGCCAGACCACATCCCGGGCCATCTCTTCGTCCACCCCCAACTCCCGGGCCCGGATCGCCGCCCGACGTACCACCTCCGCCTCCCTCCGGGGATCCAGGATCGGGAGGCCCAGTTCCTCCTTCCTCCGACCCACCTCCAGGACCAGGTCCCTTCGTTCGCCGATCAGGCGGATCAGCTGCTCATCCACCTCGATGATCCGGTGGCGCAGTTCATCCAGCCGGGGGTCCGGGGTGTCGGAGGGGGGGGGCTCTGCACTCATGGGGTCCCCGGGGGGACGAGGTCGGGCCGGGTTCCGGCAAGGGGTACGTTCATCCCCCATGGATAGGCGAACGGGGTGGAGGGGACAAGGGTGGGGGGAGGGGTTCTCCGTGGCCTCTCGACGGGGGTCGGACCGGGTGAGACCCGGGAGGGAGGCGTCCTCCGGAACACCCTCTCCCGGCTCCTGTACCTCTATGGGTCACGTACTAGCCAGCCCATATTGTCAGAGGAGCCTCCCATGCCCCGCCCACCCACCTCCCCGGGGGACGGCCGGGGCCGTCGTCCCCTTGTGTGGATGCCGCTGATGTTGTCCGTTCTTCTCCTGGGATTACTCGCCGTGCCGGTGTCCGGTCAGGTCTCCCTGGGGGTCCACGGGGTCTCCGCCACCGATGCCTTCGGCGGAACGCAGGGCGTGGGGGGGCGTCTGGCCTTTTTCCTCCCCCTCCTCCCGGTGGACTTCCTGGCCTCCGCGGAGACCTTCTTCCCCGACTGCGGTGATCTGGACTGCTCGCTCCGGGGTGTGTCCCTGGATGCCCGCATGGACCTGCTTCCGCTGCCGGTGGTGCGCCCCTACGTCACCGGTGGGTTCACCATCCGACGGTTCGACACCGGCCTGGGGGAGGGGACCCGGGAAGCCAGGGGGCTGAACGCGGGGGCGGGGGTCAACGTGGGGCTGGCAGGGCTGCGTCTCTTCGGTGAGGGGCGCTATGAGTTCTTCCGTGCGCCAGAGCGTCAGACGGTCTTTCGCCTGGGTGTCCTCTTCGGCGGGTAGCCAGCTTATCCCGGGTCGAAGGGCTCTTCTCCACCATTGCAGGGGTGTCTCTTGAACGGATCTCCATGGGGGCCCTGCGGAGGGCCGCCCGCCCCACCCAACGCCGGCAGGTCGACCCGGGTCCGGTCTGCAGCGGTCCTCCCACTCGTACTGGCGCTGCTCCTGTCCACCGGAGGGGAGGGCGCCGCCCAGGAGGTGCTCCCGGGACCCTGGGCGGGAGTCGCCGTGGGAAGTGGGCTCCGACTGGACGAGCCGGCGGGGTTCCTGTCGGACCAGTTCGGGGTCGCGGGGCATGCCCGGCTGGGCTACGCGCTGGAGAGCGGGCTGTCGCTGGGGGTGGAGTGGAGTCGGATCCGGCTGGCGTCCAGCGTGGCGGATCTGGATCGTCAGACGATCTCCGCCGTGGTCTTCCTCCCCAGGGGTCCGGACGGGACCACCCACCTGAAGCTGGGGGTGGGGATGGGAATCTCCACCAGGGTGGAGATCGAGGGGCCACCGGAGGGTGGGGCAGGGGACCGGCTGGTGACCATCGGGGACGAGTCGGGGTTGGGAGCCACGGCAGGGGTCTCCTTCCGGGTCCCCGTCCGCTCCCTGGTGGCCATCAATCCCGGGCTGGATCTGTATCTGCAGCGCCTGGACGGCCTTACCACCACCACCGTCGTGGCGTCAGTGGGGCTGGTGCTGGGGCGGCACCGGGACGTTCGCTAGGGGCGATCCACAGGGGGCGATGCCGGGGGGGGGCGCGGCCGGACCCTACCGGGGGGAAGCGGGGTCCGGGCTGCCGGAGCTTCAGCTTCCGGTGTAGCGGGCCTGCCTCTTCTCCACGAATGCGGAGACCCCCTCCCTCCCGTCCTCGCTGGCAAAAGCCGCCAGGAAGAGCTCCTTCTCCAGCTCCAGGCCGGCCTGCAGAGGGGTCTCCATGGCGGCGCGGATGGACTGCTTCGCCAGCCTCAGCGCCACAGGGCTCCAGCGGCACATCCGGTCGGCCACCTCCAGCGCCTTCTCCAGGTGCATCCCCGGCTCCACCAGGAACTCCACAAGGCCGATGCGCCACGCCTCCTCGGCATCCACCGGATCCCCCGAGAGGGCGATCCGCATGGCCTGTCCCGGGCCCACAAGTCGGGCCAACCGCTGGGTCCCCCCGGCGCCGGGGATCAGCCCCAGGCGGATCTCCGCCTGTGCAAAGCGGGCCGTGCGATCCGCCACCCGGATGTCGCAGGCCAGGGCCAGCTCGCACCCGCCCCCCAGACAGTGGCCATGGATGGCGGCGATGAGGGGCTTGGGGAAGGCCGCCACCGCATCGTAGACCCGACGGTGCCGGTAGACCTCCCGCTGCTGGGAGGGGGTCCGGGCGGCGAACTCCGTGACATCGGCCCCCGCCACGAAGGCCTTCTCGCCCGCCCCGTGGAGGACGGCCACCTTCACCTCGGGGTCGAAGGCCAGGGCGTCCACCGCCTGACTCAATTCCTCCCGGAGTTCGGCGTTCAACGCGTTCAGCTTCTCCGGCCTGTTCAGGGTCAGGATAGCCACCCCTCCCCGGCGCTCCGTCAGGACCAGCGTCCCCTGGCTGCTCACGTCGTCTCCCCCCAGTCGTAGAATCCACGTCCGCTCTTCCGCCCCAGTCTCCCCTCGTCCACCAGCCGCTGGAGGATGGCCGGCGGCCGGAAGTGTTCCGCCCCCAGGGTCTCGTAGAGGGTGCGTGCGATCCCCAGGCGCACATCCAGCCCCACCAGGTCGGTGAGGCGCAGGGGGCCCATGGGGTGGCGGTAGCCCAGCTCCATGGCCCGATCGATGTCCGCGGCCGAGGCCACCCCCTCCTCCAGCATCCGCATGGCTTCCAGGCCCAGCACCACCCCCAGGCGAGAGGATGCGAACCCCGGGGAGTCCTTCACCAGGATGGGCTCCTTCCCCAGGCTCCGGGCGAATTCCACCCCCTTCTCCCGCACCACCACCGAGGTCCTGGGTCCATGCACCACCTCCACCAGCGCCATGATGTGCACGGGGTTGAAGAAGTGCAGCCCCAGGAACCGTTCCGGGGACTCCAGTGCCGAGCCCAGGGCGTCGATGGAGAGGGACGAGGTGTTGGAGGCCAGGATCGCGTCCCTGGGGGCCGCCGCCTCGATGGCTTGCAACAGCCCGGTCTTCAGCTCCATGGACTCCGGGATGGCCTCCACCACCAGATCGGCGTTCTCCACCGCTTCCGCCAGGTCGGCCACGCCCCGGAGTCGCTGCAGCCCCTCCTCCATGGACTCCAGCTCCAGCTTCCCCAGGGAGATCCCCTTCTGCATGGAACTCCGGATCCGGTCGAGTCCAGACTCCAGCGCCGGGACCCGGGCGTCCTGGAGGATCGTGTCGTACCCGGCCAGGCATGCCACATGGGCGATGCCGTGGCCCATGGTCCCTGCGCCGATCACGGTGATGCGTCTCATTCGGTCCCCCGGTTGGTGGTGGGGTAGAGGAGTCGGGGGAGGGTGGGGCTAGGAGATACGCTCCACAAGGATGGCGATGCCCTGGCCCACCCCGATGCACATGGTAGCCAGCCCCCGCCGGGCCCCGCGACGGTCCATCTCATGGAGGAGTGTGGTGAGGATCCGGGCTCCGGAGCATCCCACCGGGTGCCCCAGGGCGATGGCTCCTCCGTTGACGTTCACCCGTTCCCCGTCCAGCCCCAGTTCCCTCATGCAGGGGATCGCCTGGGCGGCGAAGGCCTCGTTCATCTCCACCAGGTCCAGGTCGTCTACGGTCCACCCCGCCCGGGCCAGGGCTCGTCGGGTGGCGGGTACCGGCCCCATCCCCATCCGCTGCGGCTCCAGCGCCGCCACCCCGGAGGCCACGATCCGCGCCCGGGGGGTCAGCCCCATCTCCCGGGCCCGCTCCTCCTGCATGACCAGGAGCGCGGCCGCACCGTCGTTGATCCCGGAGGAGTTTCCGGCGGTGACGGTCCCCTCCCGGGCGAACACCGGGCGAAGGCGGGCCAGATCCTCGAAGGTGGTTCCAGGGCGGGGGTGTTCATCCGCATCCACCACGACGGGATCCCCCTTCCGCTGCGGGATGGAGACCGGGACCAGCTCGTCCCCGAAGCGCCCCGCAGCCACGGCCTCCCCCGCCCGCCGCTGACTCTCTGCCGCGAACCGGTCCTGCTCCTCCCGGGTGATGCCGTACTCCCGGGCCACCACCTCGGCCGTCTCTCCCAGGCCGATGGTCCACTCCGGGTCGAAGGCCGGATTGGCAAAGCGCCACCCCAGCACCGTATCCGCCAACTCCGGAGCCCCCCGGGGGTAGCCGGTGTCGGGCTTCAGCATCACCCAGGGTGCCCGGCTCATGGACTCCACGCCGCCGGCGATGAACGCCGTCCCCTCACCCGCCCGGATCGCATGCGCCGCCGACACCACCGCCTGCAGCCCCGACCCACACAGCCGGTTCACCGTCTGCCCCGGCACCGAAAGAGGAAACCCCGCCCGCAGCAGCGCCATCCGCGCCACATTCCGGTTGTCCTCCCCCGCCTGGTTCGTACACCCCAGGATCACATCATCCAGTTCCGCCGGATCCAACCCCGTCCGCTCCAGCAGCGCCGACAACGTCACTGCCGCCAGATCATCCGGCCGCACCCCCGCCAATCCCCCCCCATGCCGCCCGATCGGCGTCCGCACCCCATCCACCAGAACCGCAGCCATATTCGTCTCGTCCTCCCCAGGAGTCCAGCAGCCACTCAGCATGATGAGGGCCCAGCGAAGCGAAGGCCCGTCCCGAACGAGCGAGGGCCAGCCGAAGGCAACGGCCCACCCCACCAGGGCCCAGCGAAGCGAAGGCCCGTCCCGATCGAGTGAGGGCCAAGCCGGAGGCAATGGCCCACCCCACCAGGGCCCAGCGAAGCGAAGGCCCGTCCCGATGGAGCGAGGGCCAGCCGAAGGCAACGGCCCACCCCACCAGGGCCCAGCGAAGCGAAGGCCCGTCCCGATCGAGCGAGGGCCAGCCGGAGGCAATGGCCCACCCCACCAGCCCCCCAGGGCGGGCGTCCAGCCCGCCACCGCGCCCCCAGGAGCTAGGACCGTCCGGACGACCGCCCACCGCACGGAAACCGTGGTGGGGCGGGGGGAGACGGGTCCCCTGAGGAGGGCTCTGCGGCGCAGCCGCAGGAGCGAAGCGCCCCGAAGAAGGGGAGCCCGGCTCCCCCCCGCCCCCTTGACCCCGCCCACCATAGGCGGTGGCCCGGTCCCTACCGGTCCACTCCCACCCACACCGTCTTGGTCTGCGTATACTTCTCCACGGCCGCCTGCGCCCCCAGATCCCGCCCGTACCCGCTCTGCTTGTATCCCCCGAACGGGGCCGCCGAGTCGTACTGGTTGTAGGTGTTGATCCAGATCGTCCCCGCCTCCAGGTCCCGGGCCATCCGGTGGGCCTTCCCCACGTCCCGGGTCCAGACCCCCGCCGCAAGGCCGTAGATGGTGTCGTTGGCCTTTTCGATGGCATCCTCCAGACCGTCGAAGGGGATCACCGCCACCACCGGCCCGAAGATCTCCTCCCGGGCGATGGTCATGGAGGGATCCACATCGGCGAAGACCGTGGCGGTGACGAAGTTCCCCCGTCCCTCCACCTGCACCCGCTCTCCCCCTGCCACCAGCCGGGCTCCTTCGCTCTTCCCGGTCTCCACGTAGCGCATGACCCGGTCGGCCTGCGCCTCGGACACCAGGGCCCCCAGCCGGGTGGTGGAGGCCATGGGGTCCCCCACGGTCATCTTCCGGGCACGCCCGGCCAGCGCCTCCACGAACTCGTCATGGATGGCCCGTTCCACCAGGATCCGGGATCCTGCGGCACAGACCTCCCCTTTCCCGTAGAAGATCCCGGTGGTGGCCCCCCGGACGGCCGCCTCCAACTCCGCGTCGGCGAAGACGATGTTGGGCGACTTCCCACCCAGCTCCAGCGACACCTTCTTCAGGGTGTCCGCCGCATTCCGGGCGATGAGCTTCCCCACCTCAGTCGAGCCGGTGAAGGCGATGGCGTCCACCCCGGGATGGCGCACCAGGGCATCCCCTGCGGTCTCGCCGTACCCGGTGACCACATTCAGGACCCCTGGCGGGAAGCCGGCTTCGGCGGCCAGCTCCCCCAGCCGGAGGGCGGTCAGGGGGGTCTCCTCGGCGGGCTTGAGGACCACCGTGTTCCCGCAGGCCAGCGCCGGGGCCACCTTCCATGCCGCCAGAGAGAGGGGGAAGTTCCAGGGGACGATGCACCCCACCACACCGATGGGGTCCCGCATGGTGTAGGTGAAGTTCGGCCCCGAGACCGGGATCGTCTGCCCCTCCAGCTTGTCGGCGATCCCGGCGAAGTAGCGGAAGTTCTCCACGATGGAGGGCATATCCACCTTCCGGGACTCGAAGTACGGCTTCCCGTTGTCCCGGGTCTCCATCTCGGCCAGTTCGTCGGCGTTCGCCTCCAGGAGATCGGCCAGCTTCCACAGGAGTCGGGCCCTCTTGTGGGGGTCCATGCGCCGCCAGGCAGGAGACCGGAACGCGGACCGGGCCGACTCAACGGCCCGATCCACATCCGCGGCATTCCCCGACACGACCTCGGCGATGATCTCTCCGGTCGCGGGGTTCCGATCGCTGAAGGTCTCCCCGGAGGAGCCTTCCACCCACTCATTGCCGATCCAGAGTCGGGTCTGCCGTACGTCACCCATGGAGAACCCTCCTCACTTGCCCTGGAAGGAGGGGGTCCGCTTCTCGATGTACGCCGACAGCCCCTCTTTCGCATCCTGGCTCTGGAAGAGCTGCTGCTGGAGTTCCCGCTCCACCGTCAGCGCCAGTTCGAAGGGGAGTTCCGCCCCGGTCTGCACGGCCCGCTTGATGAGCCCCACGGCCTTGGAGGCCCGGGCGGGGGTGGTGAAGGAGCGAGCGAAGTCCATGGCCTTCTGCATGAAGTCTGCATGGCTCTCCGACTCGAAGACCCGGTTCACGATCCCCATGGAGAGGGCCTCCTCGAAGCCGAAGGTCTCGGCCGTGATCATGAGGTCGATGGCCTTCGACTTCCCCACGATCCGCGCCAGGCGCTGGGTGCCGCCGGTGCCGGGGAGCACCCCCAGATTGATCTCTGGAAGCCCCACCTTGCTCCCTCCCTTCCGGGCCACCCGGAGGTCGCAGGCCATCGCGATCTCCAGCCCGCCTCCCACCGTGTGCCCGTTCAGGGCGGCGATGGTGAGCTTCGGGGTCTGTTCCAGCCGGTTCAGCGTCTCGTTGGCATGGAGGCAGAAGTAGTACTTGAAGGTGGGATCCACCGAGTTCAACATGGAAATGTTGGCACCGGCGCAGAAGAACTTCTCTCCTTTTCCGGTGAGGACGATCACCTGGACATCGTTGTCCATCCGGGCCCGGAGGATGGCCCGATCCAGGTCCTGCATCATCTCGTAGGTGTAGGTGTTGGCAGGAGGGTCATCCAGGGTCAGGGTGGCCACGCCTTCGGCCGCCTCGTAGTGCACCAGGGTCTCGGACATCGTCGATCTTCTCCGCGATCAGGCGGTGGGAGGGATCCCGGGCCCGGAGGCTTCCGGTCGCCGGAACAGGTTGGGGGAGCCCATCAGAGGTCCCGCCAGATGGAGGGTGCCTCGGCCTCGTCCGGGAGCCCCGGGTCGCCCTGGGGTCCGGGGGTGAGATACCCCTCGAGAAAGAGATGAAGGGCCGTGTCGGCCAGCTCGTCCACCCCGGGATATCGATCGGGGCGGTACCAGGTGTAGATCCAGTTCAGCATCCCGAAGAGCATCAGGGCGGAGGTCCGGGTCTCGGTGGAGCCCACCGGAGCCAACTCCCGGAGGATGGACTCCAACTGCTGGAGGTAGTCCTGCTTCAGGGACCGGACCTGGTCCAGGAAGTCCCCTGACAGCGACTCCGCTTCATGGCTCAACACCTTCATCTCGGCCATATTGGCCACGAAGAAACGGAGGTGGTTCCGCACCAGGACCTCCAGGCGTCGCCGGGGATCCAGGGTCTCCGACAGGTCCACCTGTAGCCTGGCCAGGATCGTCTCGAAGCAGTGGCGCTGGATCAGGAAGAGGAGTTCTTCCTTGCTGCTGAAGTAGTAGTAGAGTCCCGACAGACTTACCCCCGTGGCGGCCGCGATGTCGCGGATACTCGCCTGGTGGTACCCTTTCCTGGCAATGACGGCCGCCGAGATCCTGAGGATCCTGGCCAGCTTCTCGTCATACCGTGGGCGGTCATCCAACAGGATGGGGATCTCCGGACAGGACGGGTGGACGTGGCACGGGTACATCCACCCGTGGAGTCGAATCGGACGCTCGTTCGAAAGGAAGCTTACCCCGATGGGGGCTCAGGGGTCAAGGACCCGCTACCGCTTCCAGCATCCCCGAGGGACCGCCCGGTGAGGGGTGGGGTAACCCCGGCGATCGCCCAGGCGGGAGTGGTCCCTCCCGACGGGGTGAAGATCGGACCGGCCGGATCCGTAGGATCCAGTGGATCCAGGCCGTGGAGGCCGGGTCCGGAGGGGATCCGTGGAGCGTCGAAGGTTCCTGTTCCGAGGTAGAGCAATGATTCAGGCAGGCGGTCGGACCAGGGTGTTCCTGGCGTTGGGGGTAGCGGCCCTGGGCGTGGGTCTACTCCCCCTTTCCACCCTCTCGCAGGAGGTACAGGGGCCGGTCTGGGTGGTCCCTGTGCAGGGGGTCATCGAGCTGGGGCTGGCTCCCTTCATCGAGCGGAGCCTCCGGGAGGCTTCCGAGGCCGGTGCGTCGGCCGTGATCCTGGACATCGACACGCCGGGGGGGCGCGTGGACGCCGCCGAGCGGATTGCCGACGCCCTGCAGGACTCGTCGGTTCCCACCTACGCCTATGTGAACCGCCGAGCCTTCTCGGCCGGAGCACTCATCTCCCTGGCCACCGACCGGATCTACATGCGGCCGGGCTCCACCATCGGAGCCGCCACCCCGGTGGTAGGGGACGAGCGGGCTCCGGAGAAGATCGTGTCTGCCATGCGGAGCGAGATGAGGGCGCTGGCGGAGGCGGCGGGGCTGGACCCGCGGGTGGCCGAGGCCATGGTGGACGAGAGCCTGGAGGTGGAGGGGGTGGTGGAGGCGGGGCGGCTCCTGACCCTCACCACGGAAGAGGCGGTGGGTCTGGGTTACGCGGTGGCCGTGGAAGATCTCCCGTCGCTTCGAGAGGTCCTGGGCCTCCAGGGGGAACAGGTGGAGGCCTCGGTGAACTGGGCCGAGCGTGTGGTCCGGTTCCTCTCCCATCCGGTGGTGGCTCCCTTCCTCCTCACCCTGGGCTTCCTGGGGCTGGTGGCGGAGATCAAGACGCCTGGGTTGGGTCTCGCCGGCCTGGCGGGGGTCCTCTCTCTCTCCATGTTCTTCGGCTCCCATCTCATCATCGGCCTGGCGGGGTGGGGTGACATCCTCCTCTTTGGAGGAGGCGCCCTCCTACTGATCATTGAACTGGTGGCCTTCCCCGGGTTCGGGCTCCTGGGGATCGCAGGGGCGGCAGCCATGGGGTCGGGACTCTTCCTCTCCATGGTGGGGGCCATCCCCACGATGGCGGACTTCTCCCGGGCGGGGGCGGTTCTCTCTACCTCCGTTCTCCTGGCCATCGTGTCCGCCTGGGCCGTGCTACGTCACCTTCCACGGAACCAGAGACTCATCCGCTCCGGGGTCCTCCTGAGGAGTGCCACGGCCACGGGAGCGGGCTTCACCTCGGCCACACTCCGGTCGGAACTGGTGGGGAAGGAGGGCACGGCCATCACCGACCTGCGGCCGTCGGGTGTGGCGCTGGTGGGGGAGGAGCGGGTGGATGTGGTGGCGGAGTCGGGGTGGGTGGAGGAGGGGAGTGCCATCGTTGTGGTGAGCTCCGAAGGGTATCGTCACGTAGTCCGGGGGCTGGACGCAGAGGTGTCCGATGCGGTCTCCGCAGGGGAAGCGGACGCCACTCCGGCGTCCTGATCCATACCGTCGCTCTTGAGGGTCCATCCATGTCAGACGAATTCGTCTTTGGTACAACCGCTGTTGCGGTGCTGGCTTCGGTCATCCTCATTGCCGTCATCTCGTGGGCGGTGCCGGTTCGCCTCTGGATCGAGGCGGTCTTCTCGGGGGTGCGGGTGGGGCTGGGGACGCTGGTGGGGATGCGTCTCCGGACGGTGAACCCGTACCACATCGTCCGCCCCCTGATCAACGCCACCAAGGCGGGACTGGATCTGGGGATCGGGGAACTGGAGGCCCACTATCTGGCCGGGGGGGATGTGGAGCGGGTGGTCCGCGCCCTGATCTCCGCGGACAAGGCCAACATCGCCCTCCCCTTCAAGCAGGCCACGGCCATCGACCTGGCAGGGCGGGACGTCTTCGAGGCGGTGCAGGTGTCGGTGAACCCGAAGGTCATCAACACCCCCCGGGTGACGGCCGTGGCCAAGGATGGAATCCAGCTCATCGCCATCGCCCGGGTGACCGTGCGGGCCAACATCAACCGGCTGGTGGGAGGCGCCGGTGAAGAGACGATCCTGGCCAGGGTGGGAGAGGGGATCGTGTCCACCATCGGTTCGGCGGACTCCCACAAGGCCGTGCTGGAAAACCCGGACAACATCTCGAAGACCGTCCTCATGAAGGGGTTGGATTCCGGAACGGCCTACGAGATCCTCTCCATCGACATTGCGGATGTGGATGTGGGGAAGAATATCGGGGCGGAGCTTCAGGCCGATCAGGCCGAGGCGGACAAGCGGGTGGCGCAGGCCCGGGCCGAGGAGCGGCGGGCCATGGCGGTGGCGCAGGAGCAGGAGATGAAGGCGCGGGTGGAGGAGATGCGGGCGGAGGTGGTGCGTGCGGAGGCCGAGGTGCCCCGGGCCATCTCGGATGCCATGAGGGCCGGCACCTTCGGAGTCATGGACTACCTCCGGTACCGGAATCTCGAGGCGGATACCCAGATGCGGGCGTCCATTGCCAGCGGGGGTGAGGAGCTTTCCACAGATGGCAATGGAGCACGCTGACCGGACGCTCCTCCAGGAGGGGGAGCGGAATCGTCGGTCCCCTTCGG
Organism: uncultured Gemmatimonadaceae bacterium; assembly: GCA_964420725.1. Taxonomy (GTDB): domain Bacteria; phylum Gemmatimonadota; class Gemmatimonadetes; order Longimicrobiales; family Gaopeijiaceae; genus CAYQVI01. Next base: position 20,578 of record CAYQVI010000005.1, on the reverse strand, counting down.
CGGGGAGGTCCCGCCATGGATAACGGATTCCAGGGGATCTTCCTTCTCCTTGTCCTGGTCTTCTGGATCCTGGAAGGGATCCTGTCGGCGCGGCGGAAGCGCCAGGGGGGTGAGCTCCCGGGAGAGATCCAGCCCCCTGGAGAGGTGCCCGGGGTCCCTTCCGGGGGCGTCGGCCAGAAGGAGATCCCCGATCGGGAGGTCTGGCAGGACGGCACCAATCCCAGGGAGGGCTACAGCACGCTGCCGGGGCGCCCTTCCGGGCGTCCCATGACCTGGGGCGAACGCCATGGCGAGGCGTCGCCTCCGGGGCAGTCTCCGGTCCCCGGACAGGCCGGGGAGAAGGCCGAGGGGATGATCCCGAAGGGGCTGTGGGAGGAGCTGGCTGCCATGGCCCGGGGGGAGCGCCCCACCCCACCGGATCCGGTGCCCACCCCCGATCCGGTGGAGAGCCAGCCCCGAGGGTCTGGTGCCGGCCAGGGGAGGAGCATCGAGGAGGCGGCGGCGGCCCGGAAACGGGACGGCTACGATCTCCCCACCCGGCGGCGGGAGTGGGCGCCTGCCGAACCACGTCGGGATGTGGTGGGATCGGATGCGGCCATGGCGGCACGGGTCCGTCACACGCCGGCCCTCCGGCTCTCACCTGAGCAGGTGCCCACGGTCAGCTCCTCGTCCCCGGCGGGGCCCAGGGGGGGCATCCTCCGGTCGCTGGCCGGAGGCGTCACGTCCCGGGAACTCAGGCGGGCGGTCATCCTGCATGAGATCCTGGGACCGCCGGTGGCCCTCCGGGGAATCGAATGGGAGAGCCAGGAGGGACAGGGGGTGCGCCGGCCCGGGCTGGGCTGACGCACCCCCCGGGGGGGAACTACATCTCTCCCCGGGCCATCTTCCGGAGCACCGTGTGGAGGATGCCCCCGTTGTGGAAGTACTCCACCTCGATGCTGGAATCCAGACGGGCCAGCGCCTGGAACTCCACCACGCTGCCGTCCGCCTTCCGGGCCGTCACCGTCAGTCGGCTTCCCGGTCCCACCTCTGCAATCCCGGCGATGTCGATGGACTCGGTGCCGTCCAGCTCCATCGACTCCAGCGTCTGACCGGGGAGGAACTGGAGGGGGAGGACCCCCATCCCCACCAGATTGCTCCTGTGGATCCGCTCGTAGCTCTCCGCTACGACGGCCCGGACGCCCAGGAGCGCCGTGCCCTTGGCCGCCCAGTCCCGGGAGCTTCCCGAGCCGTACTCCTTTCCGGCGAAGATCACCAGCGGGGTCCCGGCCTCCTGGTAGCGCATGGAGGCATCGTAGATGGGAATGACGTCGCCGGAGGGGAAGTGGAGGGTGTACCCCCCCTCCTTCCCGTCCAGGAGCTCGTTCCGGATCCGGACGTTTCCGAAGGTGCCCCGCATCATCACTTCGTGGTTCCCCCGGCGGGACCCGAAGCTGTTGAAGTCCCTGGGCTCCACGCCCTTCGACTGCAGGTAGAGCCCCGCCGGCTCCGTCCGGGGGATGGCTCCGGCCGGAGAGATGTGGTCGGTGGTGACGGAATCCCCAAGGCGGGCCAGGACCCGGGCTCCCACCACATCGGTGGCCAGGGACGACTCCAGGGACATCCCCTGGAAGAAGGGGGGATTCTGGATGTACGTGGACTCGTCGTCCCAGGCGTAGATCTGGGCCTGGTCCGGCACCGGGAGCGCCTTCCAGAGGTCATCCCCCTCGAAGACCTCGCCGTAGCGGGTGTGGAACATCTCCGGCTTCAGGGAGGAGGCCACCGTGTCTCGGACCTCCTCCGGGGAGGGCCAGAGGTCCGACAGGAAGACCGGCTTTCCGTCCCGGTCGTGCCCCAGCGGCTCGTTGTATACATCAAGGTCGATCCGCCCCGCCAGGGCGAAGGCCACCACCAGCATGGGGGAGGCCAGGTAGTTGGCCCGTACCAGCGGGTGGATCCGGGCCTCGAAGTTCCGGTTCCCGGAGAGGATGGAGGCCACCACCAGACCGTTTTCCTTGATGGACCGCTCGATGGGCTCACTCAGGGGGCCGGAGTTCCCGATGCAGGTGGTGCAGCCGTACCCCACCACCTGGAAGCCCAGGGTGTCCAGGTGTGGAAGAAGCCCGGACTGGGTGAGGTAGTCGGTCACCACCTTGGATCCCGGCGCCAGGGAGGTCTTCACCCAGGGCTTCACGGTCATCCCCCGGGCGACTGCGTTCCGGGCCACCAGCCCGGCCCCCACCATCACCGACGGGTTCGAGGTGTTGGTGCAGGAGGTGATGGCGGCGATCACCAGGCTGCCGTCCGACAACTCGAACTCCCCCGACTCACCGGACACCGTGCAGACCCGCCGCCGGTCCCTCACCTCCACGGTGGGGGCGGCCACGGGGAGGGGGGTGCCCCCTTCTCCCGACCAGCGCTCTGCGGTCCGGGTTTCGACGGACGGCATGCTGAACCCCGCCGGGATGAGCCCCTCCAGGTCCCGATCGAAGGAGCGATGCAGATCTGTCAGGGAGATCCGGTCCTGGGGGCGCCGGGGTCCGGCCACGCTGGGCTCGATACTCCCCAGCTCCAGCTCCAGCCGGGTGGTGTACTCCGGGTCGGGGGTCTCGTCGGTCCGGAAGAGCCCCTGCGCCCGGGACACCTCTTCCACCCGCCGTACCAGCCCCTCGTCCCGGCCGGTTCCCCGGAGGTATACGAGGGTCTGCTCGTCCACGGGGAAGAAACCGATGGTGGCGCCGTACTCCGGCGCCATGTTGGCGATGGTGGCCCGGTCGGCAAGGGAGAGCCCCGAGAGCCCCGGTCCGAAGAACTCCACGAAGCGCCCCACCACGCCGTGCTTCCGGAGCATCTCCGTCACCCTGAGCACCAGGTCGGTGGCGGTGGCCCCCTCCGGGAGACGGCCGGTGAGCTTCACTCCCACCACCTCGGGGAGCAGCATGTAGTAGGGCTGCCCCAGCAGGACCGCCTCGGCCTCGATCCCTCCCACGCCCCATCCCACCACACCCAATCCGTTCACCATGGTGGTGTGGGAGTCGGTCCCCACCAGGGTGTCCGGGTAGGCCATCCAGCGCCCCCCCTCCTCCCTGCGGTGCACCACCGACGCCAGGTATTCGATGTTCACCTGGTGCACGATCCCCGTGCCCGGGGGAACCACCTGGAAGTTCCGGAAGGCGGTCTGTCCCCATCGGAGAAGCACGTAGCGCTCATGGTTGCGCTGGTACTCCATCTCCACGTTCCGCCTGTAGGCGTCCGCCGACCCCGCGAAGTCCACCTGGACGGAGTGGTCGATGACCAGGTCCGCCGGGACCACCGGGTTGATGCGGGTGGGATCGCCCCCCAGTGCCGCCAGCCCGGATCGCATGGCCGCCAGGTCAACCACGGCGGGGACTCCGGTGAAGTCCTGGAGGACCACCCGGGAGGGCATGAAGGGGACATCCGTACCGGAATGCGTCGGACTCCACCGGGCGATGGAGCGCACATGCTCCTCGGAGACGTACTCCCCGCCGGCATGCCGCACTGCATTCTCCAGGAGGATCCGGATGGAGAAGGGGAGTCTCTCCAGGGAATCCACCACCCCCGACTCCTCCAGGGCGGCCAGCCGCATGTAGTGGGTGGGACCCTCGGGAAGGTCCAGGGAGGAAAGGGCGCCGAAGGGGTCGTTCCGGGGGTTGCTCACAGTGTGTCCTCGCGGGGACTGGAAGGCGATGTGCGGGGAGGGAACAGAGTGGAAGTCTAACAACTGCGCGGAAGAGGGGACAGGTGTCCGGGGGAGGGAGAGACACCGGCTGTCGGACAGCACCCGCGTGGAGGGGTCCTGCCCGACAGCGGCGCCGGATACCGGGAGGGGGACTCGAACCCCCACAGGCTCTCGCCTCGAGGTTTTTGAGACCTCTGCGTCTACCATTCCGCCACCCCGGCGTGGATGCATGAGAATCGCCGGTGGACCGGGGCGGATCAAGGCCCCGGAGGCCATCCCTTGACGAGGGTCGGTGTGGGGCGTCACCGTCCCCGGGGGGGCGTGGACGCCCGAGAGCGACCTTCTGGGGAGGACCGGTATGGGGGCAGGACGGAGCGGTGCCTCCCGCGGGGGGCGTCGGCACACAGGGAGGGGCGGGCGACACCTGGCGCCGGCCCTGCTGGTTCTGGCGCTGGTGGGGTGGGCACCTCCGGGAGGCCTCCACGCCCAGGTGCCACTGGAGCGGGTGCAGGGAGACCACGATCGCCGGTTCCCCGAACGGATCATCCCCTCGGGTGACCTGGTCCGGGGATTCGGACCGACCCTCACCCCCGACGGCCAGACCCTCCTGTACGTGGCCCGTCGCAACCCTGAGACGATCCTCCTCTCACGCTGGAACGGGGAGGGATGGGATCCCCCGGTGGTGGCCCCCTTCTCAGGTCGTTGGCCCGACCAGGAGCCCTTTGTCTCGCCGGACGGCACCAGGGTGTACTTCGCCAGCCGGCGTCCCGTGGATGACCAGGGGGAGGAGAACCCCGAGTACGACATCTGGGTGGTGGATCGGCTGGGCGACGATACCTTCGGGACTCCCCGGCGTCTCGGCCCCGAGGTGAATACGGCGGCATATGAGAACTACCCGGCCGTCACCGCCGATGGCACCCTCTTCTTCTCCCGCAGGACCCCGGATGCCGGGACCGACCTGTACCAGGCGGCCCCCGACGGGGACGGTTTCCACGTGGCCACGCCCCTGGAGGAACTCAACTCCTGGGGGAGCGATGCGGATCCCTGGGTGGATCCCGACGGGCGGCGTCTGATCTTCTCGTCCGTTCGAAGCGATGGGGCAGGGCAGGGGGATCTCTATGTCTCCTACCTCTGCCGGGAGGGATGGACGACCCCCTGGAATCTGGGTCCGGCTGTGAATACCGAGGCGTATGAATACACCCCCACGGTCTCCCCGGACGGGGTCTGGCTCCTGTTCAGCCGGGACCGGTGGGACGTGTGGAGGATTCCCACCGCACAGGTGGAGATCCAGAGCCCCTGCCCGGCGGGAGTGGACGAAGCACGGGTTGAGGCGCCGCCGTCGGAGCGCTGAGGAGGGGCATTCCGAGGTCTGACACGGAGGAACCGGGGTCCAGCGGTGGCCTGAGGCGCCCCTGCCATGCTACCTTCCTGCCACATCCGGCCCAGGCCGGTGGGGACCTCCGCACCCCCATACGACATCCCACATTCCGCTCTACAGTCACAGCAGGAGAGGGTCATGGCAGAGACCGGCAGGAATACCCTGACGATCCGCGACAATCGTACGGGGAAGGACTACGAGGTTCCCATCCAGGAGGGGGACGTCGTCCGTGCGATCGACCTGCGGAAGATCAAGGTAGATGAGACCGACTTCGGGATGATGGCCTACGATCCCGCCTTCTCGAATACGGCTTTCTGTCGGAGCGCTGTCACCTACATCGATGGGGGCGAGGGGATCCTCCGGTATCGAGGATACCCCATCGAGCAGCTGGCGGAGCATTCGTCCTTCCTGGAGGTGGCCCACCTCCTCCTGAGGAAGGAACTCCCCACCAAGCCTCAACTGGACACCTTCGTCCACGACATCACGTACCACACCTACATCCACGAGAACATCCTCAAGTTCCTGGACGGGTTCCGCTACGATGCCCACGCCATGGGGATCCTGATCTCGGCGATGGCGGCGCTCTCCACCTTCTATCCGGAGTCGAAGGAAGTCCACGATCCAGCGAACCGGTGGATCCAGATCAACCGGATCGTGGCGAAGCTCCCGACGCTGGCGGCCTTCGCCTACCGTCACCACCGGGGCCTCCCCTATGTCTATCCAGAGAACGAACTCTCCTACACGGCCAACTTCCTGAACATGCTGTTCCGGATCGGCGTGCGGGAATACCGGCCGGATCCGGTCCTGGTACGGGCCCTTGAGGTCCTCTTCATCCTCCATGCGGACCACGAGCAGAACTGCTCCACCACCACGATGCGGGTCATCGGCAGCGCGCTGGCCGATCCGTACGTGTCCCTCTCCGGGGCCATGGCCGCCCTCTACGGGCCGCTCCATGGTGGGGCCAACGAGGCCGTTCTCCGGATGCTCAACGAGATCGGTGACAAGAAGAACATCCCCAACTTCATCGAGAGCGTGAAGAAGGGTGAGCGGCGCCTGATGGGCTTTGGCCACCGCGTCTACAAGGCCTACGATCCCCGAGCCAGCATCATCAAGCGCACGGCGTACGAGGTCTTCGAGGTGACGGGGAGGAACCCCCTGCTGGACATCGCCCTGGAGCTGGAGCGGATCGCCCTCCAGGACGAGTACTTCGTCTCCCGGAACCTGTATCCGAACGTGGACTTCTACTCCGGGCTGATCTACGAGGCCATGGGGTTCCCTGTGGAGGTCTTCCCGGTCCTCTTCGCCATTCCCCGGGCAGTGGGGTGGCTGGCCCAGTGGGAGGAGATGTTGATGGATCCGGAGCAGAAGATCGCCCGGCCCCGGCAGGTCTACACGGGTGAGGAGAGCCGGGCCTTCGTGCCCATCGAGTCTCGCTGACGGAGGCCCGCCCTGGCAGTTCGGCTGCTTGACCTGGAGCACCTGGGGCTTCCAGGTGCCATCGGGAGCTATCTCGTGGAGGGACCGGAACCGGCCCTTGTGGACCCCGGTCCCTCCACGACGCTTCCCCGCCTGAGGGCCCTCCTCCGGGCCAGGGGTGTGGAGGCGGGAGGGTTGCGTCATCTCTTCCTCACCCATGTGCATCTGGACCACGCCGGCGCTGCCGGACACCTGGTCCGGGACCATCCCCACCTGTTGGTTCACGTCCACGCGGATGGGGCGCCCCACCTGGAGGATCCCACCCGGCTGGTGGCCAGTACCCGCCGGACCTTCGGGGAGCAGCATGATCGTCTCTGGGGGGAGGTTCTCCCGGTTCCGGGGGATCGCCTGCGTCCCTGGACTCCCGGGAAGCCCGGGCTTCCCCCGGGCATCCACGCCATTCCCACCCCGGGGCACATCCAGCATCACCTGGCGTGGCACCTTCCGGAGGAGGGGATCCTCCTCTCGGGAGATGCGCTGGGGATCCTTCTCCATCCCGATGCCCCCACCCATCCCGCCACCCCGCCGCCGTCCCTGGACCTGGCGGCCTGGGGGGAGACCCTTCGCCGACTGGCGACCCTGGAGGGTGTCCGGCGGGTGGGTGCGGCCCATTTCGGGTGGCATGAGGACCTGGCGGGGCGGGCCGTGGAACTCCTGGGAGCCCTCACCGCCCTGGCCGCCCGGGTCCGCAGGGAGATGGCCGGCCCTGATCCGGCAGGAGCCGCCACCCGGTACGATGCGGAGGTCCGGAGCCGGCTTGCGGGATGGTTGCCCCGGGAGCGGATCGATCGGTACTTCGACGCCTTCTCCGCCACGTCGGACTGGGGGGGGGTGCGCCATCACCTGGAGCGAGTCCCCTGGCCTGGAGCCCTCTGATGCGACGGATCCTGCTGCTGTGTCTCGTGGGGATCCTCCCTGGATGCGCCGGCGGGGAGCCGGGAGGGGAGGACGCAGGAGCCGAGGCTCCCGGCAACGCCCCGGCCACGGGGGCGCTGGTGGTCATCGGGGGCGCCCTCTCCCCCGACAACGAAGCCATCTACCGGGCGGTGCTGGATCGGCGCCTGGGGGACGGCCCCATCTGCGTGGTCCCCACCGCGTCGGCCGAACCGGCGGAGTCCGGTGAATCGGCGGTGGAACGGTTCGAACGCTTCGGAGGAGTGGGGAGTGCCGTCGCGCTGGCGCTGATGGTGGACCGCCCGGAGGGGGCCGCCGACCCCCTGATGGTGGAGGGGATGGCGGAGTGCGGGGGCTTCTACTTCGTGGGGGGACAGCAGTCCCGGATCACCCGGCTGCTGGGGACGGAGGATGCTCCCACCCCGTTGCTCCGGGCCCTCCTCCAGCGCTTCGGGGAGGGTGCGGTGGTGTCCGGGAGCAGCGCCGGGGCGGCCATCATGAGTCACCCCATGATCGGTGGGGGGGGGAGTGCCGGGGCGGTGTTGGAAGGGGTGGGTTGGAGGGTGGGGCAGGGGGAGGGTGGCGATGGCGACGAGGGTGGAGGGGAGCGGGGAGGCGTCCTCCTGGACGGAGGGTTGGGGCTCCTGGAGGGCGTGCTGGTGGATCAGCACTTCTTGGCCCGGGGACGTATCGGGCGCCTCATCACCGCCGTGCTGGACCCCCGGACCGCCGACCTGGGGATGGGGGTGGACGAGAACACCGCGCTGGTGGTGGAAGGGGGGGTGGCCCGGGTGGTGGGAGCCTCCGGGGTGGTGGTGGTGGATGGATCCACCGCCACCGGGGAGGCCAGTGGGACGCCGGGGTCCCCACTCCGGATGGGGGGCGTGCGGGGTGTCACCGTCCATCTGCTTGGAGCCGGAGACGGCTACGACCTGTCTCGCCGGGCGCTCCTCCCCTCCTCCGGTGGGATCGCCCCGGGGGACCGTCCCAGGGGGAGAGCGGGGGGCGACGACCTCTTCGCCCGCTGGGAGTTCCTTCATGCCCTCCGGGAGCTGGCCGGACCTTCCGGGGATTCCGTGGCCTCCACGGGCGAGGGGCTGCACATGGTGGTCCGGAAGGGTCCCGGATTCCAGGCCCGGGTCCGGACCGGAGAGGGGGTGCAGGGGGTGGAGGAGGGGTTTGGAGCGGGGCCCTTCCTGGTGGATCTCCTCCCCGACGGCTCCTGAGGGGACCCGCCCTCAGCCGAAGCTCTTCACCTCCGGCGGGAACTGACGGAGGGTGGTGAGGAAGCGAAACGGGGTCTCTCCCTGGTCCGCCGGAACATCGGGAAAGTAACTGAGGGGATCCGGCACGGTGAGGGGGGTGGACGGGTCCGTTCCATGCCCGGATCCCTGCTGGACCCGGAGCGCCTCCACATGGGTGGCGATCACATTCAGGGTGCCCCCGTCCTTCTGCAGGCGTCCCCGCACCATCACGAAGGGCTCCATCCGCACGTCGGAGCGGCAGCGTTCGTAGACGTCCGGCTTCACGATGGTGTTCACCGGCCCGGCCTCGTCCTCGATGAGGAGGAACACGTACCCCTTGGCCGTCCCGGGGCGCTGCCTGGCCACCACGATCCCCGCCACCACCACCGTGCTCCCCTGGGGAAGATGGGGGAGCTGCGCCGCCGTGACCCGGTGCGCCGGAAGTTCGTCCCCCAGGAGGGAGAGAGGGTGGAGGTCGGTGGAGAAGCTGAGCATCCGGTACTCCGCCACCAGCCGGTCCCGGGGCTGGAGCTGGGAGAAGGGGATTCCCTGGAAGGGATCGTCCAGGGAGAGGGAGAGCTGGGGGTCGTTCCTCCTCCCCGAACTCCTCCGCTCCCGATCCTCTTCCGGTCCCAGGAACAGCCCCGTCTGCCAGAGGAGTTCCCGGCGGGGCAGCCCCAGGGAGCCGAAGGCCCCCACCCAGATCAGGTTCTCCACGGCGGGACGGCGGAGCTCGGAAGGGGTCCGCCGGAGGAAGTCCGGGAGGGAGCGGAAGGGGCCGTTCCGCTCCCGCTCCGCCACGATCGCCTCCGCCACATCGGCTCCCACTCCCCGGACGAACCCCAGTCCCACCCGGAGGGGGTCGTGGAGCTTCCCGCCGCCTCCCCCCCCGGGGCCGGAGGGGGATCGGTGGCCGGGACGGGGGTCGAAGCGGCCGGAGGGGCCGATCCGGGGCTCCCCTTCGGCGGTGCATTCCACGGCGGATGCGTTCACGTCCGGGAGGAGGATCCGGATCCCCTGCCGCCGGGCGTCCCTTCCCAGGGCGTCCAGGGAGTAGAACCCCATGGGTTGGTTGTTGAAGAGGGCCACCATGTACTCGGTGGGGTGGTAGTGCCGGAGCCAGGCCGACTGGTAGGCCAGCAGCCCGAAGGCCACGGCGTGGGACTTGGGGAAGCCGAATTCCGAGAAGGCCACCACCTGCTGGAAGACCTTCCGGGCCGTCACCTCGTCCACCCCTTTCCCTGCGGCCCCATCCCGGAACGCCTCCCAGTACCCCTCCAGCACCTCCCGGGAGCGCTTCCGGCTCATGGCCCGGCGGAGCCCCTCGGCCTGCCCGTCGGTGAAGCCCGCCAGGGCCCTGCACACCAGCAGCACCTGATCCTGGTAGATGATGACTCCCAGCGTCTCTCCCAGCGCCTCCTCGAGGAGGGGGTGGTCGTACTGCACCTGGTAGTCCGGATCGGCCCGCATGGCCTCCCTCCGCCGGACGTAGGGGTTCACGGCTCCCCCCACGATGGGCCCCGGGCGGACGATGGCCACCTGCACCGCCAGGTCCTGCAGGTTCCGGGGGCGGACCCTCCGGAGCATCTGGATCTGGGCGCGACTCTCCACCTGGAACATCCCGATGGTGTCCCCGTCGCAGATCCGGTCGTAGACCACGGGATCCCGGAAGTCGATGCGGGACAGGTCGGGGGCTCCCCCCACTACCGGAGCCCTCCCGGCCCCCGCCGTCCCCCGCACCGTGATGAGGTCCACCGCCTCCTCCACCAGGGAGAGCATCCCCAGGGCCAGGAAGTCGATCTTGATGAAGCCCGCGTCGTCGCAGGAGTCCTTCTCCCACTGGCAGAGCACCCTCCCCTCCCAGGCAGCGGGCTCCAGGGGGACCAGCTCCACCAGGGGACGGGAGGAGATGATCATCCCCCCCACATGCTGGGAGATGTGACGGGGGAGGCCGGAGATGTCCTCGCAGAGATCCCCCAGGAGCTGCCAGCCGTGGGCATCCCCCCGGTCCCGGAACTCCGGTAGACGGGCCAGCTCCTCCTTCACCCCCGCCGCACTCCGTCTCTCCGCCAGCTTCCCCAGCTTCTCCACCTCCCCCATGGGGAGTTCCAGCGCCTTGCCGATCTCCCGCACTGCCGATTTGAGGCGATAGGTGGGGAAGGTGCATACCAGGCCGGCGTGCTCCTCCCCGTACCGCCGGTAGACCTCCAGGATCAGCTCCTCCCGGATCTCCCGGGGGAAGTCCAGGTCGATGTCGGGAACCGAGTTCAGTGCCTCGTTGAGGAACCGGCCCAGGAAGAGGTCATTGGCCACGGGGTCGATGTGGGAGAGGCCGATGAGATAGCAGATGATGGAGGAGACGGAGGAGCCCCGTCCCCGCCCGGGGGGGAGGGTCCCCCGACCCGGAGAGCTCCCCCGCACCCTGGCCGCCACCTCCCGGGCCAGCCCCAGGATGTCCCGGTAGACCAGGAAAAAGCCGGAGAGGCCGTGCCGCTCCACCAGGAGCAGCTCCTCCTCCAGGCGGAGCTCGGCCTCCTTCCGCCGCCTGTACCCGGGGGGATAACGCTCCGAGAAGAGGGCCATACTCACCTCTCGCAGGACCCGGGGGGCCTCGGTCCGGTCCCCACCCTGGAAATCCGGGAACTCATATCCCAGGTCCCGGGTGAGGTCGAAGGAGGCACAGCGCTGGGCGATCCGGACGGTGTTTCCGATGGCATCCGGACGGTCGGCGAAGCGGGCGGCCCGGACCCCGGGGGCTTCGAGGTGGAAGCGGGAGTTCCCTCGCCGGACCGCATGGGAGCCGTCCAGGGTGGTCCGGTTCCGGATGGCCACCAGGGTATCCTGCAGTCGGTGCCGCTCCTCCCGGTGGTAGTGGACATTTCCGGTGGCCACCACGGGAACCTGCATCCGATCCGCCAGGCGACAGAGCGCTCGGAGCCTCTGCCGGTCTCCCCGAACCTGGTTGTCCTGGAGCTCCACGAAGACGTTCCCAGCCCCGAACCCCTCCACCAGTCGCCGGAGGAACTCCTCGGCGGTGGCCACGGCGTCCTCCATGGCCCGGTGCAGCGGGCTCCTCCTGCAGCCGGTGAGGAGGATGAGCCCTTCCGTGCGCCCCAGGAGCACCTCCAGGGGGAGGCGGGGATCCTCACGGGGGCTGCGGAGGTGGCTCTCCGACAGGAGGCGACAGAGGTTCGCATACCCCACCGGCGTCTCCGCCAGGAGGGTGACATGGGTCCCCCGGTCCGGGACCTGGGGCCACCCCGGGGGAAGGGGATCGGGATCCGGAGACTCGAAGGGGAGGGGGGCCAGCGTCACCTCTGCACCGGTGATGGGCATCAGCCCCGCCTCCCGGGCCGCCCGGGCGAACTCCATCGACCCGTAGAGACCGTTGTGGTCCGTGAGGGCCATGGCCGGATACCCCAGCTCCACGGCCTTCAGGACCAGCTCTTCCGGATGGGATGCTCCATCCAGGAAGGAGTATCCGGAGTGGGCGTGGAGTTCGATATAGGGGGTGTCCATGGTGTCCCGCTCCCACTCGCCTCAGTGCCCCGGAGGCCGTCCCGGGGCCAGACGCTGGCGCACCGCCCCCAGGTGGTAGGCCACGTGGGCGATGGCCGCCACGGCCCCCCCGAAGGCCTCATCGGAGGAGAGGTCCGCCTCCCGGATGGTCCGGAGGAGATCCTGGTACGCCTCCTTCAGCCGTTCCCGGGTGGCCACCCACCGGGCTTCCCCCATCGGGGTTGAGAGCCAACTCTCCCTCCAGTCCCGGGGGGTCCGATCCCCCCGGATGAAGGCCACCGAGGCCTCCATCCCGAAGGTGATGTGATGGATGTGGGCGGCCACGGAGGCGGTTCCCCACTCTCCGGGCTGGGAGACATCCACGGCCCTCCGCTCTTCAATCGTCCCCAGGAGGCCGGCAGAGGCCCCGTGGTCGGTGAAGTAGCTCCACGCCTCCTGCGGCCCTTCCATGGCTTCCCGGAGAAGGGCCTCCAACTGTCTGCGGAGGATGTGGACGGGGGGAGGGGGAGAGGGCTCGCTGGGGGACATGCATCCTCCTGGAAAGGGGGCAGGGGCTCTCTTCCAGGATACCGAATATAAACCGAAAGTCAACACCATATCCGCGGTGTGAGAGGGAGCGGATCCACGGACCCGGGGTGGCCGGAGGGCGTTGCCCTGCAACGGTCATCCGGGGTAGAATCCGGTTCCCCCACCCCCCCATTGCGCCGGACCTCCATGCTCCGTTCCCCCGGAACCGTCCTCGTCCTCGTCCTCCTTCTCCTCCTCTCCGCCTGTGTGTCCGGGGCGAATCCTCCCGGTGGGGCGGACCCCGCAGGGGCGGCCCCCACCCTCCGGGTGCTCTCCTTCAACGTGGATGGGGAGGCGAGGGGGGAGGACCACCCCCGACGCTGGTCCCTCCGGAGGGACGCCGTCGCATCGCAGATCCTGGAGGCCTGCCCCCACATCCTGGGCCTCCAGGAGGTCTTTCGTCCCCAGTTGGACCAGTTGGCTGCGGCCCTCCCCGGTTTCGGAGAGGTGGGGGTGGGAAGCATCGACGGCATGGAGAGGGGGGAGTACACCGCCATCCTCTACGACCGGAACAGGCTGGAACTGCTGGACGGGGGCACATTCTGGATTTCCGAGCTGTGGGGAACCCCCGGCTCGAAACACTTCGGGAACGCCCTTCCCCGGACGGCCACCTGGGGACGCTTCCGGGATCTCCGGGAGGGCTCCGTCTTCCTGGCGGTGAACGTGCGCCTGGACGACGTGGCGGAGCCTGCCCGGGAACTGGGGGTGGAGGTCCTCCAGGAACGGATCCTGGCCATGGCCACCGCAGCGGGCTCCGTGATCCTCATGGGGGACTTCGGTGCCGGTGAGGACACCCGGTCGTTCCGTGTCGTCCAGGCGGCCTCCGTCCCCGTCCTGGTGGATACCTTCCGCCTCCTCCACCCCACCCCTGCCCCCGGCGGGACCCTCCACGACTACGCCGGGGGGGTGGACGGTCCGCGGAGGGGTGCGATCCTCGCATCCCTCCGGTTCCGGCCGGTGGCGGCGGGGATCCTGGACGATCCGGAAGAGGGTGCCGGAGGCCCGGTGCACCCCTCCGACCATCACGCTGTGTGGGCCGAACTCTCCTGGACTCCCTGATCGATCCCCCCGGGACGATCCCCGGTCGGGGAGTTCCGGAGGCCCGGGGGTGGGATCCTCCACCGGGACATGGAGCCCACTGAGGAGTATACGGACAGGACCGAGTCGTCACACGGTCCGTGCGTGGTGTTTCCTCCCGTCGGGTCGCGTGACTCCACGCGGAGGACATCAGCTTGAATACCGATCGACGCAGGTACCGCAGGGAAACCCAGCTCCTCTCCGGCGAGTCGGCCTGGCTCCAGAAGGCCCTCTTCGCCCTCCAGAAGGCCGAGGGCACCCGGGAGAAGCTGGCGGAGTCCAGGGGCGAAGAGGATCCCCCCTTCGACCTCTCCACCGAGGCGGGCACCCTCTCCCTGGAGGACATCCAGGAAGGGCTCGAGAACCGGATCCGGGAGCTCCTGGACGAGGTCAGGGGTCGTCGGCGCAGCCTCCGCTGAGGGTCCCCCACCGTTCCATTCCCTGGCCTCCCCCTTGCGAGCACCCCTCCGCCAGCGCACCGTCAACTTCTGTCCGGGGGTGCCGGAGGTGGCGCCCACTCTCTCGAGGCGAGGAGGAACGATGGCTGCATGGCTGGGGAAGGGGAGGGCTGGAGTCGTGGTGGCGACCCTGGTGTTGTCAGGGGCAGCATGTGGCCAGGCGGGGGATGCTTCGCCGCAGCCGGAGACCGGGGAGGCGGAGGCCACGGCAGAGCGCCTCAATCCCATGATCTCCCTCCACCAGGCGGGCCAGCCGGTGTTCGGCCTCTACGCCCCCAGCCCCCGGGTCCGCCGCCCTCCCGGCTCGGAGGACGCCTCGGCGCCACCCCCTGCCGAGAAGACGCCGGACCAGTTGGCATCGGAGACGCTGGCCTTCCAGGGGAGTGATTTCGTCTTCGACGGCACCATGGAGGGTGGAGTGGACGCGGGGCTCCCCCCCTTCACCGCCTACCGGAACGCCATGGCGGCGGCGGGGGCGTCCGCCCGGACCCACCCCATCATGGTGAAGATGGATGTGATTCGTACGGATCCCGAGACCGCCGTCCGGGACATCGGCCGGCAGCTGGATCTGGGAGTCAGCGGGATCATGTTCGTCGAGGTGGAAAGCGCCGAGGAACTCCGCACGGGGCTGGCCGCCATGCGCTACCCGGAGCACGGTGGTACCCGGGCGGATGGGGTGGGGGAGGCACCGGCCTATTGGGGCGTCAGCGAAGCGGAGTACCGGGAGAAGGCGGATCTGTGGCCCCTGAACCCCCGGGGAGAGCTCATCAACTGGACGATCATCGAGACCCCCGAAGGGCTCCGGAACGTCCGTGAGATCGCCGCAGTGGAGGGGATCGGAGTTCTCTGGCCCGGAGCCGGCTCCCTCCGGGGCGTCTTCACCACCACGGGCCCCGACGGCGAACGCGTGTTCGACGAGGCGGCCTGGGAGGCGTCCATCCAGAGCGTCCTGGCGGCATGCAAGGAGTTCAACATCCCCTGCGGCTATCCCGCCAACGCCGGCGACATCCAGATGCGGATGGAGCAGGGTTTCGAGGTTTTCGTGATGGGGTGGGGAGAGTCGGGATTCGAGACCGTCCGGGTGGGGCGGGAGGCGGCGGGGCGGTGATCATGGTCCGCCCATCCCTTCTGTGTATGGCGGTCTCTGCCGGGCTCCTGTCGGGGGCTGGTGCCCTCGACGCACAGGAGCCTGTTTCGTGGGGGAATGGAGACCCGTACTTCGCCACCTTCTCCATCGCGGCGGTGGACCGGACCACCGGGGAGTCCGGTGTGGCGGTGACCACCCGGGTGCCCTGCGTGGGGAACGGGGTTCCCCATGTGCAGGCGGGGGTGGGAGCGGTGGCCACCCAGGCCTCCACCCGGGTGGAGTATGGGGTGGAGCTCCTTGAACTGCTGGCGGCGGGCACCTCCCCGGAGGAGGCGCTCCGGAGCCGTGTGGCGGAGGACCAGATGGCGGAGCGCCGCCAGGTGGGGGTCATCGCCCTGGACGGGCGGTCGGCCCAGCACACCGGATCCGGGACCTCGGCCTGGGCGGGCCACCTCAGCGGCCCGGACTACGTCGCCCAGGGGAATCTCCTGGTGGGTGCCCAGGTCCTGGAGGCGGTTGGGCGTACCTTCGAGGCCTCGGCCTCCAGTGGTCGTCATCTGGCGGACCGGCTCATCGAGGCGCTGGCTGCGGGACAGGATGCAGGGGGAGACGCCCGGAAGGGGAGGGCCCAGTCCGCCGCCGTCATCGTGGCCGATCCCCGGGAGGGGATCTCCAGGCGCCCGGACGGGGTCACCGCCAACATCAACGTCTGCGAGCACCCCGAGCCGGTGGCTGAACTCCGGCGCATCTACAACACGATCTCCCAGACGTTGGGCTACCGCACCCTCCAGCAACAGTCCGGAGGGGACATCTGGCAGCTCAAGCTGATGCTCCATTCGCTGGGGCTGTTCCGGGGGGGGGACGGGGAACTCACCCGGGACGATGAGGCCGACCTCTACACCCCCGAGGTGGTGGAGGCGGTGGACGCCTTCCGGCGCTCCCAGGGGCTCACCGACGGGCGATCGGGCTCTCCCCCCGGGCTGGTGGACGAAGACACGCTGGAGCGGCTCTGGGCCGCCCTGGCGGCCGAGGGGAAGGCCAACGAGCTCCGGCGGCGCATCGTGGAGCTCACCCAGGTCCGCAGGTAGCGCACTGGACAGGAAGACCGGAGGGGGCTCAGCGCCCCCTCCGGATCCTCTCCCGCTGGGCTCCCGCCATCTCCACCAGCCTCCGGAGTTCCGCAATGGGCTCGGGGCTGTCATCCACCTGGAGCCGCAGCACCACATCGTTGTTCAGCCAAACCCCCCCGTCCTCCTTGACGATGAGCATGGCCGCGGACTGCATCCCCCGGGTGTCCCCTCCGGCAGCCTGACCTGCCTCCAGCGCCGCCATCAGCCGGTAGGAGAGGTGTCCCTCGGTGGACTCGAAAGCCTCCACCATGGCGTCCACCACCGCCTCCCCCGCCAGGATGTTCCCCTGTGCGGAGACATGCACCCCCATCCGATGCCCGGCCCACGCGCTGGCCCTGGGGCCGGTGTGGGTGGCCACATTCCCCTGGGCGTCCATCACCGAGAACTGCCGCCCCTCCTTGGTCCACCCCTCCGGATTCGGGTCCGGATCGTCCCGGAGGATCCGGTCCACCACGGCCTGGGGGGCCATCCCCTGACGGAGGAGCGCCAGCCCCTGGGGGCCGTAGCTCACGTCCACGATGGCCTGGGTGGCCACCACACCCACGCCGGCCTCGGCCCACAGGACACCGTTCCCCACCGAGAAGACCCGGGACTGGACCGCGCCTCCCACCTCCCCTGTCTCCGGGTCGTATCCCAGGATGGAGAAGGTGGCCACCGGGGGCCAGTCCGGTGTCGGGGGCGAGTCCTGTGCCACGCCGACCACCGGGAGCGCCAGGGTGAGGAGAATCAGCAGGGCGAGCGAGGCAGGGCGCATGGAGCCTCCCGGAGGATGGGTTTGTGGGTTCCCGACCGACCTGGACAGGGCTGGACCCCTGCAGATTGGGGCGCCGGCGGTTCCCTGGCCAGACCCCTCCTGGAAGCGGAAGAATCTTCTCGCAGTCTCCGGCCTGGTGGGGTGGGGCGGAGCCAGGGCGCGGCACGGGTACGGGACAATCAACCCGCCCCCCGGGGTCCTCCACCGGCAAGGGCTGCAACAGGACGGTCCCGAACACGGAAAGGATTGCCGTGTTGGCGCGGACCCCCAGGGCCGGACGGAGGATGGAGACGCCTGCCGGAAGGATGTCTCGAGGAGGGTCCGGGAGGCGCTCCCGAGGTCCGCCATGAGGCAGTCCTGCATCCGGATACGGTGGGAAACATATGGCGGGCAGGCCGTCGGCGACGGGAACGCACCTGTTGTCTCCTCCTGACGGAGGGACGGTCCGGACGGGTTCGCCGGGGGTGGAAAGGGGGTTGCCTGTGGATCTGGCACAATCCTGGCTCAGGGAAGTCCAGTTCCCCGGGGAGGCCGGGGCGATCACTCCCATGGCACCGGTGTTTCGTGGACCCATCCACAACCCTCGGAATCCTCTCCGCCCACCTTCTGCTGAGTGGGTTCCTCTTCGCCCGTGTGGCCGCCGGAATGGCGTCCCGGGAGGGGATCGAGGACTGGAGCGCTGGGAGCTTCCTGGCATCCATGGGGCTCCTCCTGCGGATTCCGGATCAGTCCCCACTCTTCCACGTGGCCTCGGACGTGCTGCTCCTGGGGGGAGCCCTCCTCTTCCTCAGGGGGACCCGCACCTTCGTGCGCCCCCAGCCACGCCGTGCGAATCCCCGCCTGGATCGGCGTTTTGCCCTGCTCCTGGTTGCGTTGGGGCTGCTCCAGATCCCCATGACCCTCCGGGGGGTGGGGGGGCTGTTTGTCGATGTCCTCCTCTCGGTCCTCCTCCTGGCCATCGGCTGGACGGGGTTCCATGCCGCCAGGCGGGACGGGGGCTTTGCGGTGGCCGCGATCAGCCGATCGCTCCGGGGATTGGGGGCCCTCTTCATCTGCCTGGGGCTGGGGACCATCACCCTCTCCCTCCTCCCCCTGGTCCAGGGCCGCGCCACCATGCCGGTCCTCCTCCTGGAGCAGTTCCTCCCGCCGCTCCTTGCCTGGCTGGTGCTCTCGGTGGCCTTCGCCCAGGTGTGGATGGTCTTCTCCCGGATGCATGGTCGCATGGAGGGATTGGCCTCCGAGGATCCCCTGACGGAGATCCTGAACCGTCGGGGTCTCCAGCAGCGGATCAACCGGCACTTCGAGCGTCGGGGGAGCGAGCCTGTGGTGTTCCTGCTGGGCGACCTGGACTACTTCAAGTCGGTGAACGACCGGTTCGGTCACGAGGGGGGGGACGAGGTGCTGCGCCAGGTGGCTGCCGTGCTGAAGGTGGTCTGCCGAAGGGGGGACTTCGTGGCCCGCTTCGGGGGCGAGGAGTTCCTCATCGGCTGTGTGGATGCCACCACCGACCTGGGGCTGCGTCTGGCGGACCGGATCCGGGGCGAGGTCTCCGCCCTCCGGATCGAGGTGGGGAACGGAGAGTGGGTCCGGTGCACCATCAGCATCGGCGTATCCGAGCCCTTCCGTCGCCCCGACCAGTGGAGGAGGGCGCTGGCCCAGGCGGATCGTGCGATGTATGAGGCCAAGGCCAGGGGGCGGGACCGCTCCGTGTCCTTCGGGGAGCTTCCCCCGGAGGAGCAGGAGGCTGCGGAGGTGTCGCTGGATCCCCGGCTCCCCCGGATGGCCTCTTCGACTTGAACCTGTCGGGCCCCTGCTGGTATCATCCCCTCAGTGGATCACCATCGTCCTGCGTCAGGGGAGTTTGATCATGCCGATCTTCGAGTACGCCTGTCAGGGCTGCGGGAACCAGTTCGAGGCCTGGGTCCGGAAGGATACGGCGCCTCCCTGTCCCGCGTGCGGCGGAACCGACCTGGAGAAGCTCCTCTCCCTTCCCAGGGTCCACTCCGACGGCACCCGGGCCCGGAGCCTCCAGGCCGCGAAGAAGCGGGATGCCCGGCTGGGGAACGACCGGATGCACGAGCGTCTGGAGTACGAGGCGGCCCACGACGACTGAGTCAGGGGTGGCTCCCGGTGCGCCCCCCCCTGGCGCCGCCGGCCGCTCCGACTCATCCCTCTCCAGGCGGGGGCCTCCCCAGGATCTCCTCCTGGTGCTCCCCCCTTCCGGGAGGAGGGGTCCGTGTGGCGGGGTGTGATCCGTTCCTCCGGACGGGGGTGGCCACCTCCCGATAGTCGGCGATGTCCGGGTGGGGTGCGGGGCGGAGGAGCCCCGTGGCCTGGACCTGGGGGTCCTCCAGGACCTCCCTGGTGTCATGGATGGGTGCGGCGGGGACTCCGGCGGCACGCATCGTTTCCAGGAGTTCGTCACGGGTCAGGGGGGCCGTGGCCCGGGAGACCAGCTCCGCCAGGATCTCCCGATGGGCCGCCCGGGTGGGATTGTCGCTGAACCGGGGGTCCTCCATGAGGGGCTCCAGTCCCAGCGCTCCGCACAGCTTCCTGAAGAGCCCGTCGTTCGCCGCTGCGATCATCACCGTGCCGTCCTGCACCGGGAAGCCCTGGTAGGGGGCGATCATCCCCAGGGCGGTCCCCAGCGCCCGGGGGACCGGACCGCCCCCCGCCACCCCCTGCAGGTGATAGCCCATCCACGCCAGCGCGGTCTCCAGCAGGGAGACCTCCACCTGCTGGCCCACCCCGGTCCGATCCCGATCCCGCAGCGCCGCCAGGACCCCCAGAGCCCCCCACATCCCGGTTCCCAGGTCCACCACGGAGGTGCCGGCCCGAGCGGGCTCCCCCCCCTCGGTGCCGGTGACCGAGAGGAGTCCGGAGAAGGCCTGCAGGAGCGGGTCGAATCCCGGTTGATCCGCCAGCGGCCCCGAGGGCCCCCACGCCTGCACCGACAGGTGGATGATCCGGGGGTTCCGGGCCATGATCTCGCCGGGAGGAAACCCCAGCCGGGCATCCACCCCCCTCCGGAAGGCCTGGACGAAGACGTCGGCGCCGTCGATGAGGGTCCAGAGTTCCCGGCGGTCCTCCTCCCGGGTCAGGTCCAGGACCACACTCCGCTTGTTCCGGTTTGCCGAGAGGAAGAGGGGGCTGTGGCCACCCAGGAAGGGGGGCCCCCAGGCCCGGGCGGCGTCTCCCATACCCGGGGGCTCCACCTTCACCACGTCGGCCCCCAGATCCCCAAGGATCTGCGTGCAGTAGGGGCCTGCCAGGTTCTGGGAGAGGTCCACCACCCGGATTCCCGTCAGGGTGCCT
>CAYQVI010000004.1:0-48203 GCA_964420725.1 uncultured Gemmatimonadaceae bacterium | reverse complement strand
CCGGTCCATATCCACGAAGCCCAGGCCGTCCACCGCCCGCATGGCTCCATACATGGCGTCCACCATGCTGGAGATGTAGGTGTCGTTGTAGTTCTCCCCGATGATGGGGATGTCCGGGTAGACCAGGGCGTACCCCTGGGTGAGCCACATGTCCGACCAGCGGAGCCAGGTGACCCGGGGGAACTGGTTCACGTTCCGGCTCCGGATCGCGGCGTGCTGGTACTCCTCGTTGGTGGTGTACTCCCGGGGGTAGGTCCAGAAGACCGCAGGGACCTTCTCCCCGTCCCTGTAGCCCACGGGGAGGGAGATCCGTCCCTGCACCTCCAGCCCGTCCCGCCGCTGGAAGTTGAAGTCCACCCTCCGGGCCGCCGTGGTCTCGGGGAAGGGATCCCGGTTGTTGGTGAGGTTCTCCCAGGAGCCGGAGCTCCAGAGCCAGCTATCGGGAATCTGCGAGATGGACTCCCGGCTCACGATCATCCGGTTCAGCTCCGGATCCAGCGCCACCAGGGGCTCCTCGTACAGGTCACTGGAGCCCTGGAAGACCCGGGTGGAATTCCCCGACCCGATGACCACCCGGTCCACCCAGGGGCGGGGGCGGAAGTCGGCGGTGTAGCCCGGGCCCCGGAGGTACAGGGCGTCGCCGCCGCTGGACCGCAGAACGTGCTCCAACCCATTCCCCGTGGACAGGGTCCAGAGGGAACCCGGGTCCTCCAGGGGGTCCCGGGTGTTGTCCCGGAACGCCACCACGGTGGCCGGCTGGGGAGACGCCTGGGTCAGGTCCCAGGCCTGGATGCCGGTCCGGTCCCCACGGGTCACCGTCCCCACCGCCATGGATCCGTCCAGGGTGTAGACCACGCTGCGGATGGGATCGGGGCTGGACACCACCACGCGGGCCGAGGCGGAGTCGAAGGGGGGCGGAAGGAGCATGATCCGATCCCCCCGCTCCCCGTTCCCCTCCCCTGCCCCGGGGTCCGAGGGATCCCGCTGCAGGAAGGAGATGCCGGCGCCGTCAGGCCGCCAGGTCATCGACCGCCAGTCGGGCCGGCCATTTCCGCTGGAGCCGCCCCCGCCCCCCTCCCGGAGTTCCGTGCGGTCCAGGGTGCCCAGGACCCGGCCGCTCTCCACCTCCACCACCTCGGTCACCGTGGGAAAGGCGTTCCAGCTCGTGAGATACGAGAAGGGAGGCTCCAGGCGGGTCACCATCAGGTGTGCCCCGTCGGGGCTGATGCTGATGGAACGGACCATCCCCGGGGTCCCCACCATGCGGGGGCGGCGTCCGGGGATCAACTCCGCGA
Organism: uncultured Gemmatimonadaceae bacterium; assembly: GCA_964420725.1. GTDB lineage: Bacteria > Gemmatimonadota > Gemmatimonadetes > Longimicrobiales > Gaopeijiaceae > CAYQVI01. The sequence continues at coordinate 46,908 of CAYQVI010000004.1, read as the reverse complement.
TCTGCGCCCGGGTGAAGTGGGCAAAGAGTCGGGCATCGGTGGGGTCGCCCAGCAGGTTGGGAAGGGTCCGTGCCGGCACCGGGGCCTCCCGGGTCCGCCGCACCCTGGGTCCCTCGGCCACCACCGGGCGCACCGGCTCGGCACCCCGGTCCGAGGGGACCAGGAGGGTGATGAGGGTGCCCCGAGGGGTCCACTGGAGCATCTGGGAGGGACGGGTCCCCTGGCCCCCGGCGCTGGTGGCCAGTGTGGCCAGGACCCGGGCCTCCGCCACCCTCCGGGCCCGTCCCGTGGCGGCCTCCGCCGTCCACACCTCCGTGCCGTTGGAGAGATGGGCCAGGAAGGCGAGCTGCCCCCCGTCGGGGGACCAGGTGAGATCACTGGCGAAGCTCCCCGCCGGGAGCTGAACGTCCCGCCAGGCCCGCCCGGCGATGTCGTAGATCTTCAGGGCGTTGATGCCGTACGTATCCAGGTGCCAGAGGCGATCCGTACGGGGGCGGATCTCCAGCTCCGCCAGCCGGTAGGTGGTCTCCCCCATCCGCTCCAGTGTCGAGAGCTCGGTGGAGAGGGCCACCGCCACATGGTTCCCGTCCGGGCTCACATACTCCAGTCGCGGGATGTTGGGGTCCCGTGAGAAGAAGTCCTGGATGATGTCCGCCGGGAGGATATAGGGCTCGTCGTCCGGCGTGGTGATCTCCACCTCCTGGGCCTGCAGCGCCGCCGGCACGGGGGCCACGGAGAGGGGCGCAAGGAGGGCCAGGAAGAGGAGCCGGAGGGTCCAGTCCTGCCGGGGGGACCGGCGGCGGCGGGGAGATGCCAGTGTCATCATGGTCGCTCACAGGGATCGGGGAATCCGGAACCTTCCAATCGACGCCACAAGCGGAGAGGACGCAACCGCACCGGAGGATCCCCCACCCCTCAGCGGGCGATGCGGCGGAGGAATCGGTCCAGGATCCGGTAGGTGAGTCCCCAGACCACCTGCTCCCCCACCCGGAAGGCGGGAAAGGGGATCGGTCCCTCCGGCAGGGGGATCTCGATCACCTGTCGGGTGGCGGGGTCCTGCAGGTGCGCCAGGGGGACCCAGAGGGCCGCCTGCACCTCCCGGGGGTCCGGGACCACCGTCACCCTCTCCTCCACCCCGAACACGAAGGGGGCGATCACCAGCGGGGGAAGGCGACGGGTGGAGGGGCTCAGAGGGTCCAGCGACCCCAGGAGGCGCTCCCGGGAATCCAGGATCAGCCCCGTCTCCTCGGCGGTTTCCCGGATGGCGGTGGAGAGCAGGGACCCGTCCCCCGGGCTGAACCGCCCCCCCGGGAGCGCCATGTGCCCCGACCAGGGGTCCCGCTCGGAGATGGCCCGCTGGATGAGGAGCAGCTCCAGTTCCGCCGTCTCCCGGAGGATCACCGCCACGGCGGCCCGGGCGGGGGGTGGCGGCGCCCCGGGGACGTCCGCAGGCGGGCGGAACGGGTCCGCCGGCGGTGCGTCCGGGGGCACCCCGGGGCCGACCGCCGGACCGTCCACAGGGTCCAGCAGGCCCCGAAGACGGAGGAGGCGGGGATCCAGGAGGGGGGTGGGAGCCGTCATGGGTTCCCCCTACCCGGTTGGGGGGCTCCGGTTCTCCGGCGTCCACCCACGGGGGGACCTTGCCCGGGACGCCTCGCCTGCGGTAGTCTCCGCCGCCATGCCCACCCAATCCTCCGGGATCTCCGGAACCCCTGTCCCCCCGCCCGCGCCCGGTGCTCCTTCGCACCCCGCCCTGAGGGTCTCCTTCCTCCTCCTGGCGGCCTTCTCCCTCACCCCCTGGGCTTCTCCGGCGCTGGCCCTCACCCTGGGGGCGGCCTTCGTGCTCCTCCTGGGAAACCCCTGGCCCCGACAGACCAGCCGGGCTTCGAAGACGCTGCTGCAGGTGGCGGTGGTGGGGCTGGGATTCGGGATGCCGCTGGCGGCGGTGCTCCGCACCGGGCTCCAGGGGATCGGCTACACGGTGGCGGTGGTCTTCTCGGCGCTGGCGCTGGGGCTCTGGCTGGGGCGGCGCCTCCGGGTGGAAAGCCAGACCTCCCTTCTCCTCTCCTCCGGGACCAGCATCTGCGGGGGGACGGCGATTGCAGCGGTGGGGTCCGCCATCGGAGCCCGGAACGAGGCCATGAGCGTGTCGCTGGCCACGGTCTTCCTGCTGAACGTGCTGGCCCTCTATCTCTTCCCGGTGATCGGGCACGCCCTGGGGCTGTCGGAGGTGCAGTTCGGCACCTGGGCCGCCGTGGCCATCCACGACACCAGCTCGGTGGTGGGGGCCGCCTCCGCCTACGGCCCCCAGGCGTTGGAAAGCGCCACGGTGCTGAAGCTGGCCCGGACCCTCTGGCTCATCCCCCTGACCCTGGCGGCGGCGGCGTGGGGGCGCATTCCAGGGGAGGGGGCGGAGGAGGGACATCGGCCGCCGGTGAAGATCCCCTGGTTCGTGGTGCTCTTCGTGGCGGCGGCGCTCCTCCGCTCCGTGGTCCCGGAGGGGGCCCTCCCGGTGATGGACGGGATCTCCCGCACCGCCCGGATCGCCCTGGTGCTGGTGCTCTTCCTCATCGGGGCGGGGATCACCCGGGCCACGCTCCGGGCGGTGGGGGTGCGCCCCCTGGTCCACGCCCTCCTGCTCTGGGTGATCATCGCCGGAGGCGCCCTCTTCGCGGTGTGGCGCTGGATCCCCGGGTGATCCACCGGGAATCCCCGGCCTCCCACGAGGTGGCCCCCCTGCCCTACCGGGTGACCTCCACGATGTAGCGGGCGATGTCCCGGATGGTGGTGGGGGAGAGGGACTCCCCGTAGGCAGGCATCGTCCCCAGCCCGTTGGTCACGGCGGCCACGATGCGCTCCTCGGTGGTCCCGAGACGATCCAGATCCGGTCCCAGACGCCCGGTGGTGCCGGCATCCGCCAGGGTGTGGCACATCCCGCAGGAGGGTTCCGTCTGGTCCAGCAGCGCCATGCGCCCCCGGGCGGCCTCCTCCCCCAGGGCCCGCCTGCCCTCGACCGGCGCCCCTCCGGCAGCCCCCGCCACACCTCCGGACGCCGGATCTCCACCCCGGGCCGGAGCCGCCGCCCCACGGGGGAGTTCCGCCACCACCTGCACCTCCAGGGCGTGATCCCGCCACCCGTTGTGGCCATAGGCCCGCTCGTTCTCCACCCGCTCCGGGGGCTGGACGGCACCGGAGGCATCGGTGGCCCGGGTGGCCACGGTGACGGTCCCGGGCTCCACCTCCAGCTCAAAACGGAAGGTGCGCCACGCCCACCGACCCAGGTCCGGCCCGTAGAACTCCGCCGGCCGCCACGACGCCCCCCCATCCACCGTGTACTCCACCCGGGTCACCGGCCCCGTCCCGGAGAAGGCCACGCCGTGGAACCGCTGCCGTCCCCGGACCACCGGCGCGCCGTTGGCGCCGGGACCGTTGAGCCACGACTTCACATTCATCTCCCACATGGACTGCTGGTCAGGGGCTCCCCCGACGCCGATGGGGCGGAAGCGGTACCCGGTGCGCATGATGGAGGCCCGGGACTCGTTCTCCGTGAAGGCCAGCCGCGCGGCGTACTTCACATGGTTGACCCCGTAGTAGCCGGGGACGATGAGGCGCAGGGGGCCGCCGTGGTAGAGTGGAATGGGAGCCCCGTTCATCTCCCAGGCCAGGATGGCGTCCTCCATCCCCTTCTCCAGCGGCACAGACCGCTCCATGATCACCGACAGCGGATCCACCCCCTCCGGTGCCTCCTCGGCCCCCCGTGTGGTCATGAAGCGGGCTCCGGACACCGCCCCCCCCATGGCCGCCGCCACGTCCCGCACCCGGACCCCGGTCCAGAGGGCGCACCCTGCCGCCCCCACCTCCCACTGGGACCCGGAGGCCCCATGGGGAAAGAAGAGCCGCCCGTTCCCGGAGCACTGGACCACTGTGGCGATGGTCTCGAAGGGCATGGTCTTGAGCTCCCCCAGCGTGATCCCCCGGGGAGTCGCCACCCCCTCCACCTGAAGGGTCCAGTCATCCCGGGAGCGGACAATGTCCGAAGGGGGGAGAGGGAGGTTGTTCCGGACGAAGAAGCGGGAGATGGGCGTGATCACCGACATCCCCAGGGCTGCCCGACGGGTCTCGATGGTGATGGGCTGCAGCCCGTGGTCGATGTAGTCCGCAGGGTCCCGGGCGTCGGGCCAGGTACCGCCATCGAAGGCCATCCCGGTGCCGGGAGCGGGGGTGGCGGCAGGGTTCCGGGCGGGCGCGCATCCGGCGGCCAGCGCCATGAGCCCCCCGGCCAACGATCCCTGGAGGAAGGTCCTCCGGCTGGCCAGCGGCCCGCCCCCCTCGCTCGTGGTGGTCCTCGCCTCCGGACCTTCCTCCCGTCCTGCCGAATCCCCGGACGAACCGACCATGTCTCCCCGCTCCTGCCCCGTTGGTGAGTCGCCTTTCCAGAACGAATCCAAAGTGGGGAGAGAGCCCTGTCGCCGCACCCCCACCGGGGCGCCGGGGATGCGGGAAACAATGGGGGGCGGCCCCGGCTCCTGCAGTGGCGGGACCGAGGACCCGGCTCCCCTTCGAACGGGGTCTCCGTCAGACCCCGGTGCGCTCCGCTCCCCAGATGAGTTTGTGGAGCTGCACCTGGAATCGCACCGGGAGCCCGTCCTCCAGGATCCATCCCGAGAGTTCCTCCAGGTCCACCCCACTCCACACCGGGGAGATGAGCAGGGCCCGGAGGCTTCCCTCCTGCACCCGGCGGTCCAGCCCCCGCTCCCGGATCACCTCCCGGGCCCACACGTAGTCCTCCCGTCCCGCCACCACGAACTTCACCTCGTCCCGGGCGTCCAGGTGCTCCAGGTTCTCCCAGCGGTTCCGGGACTCCTCCCCCGAGCCCGGGCACTTCAGATCCATGATGACGTGCACCCGGGGATCCAGCGGGGAGATGTCCTCGGAGCCGGAGGTCTCCACCAGCACGGTGAAGCCCCGCTCCAGGAGCATCTCCGCCAGGGGAATGCTGTTCCGGTGGGCCAGCGGCTCCCCCCCGGTGATCTCCACCAGCCGGGTGGGAAAGGACTCCACCCGCTCCACGATCTCCTGGAGGGTCATCCGATCCCCCCCCTGGAAGGCATAGGCGGTGTCGCACCACACGCACCGCAGCGGACACCCGGTGAGGCGCACGAAGGTGCAGGGAAGCCCCGCCCAGGTGGACTCACCCTGGATGGAGTGGAAGATCTCCGTGATCCGGAGGAAGGGATCGGGGGTGGTCATCGTCGGTTGGGGGCATCGGGCCAGAGGAATCCCAGGGGCGACTCCCGGACGATGCTTCCGGCCATGAAGAGTACGTTCTCGGGCCGTTCCGCCAGGCGGCGCATGAGGTACGGATACCAGGCCTCGCCGAAGGGGATGTACACCCTGACGTTCCAGCCGTCCGCCACCAACTGCTTCTGGAGATCCCGCCGGACGCCGTACAGCATCTGGAACTCGAACCGGTCCGGGGTGATCCCCTCGGCCCGGGCATGGGCCACGGTGGCGGCGATGATCTGTTCGTCGTGGGTGGCGATGCCGGGATGGTTCCCTTCGGACAGGAGGGGGCGCATGAGATGCACGAAGCTCCGGGACACCTCCACCGGATCCTGGAAGGCCACCTCCGGGGGTTCGGCATAGGCCCCCTTGCAGAGGCGCACCCGGGCACCCAGCTCGATCATCCGGGCCACATCCCCCGGCGTTCGCTTCAGATACGACTGGAGCACCACCCCGATCTCCCGCCACCCGTCCCGCCAGAGGGCTTCGAAGCTGTCCAGCGTCCGCTGGGTGTAGGCCGATGACTCCATGTCGAAGCGGATGAAGGTCCCGTCCTCCCGGGCCTGTTCCAGGAGGGGGCGTAGGTTCTCCGCCAGGAAGCCGGCGTCGATGTCCTGCCCCATCTGGGTGAACTTCAGGGAGACGTTGGCGTTCAGCCCCTCCCGCCCGATGGCCTGCAGGATCCGGAGGTAGGTCTGCGCCGCCCCCGTGGCGGAGGCCCGATCCCGCACCGCCTCGCCCAGGTAGTTGGCGGTGACCCTCAGCCCTTCGCGGTTGGCCTCCCGGGTGGCGGCCAGCAACTCCTCCACCGTCTCACCGGGGACGAAGCGGCGACTCATGGAGCGGGTGACGGGGGTCCCCGTGAGGAGCTTCTTCGCGGTGGAGGAACCGCTCAGGTGGAGGAGGGCCTCACGAAGCATCCAGCCCCTCCTCGTCCCGGCGGGCGATGGCCTGATCCAGGAGCGTCTTCACCTCCACCAGGGTGAGGGCCTCCAGGACCTCCCGGGCCGCCACCGCGTCCACCCCGGTGGCCAGGGTGGGGGTCTCCACATGCCCCACGATTCCCACCCCGCTCTCGGCCCAGCGGGGGAATACCAGGAAGGCGTGCCAGGGAGCGGTGAGGCTGGCCACCTTCTCCACCTCCACCGACACCGAGTAGGGCTGTCCGTCCGCCCCCTCGAAGGCCGGGGGGCGCTCGTGGACCCGGACATACCCCCCAAGGGTGGTGTCGGACTCCCCGGTCCCAGGTGCGGGGGGAGGGCCGTCCGGCGAGACGGACCCGGAATGGTCATGGGACATGGGCGACGTTCCAGCGGTGGCAGGAGCCCTGGACCGGGCGGCGGATGCACCGCTCCGTAAGCATCCTTCGAAGCTACCCGAAGCTCCAAAGGGATGGTAGGGAGGACGGGGTGCCAGGGAGCACCTCCTCCTCCCCCCCGGTTGCCCCCCTGCAGTCCCTCCCATAGCCTTGCTCGCCATGATCGCAGCCCTCTTCCACACGCACGGCGACCCCGGGGTGATCCGGCTCCAGGACGTCCCCACCCCCGAACCCGGGCCGGGACAGGTCCGGGTGCGGGTCCATGCCACAGCCCTCAACCACCTGGACCTCTGGGTCCGCCGTGGACTCCCCCTGGCCATCCCCCTCCCCCACATCGGGGGTTCCGACATCGCAGGGGTGGTGGAGTCGCTGGGTCCGGGAGTCACCGGGGTGGAGCCGGGGACCCGGGTGGTGGTGGACCCCTCCCTGGGCTACGACTGGTACGACGGGGTCGACCCTGGCCCCTCCCTGGCCCCCCCGGAGTTCCGGATCCTGGGGGAACACCTTCCCGGGGGGATGGCGGAGCAGGTGGTGGTCCCGGTGGCCAACCTGGTGGAGATCCCCCCCCACGTGTCGTTCCAGACCGCTGCGGCGGCCTCCCTGAACGCGGTGACGGCGTACCGGGCGGTCTTCAGCCGGGGGCGGGTGGGGGTGGGGGACCGGGTGCTGGTCACCGGGGGCTCCGGGGGGGTGGCCACCCTGGCCATCCAGATGGCGGTGCGGGCCGGCGCCCGGGTGTACGCCGTCACCAGCGGGCCCGAGAACGTGTCCCGTGTGAAGGAGCTGGGAGCCCACGTGGTGGTGGACCGCCTGGAGACCGACGCCCCCCGGGCCATCTGGCAGGAGACCGGGAAGCAGGGTGTGGACGTGATCGTGGACTCGGTGGGGGGGGAGCAGTGGAACCAGTGGCTCCGGACCCTGGCGCCAGGCGGACGCCTGGTCTGCTACGGCGCCACCGCCGGTCCCCGGGTGGAGGTGGACCTGCGCCTTCTCTTCTGGAAGCAGGCGGAGCTCCTGGGGACGACCATGGGCACCCCCCGGGAGTACCGGGAGGCCATGAGCATGGTGTTCGACGGCTTCGTGACCCCTGTGATCGACACCGTACTCCCCCTGGCGGAGGCCCGACGGGGGCATGAGCTGCTGGAGGCAGGAGAGATCTTCGGAAAGGTGGTGTTGCGTCCATGAGCGAGCCCAGGGCACGTCCGTGGGAGGAACCGGCGGAGGGACCGGGGCTCACGCTCCGGGAGGCCCAGGCCAGGGTGGATGCCTGGATCGGCCAGTTCAAGGAGGGTTACTGGCCGCCTCTGGCCAACCTGGCCCGTCTGGTGGAGGAGGTGGGGGAGCTCGCCCGTGAGATCAACCACCGCTACGGCTCCAAACCGCGGAAGGCCGACGAGCCCGAGCAGGAGTTGGCCACCGAGCTGGCCGACGTCCTCTTCGTGGTCCTGGCCATCGCCAATGAACAGGGGATCGACCTGGAGAAGGCGCTGCAGGGGGTGCTGGAGAAGTATCGGGTCCGGGACGGGGACCGGTGGGAGAGGAAGCCCTGACGGGGGGATCCGTCAGGGCCGGGGAACAGCGTCGTTCCCCCCGCTACTCCACGATCACCGACTCCTGCTCCCGCTCCACCTGGATCGTGCAGTTGGACAGGAGCGCCGCAGCCACCCCCAGTGCGGTCCACGCCGGGGCCACCACCGCCCCCACCACCCCCACCGCAAGGGGAACCTCCACCACGGTCCGCCGATCCTCGTCCCGGATCACCAGCCGCCGGAGCTGACCTTCCCGCACCACCTCCCGCACCCGGTCGAAGAGTTCGTCTCCGCCCATCCAGTCGTCGTCCCAGCAGCCATCACGATGGCCGTTCCGCCCTCCCTCCGGGCCGTGTACCTCTTCCTGATCCTCCATGCTCCTCCTCCTGCGGTTCCGGTCGGGAGCCGCGCCAGTCCACCCGGACCGTGGCACCCCGTCCAACCTCCCTACGAGTCCCGGGGCCATTCCGTTCCATGATCGCCTCCGGCAGGTACTTGCGGTGGAGCATACGCTGCCGGAAACTCATCCCCTTCCCTCGCCCCGGCGCGTTCTGCGAAAGCGCTCCGGCGACGACCCGTCCTTTCCCGGTGCCTCTATGTGTGACGAGAACCACCTCCATGCGGCCCTCGGCCCCTACGGCCTGCCCGGGGGGGATGAGGGGGTGCGGGAGTTCGCCGGCCTCGCCCTGATGGCACTGGAGCACTCCCCCGGGGGGGTGATGGCCTTCGAGCCCCTGAGGGATGCGGATGGGGTGATCCAGGACTTCCGCTTCGTCTACGTGAACCGGAAGGGGTGCGAAACGGTTGGGCTCTCCCTCTCCTGGCTGGTGGGGAAGACCCTGCTGGAGGTGATGCCGGGGAATCTGGAAGAGGGGCTCTTCCACAAGTACGTGACGGTGGTGGAGACCGGGGTGGAGCTGGACCACGAGCACTACTACGACCATGACGGCGTGGAGCGCATGTGGTTCCATACCATCGCGGTGCGTGGGGGCCCCGGGCTGGTGGTGACCTTCTACGACATCACCAGCCGGAAGCTGGCGGAGCGGGCGGTACAGGAGCGGAAGGAGATCGAAGAACAGCTCCGGGCCCGCTCCCGGGAGCTGGAGGCCTTCTTCGACATCGCCCCCGACCTCCTCTGCATCACGGACCGGAGCGGACGGCTGGTGCGGGTGAGCCCCTCCTTCGCAGAGATGACCGGCCACTCGTTGGACGAGCTTGTGGGCCGTCCCTATCCGGAGCTGGTCCCGGAGCATGAGCGGGAGGAGACCGTGGCCGTTGTGGCTGCAGTGGCAGGCGGTCTGTCGCTGAGGGGGTCCGTGGGGCGGATTCGATGTAGCGACGGCTCCACCCGGTTCCTGGAGTGGAACGCCATCCCCTCCGATGGTCACCTCTTCGCCGTGGCCCGGGACATCACCCAGCGCATCCTCCAGGAACGGCGGAACCGGCGGGAGGAGCAGCAGCTCCGACACCTGACCGAGCACATCCCCGGTGCGGTCTACCAGCTCCATCTCGATGCCGACGGCCGTCTCTCCTTCCCCTACGTCAGTGCGGGCTTCGAATCCATCTTCGGGGTCTCCGCCCGTGAGGTGCAGGAGAACGCCGAGGCCGCCTTCGCCACCCTGCACCCGGAGGACCTGGATCATGTCCGGCAGTCGGTGGAAATCTCGGCCCGGACCATGGAGGACTGGGAGGAGGAGTTCCGGCGCTACGCCCCCGACGGCTCGATCCGGTGGATCCGGGGGCACTCCACCCCCCGGCGGTCCGGGGACGGCAGCATTACGTGGCACGGCTTCGTCAGTGATGTCACGGAGCGCCGTCAGGCCGAAGCTCTCCTGGCCGAGAGCGAGGAGCGCTTCCGGGGGCTCTTCGAACTCTCACCCCTGGGGATCTCGCTGAACGACCTGGACACCGGTCGATTCCTGGAGACCAATCCCGCCTTCCAGCAGGCCACGGGCTTCGACGAGGATGAACTCCAGGCCCTGAGCCACAGAGACCTGACCCCGGTGGAGCACCACGAGGGGGACCGTGAGCAGATGGAGATTGTGGGGCGGCACGGTCACTACGGGCCCTACGAGAAGAGCTACGTGCGGAAGGATGGGTCCACGTCGGTGGCCCTCTTCAGCGGACGGCTGGTGACGGCCGCCGACGGTCGGCGCCTCCTCTGGTCCATCATCCAGGACATCTCGGAGCGGAAGCAGGAGGAACAGGCTCGACTGGACCTGCAGCGCCTCCTCATGGACAACCAGCGGGTGGAGAGTCTGGGGGTGATGGCCGGGGGAATGGCCCACGAGTTCAACAACCTCCTGACAGTGATCCTGGGAAACCTGGAACTCATGGGGTTGGAACGGCAGGATGGGGAATCCCTGGCCCTCATCAACGAAGCGGTGCTGTCCGGACGCCGGGCCGCAGGATTGGTCTCCCAACTCCTCACACTGTCGGGGAGGGGGCGCACACCCATTGCCACGGTGCGCCTCAACGATGTGGTGGAGGACTGGTTCCAGGAACGGGAGCTCCCCGGCGGGGGCGACGGTCTCCTCCTGGAGCTGGGAGAGGAGGTGCCGGAGGTGCAGGGAGATGCCACCGCCATGCGCTGGATCCTGGATGCCCTCGTATCCAACTCCGTGGAGGCCATGGACGGCCGACGGGGCTCCGTGGAGATCCGCACCGGGGGAGGGGAGCTGGGGGAACTCCTGCCCAGTCCCCGGCTCGAGCGACGGGGATACCTGGACCCGGGAGAGTACGCCTGGATCGAGGTCCGGGACGATGGTCCGGGGATGGATGCGGAGACCCGGCGGCGCCTCTTCGATCCCTTCTTCACCACCCGCTTTCCCGGGCGGGGGCTTGGACTTCCAGGAGTCCTGGGGGTGGTTCGCCTGGTGAACGGCGGGGTGGAGCTGGAGTCCGCCCCGGGGTGGGGCACCCGGGTACGGGTCTACATCCCCGCCCGGCCATCGGGGCTCCCTCGCCCCTGAGCTCCCGGGGGCGCTGACGGCTCACGGCCCGATCCTGCGCATGGCCCCATGGGCGAGGCTGTGGTGGGGGCGCGGGCCGGAACAGGTGCATGCTCCTTGCAGGACACGGCCTGGCCTCGAGCGCATGCTCGCCTCCGGTTCCCCACAAGGAGTCCCTCCGTGTCATCCATCCGACGATTGCTGGGCCTGTTCGTCGTTGCCTCCGCTGCCACGTTCCTCTCCGGATGCGGGGGGGGCGACAGCGACCCCACCAACCCCGGCGGCGGAAACCCGACGCCGAGCATCTCCATCAACCTGTCGGGGACGTCCCTCAACATCACGGCGGGGAACTCCGGACAGGTGACAGTTTCGGTGACCCGGTCCGGCGGATTCACGGGCGCGGTGACCGTGGCGGCCGATGTGCCCACCGGCGTCACCGCCGCCCCGGTGACCATCGCTGCCGGCTCCACCTCCGGGGTCCTCACCTTCCAGGTGGCGGGGAGCGCCGCCGCCGGCACCGTGACCGCCACGGTCCGGGCCACGGGACAGGGGGTCCAGCAGGTCACCGCCCCGGTCTCGCTGGTGATCGCCGCCGCACCCGCCCAGGACTTCTCGGTGGCGCTGGGGCAGGCCTCCGCAACGCTGGCGCAGGGGGAAAGTGTCACCGTGCCGGTGCAGATCACCCGGACGAACTTCACCGGGGCCGTGACGCTGACGGCCTCCGGTCTCCCCCAGGGGGTCACCGCCGCCTTCGACCCGGCGGCCCCCACGGGGAACAGCTCCACGCTGACGCTCACCGCCACCGCCGGCGCCGCCACCGGGGCCGTCACGGTGACGGTGCAGGGAGCCGGGACCGGGGTGGGGAACCGCACGGCCCCGCTGGCCCTCACCGTCCAGGCTCCGGCCCCCTCGGGTGACTATACCCTGACGCTGAACCCCACTTCGGTGCAGTTCCAGCAGGGCGGGCAGGCCACCACCTCGGTGAACATCAACCGGACCGGAGGCTTCACCGGGACCGTCACCCTGGCCGCCACCGGGCTCCCCCAGGGGGTCACCGCCGCCTTCAACCCCGCCTCCACGGATGGGAACAGCGCCACGCTGACCCTCACCGCGGGAGCGGGAGCCACCACCGGGGCCGCCACCATCACGGTGCAGGGAACCGCCACCGGGGTCGCCGCACGGAGCGCCACGCTGGGGGTCACGGTGAACCCCGGTGGGGGCGGGGGGAGTGGGAATGCCGTCTGGTCCTTCTGCGGCGAGGAGCTTCCCACCTGGTTCGCCGTGCAGGATGGAAACGGTCCATGGACCCGGGTCACGCCAGATGCCCAGAGTGTGTTCCGCTTCCAGGCCAACGGCGCCCGGGTGGGACTGGCGTGGGTGGAGACGGACATCACGAACTCGGCCCAGCTCCAGGTTGCCTACTACAGCCGGGACGAGATCCTCCTGGTGTCCGGTGACCCCTGCCGGGGGAGCGAAGGGTCCAAGACCGTAAACGGGAGTGTGGTCGGACTCGGACCGTTGCAGAGCGCATTCATCTCCCTGGGAGGGACTTCCACCTCGGTCAGCGGTGCACAGGGGCAGACGGCCTTCTCCCTGAATCCGGTCCCGGATGGTCTGCTGGACCTGGTAGCCAGCCGAGCGGAGTTCGATCTCCAGCTGCCCGGGCTCGTGCCCGATCGCGCCATCATCCGTCGAGGCCTGGATGCTCCGGACGGCTCCACCCTCCCCCCCCTGGACTTCGACGCCGAAGGGTTCGACATGGTATCGGGTGCCCTGACCGTGAACGGGCTGGCCGCCGGGGAACAGACCACCACCGTGGGGATCTTCACGACCCAGCGGGGGGCGCTGGGGACCTACTCCGCCGGGATCCTGGGAGGAGCCAACACCACCTTCTGGGGGATGCCCACCGACCGACTGCAGGCTGGAGACCTCCACCTCGTCCAGATCGTTGCGCTGGACCCCACCGCAGCCGGCGCAGCCATCACCCCCCCCACCCGGACCCTGGGGGTGGCCTTCCGGGAGGTGGAGGACCGGACCGTGACGCTGGGTCCGGTGCACACGATGCCCACGGTGACCACCGTGGCAACGGCCCCCTACGCCCGGATGCGGGCGGAGTGGACGCTACAGCCGGAGTACGACCGGACGGTGTTCCTGTTCTTCACACAGGCGCAGGGTCTCCCCGTCCGGAGTGTCACGATCCTGGCTTCGGACGGGTTCCTGGCCACATCCAGCGTGGCAGAGTTGGAGGTCCCCGACCTGTCCGGTGTGGACGGCTGGGACAACGCCTGGGGCCTGGTCCCTGGCGTGAACACCCTCTGGACGGTGAGCGGGACGGGTTGGCAGGGACCGGGCTTCATCAACTTTCCCGAGATCGTGAACGGTACGGTGTTCTTCTCCGGCACCCGTTCGGGATCCATCACGCCCTAGCTCCGGAAAGACCCCACCGGGGCTGACGCCCCGGTGGGGGACCCGCCCCCTCCAGGGCGGGATGATGCGAACGAAGGGGGGCGGGCCGGGTGGCCCGCCCCCCTTCGTCCTGGTCCCCCGGGTCCTTCCCTTGTCGCGGCATGGGTTCAACCGCCTTAGCTTTCCCCTGCCGGACGCCCACTGGCCGCCGCCCCTGCCGCCGCACCGGACCGAATGACCCGACGAATGCCCTTCCAGCTCCGGATCCTGGCCGTCGCCGCCATCGCGGCGTGGTGGGGGTGCACCGGCCCGGCCGATTCGGCCCCGGGTGCAGGGGGCACCAGCGTCCGGTCTTCGCTGTCGGCCACCCCCCCCGACTCCCTCTTCGCCCCCCTGGTGGCGGAGCTGTCGGAGGCACCGGGCTTCTTCGACACCGACAACCTCATCTCCAACGAAGCGTCCTACCTCCACGCCGTGAGTGCCCTCAAGCGGCGGGGCGTCCAGGGGGGTGCCTACGTGGGGGTGGGGCCGGACCAGAACTTCTCGTACATCGCGGCGGTGCGTCCCGAGGTGGCCTTCATCGTGGACATCCGCAGGGACAACCTCCTCCTGCTCCTCCTGTTCCGGGCCTTCTTCGAGGAGGCTCCCACCCGGGCGGAGTACCTCTCCCTCCTTTTCGGACGCCCCCTCCCGGAGGATCGGGAGGCATGGAGGGACCGCCCCCTGGAGGAACTGCTGGACCGGATCGAGGAAACCCCTCCGGACCCGGGGCGGCGGAGTGTCCGGGAGGGCCTCTTCCAACGGGTGGAGAGCTACGGCATTCCCATCACCCCCTCGGACCGCGCCACCCTCACCCGCTTCCACGAGGAGTTCGTGGACCGGGGCCCCCGACTTCGCTACACCAGCCTGGGTCGCCCCCCCGCCCCCTGGTATCCCACCTACCGGGAGCTCCTGCTGGAGACCGACCTGGACGGAAATCCCTCCAGCTACCTGGTGGACGAGGAGCCCTACCAGTTCCTCCGGGAGTTGCAGGGGCGGAACGGGGTGATCCCCGCCGTGGGGGACCTGGCCGGCCCCCACACGATTCCGGCCGTCGGTGGCTACCTGGAGGAGCGGGGGATCCCCATCTCCGCCTACTACGTCTCGAACGTGGAGTTCTACCTCTGGCGGGGGGGGAGCTTCTCACAGTTCGTGGAGAACGTGGCTTCGCTCCCGCTGGACGATGAGAGCGTCCTCATCCGCAGCGCCTTCGTCCGGACGCTGGGGATCCGTCATCCCCGGGGACTCCCCGGCTACGCCTCGGTGCAGTTGGTGCAGCCCGCCCTGGAGTTCGTCCGCAGTGCCCGGGGGGGCGCCTACCGTTCCTATCTGGATGTGGTGGCCGCCGGCGAGGGATGACCCCCCCGCCCTTCGGGCCCCCCGGGAATCCCCCCGACCCCGGTGGTTCTTTTCCGACGGTCCAACTCAAGTCGTCGTTGACAGGCCCGATACTCGGGACAGGAGCCCCTCCGCTCCCCACTCCTGTATCACCCCTGCACCGGGACTGCCGCCCCATGTCCAACGCATCCGCTCCCCTCGTCCGACGCCTGCTCCTGCTCCTTCCGGCCCTCGTGGCCATGGCTTTCCTTGCGCCGGAGCCGCTGGCCGCCCAGGACGGGCCGGTCTTCGAACTCTCCGATGTGAGCTCCGCCCCCCGTCTCACCAGCATGGAGCGGGCGGCCGAGCAGATCCGACAGGCGTATCCGGACCAGCTCCGGAGCCGCGGAGTGGCGGGGCGGGTGCAGTTGGAGGCCGTGGTGGGATCGGACGGCAAGGTGGAAGCCGAGAGCGTGGTGGTCCTCTTCTCGGAGCACGCCGAGCTGGGTGAAGCCGCCCGACGGGTGGCCTCCACGTTCGGATTCCAGCCGGGACAGCGGGAGGGACGCGCCGTTCGGACCAGGGTGGTGATTCCGGTGGTCTTCCAGCCGTAGACCCCCTTCCCTCCCTCCTTCCACCCTGCCGACGAGACCCTGGACCATGGCGATCCGCCTGCGCGACGTGCCCATCGGGCCGAAGATCATCGGAGGCTTCGGCTTCGTGGCCGTCTCCTCCGTTCTGGTGGGGCTCGCCGGCTACTTCGGCATGGGCCACCTGCAGGACCGCATCACGGAGCTCTACGAAGACCGGGTGCTCCCCATCCAGCAGGTGAAGGAGTACGGGGACTACTACCTGGTGGAGGTCACCCGTACGGCGTCCAGGGTGAACTCCGGGGTCCAGACCTTCTCCGACGGCCTGAGGGTCCTGGAGGAGGGGGCTGCGGAAGCCCGGACACGCCAGGCGGGGCTGGAGGCGCTCCGGGGAAAGGCCCGGGAGGACGAGAGCCGGCTCCTGGATGAGGTCCTGGCGGCCGGTACCCGGGGGGATGAGCTGGTGCAGACGCTGAGGGAGATCTTCCGCTCCCAGGACTACGGAGGGCTGGGGCTTGTGATGAGCACGGAGTTCTTCTCCGTGATGGATCCCCTGGCGGCATCGGTGGACGAACTCACCAGCCTGGAGGTGGCGAGGGCCGACGAGGCCTACCTGGCCGCAGCGGAGGATCGGCGCTTCGCCAGCATGATCCTCTTCCTGGTGGTGGCCGCCGCCCTGCTCTTCGCGGTGGGAGCCGGCACCGGACTGGCCCGATCCATCACCGGGCGTCTGGCCCTGGTGGTGGCCCGCACCGAGGGGTTGAGCCGACAGGACATCTCGGATCTGAACGCCTTCGCCCGTGGTCTGGCCACCGGAGACCTGGATGTGAGGACCGGGTCCTCCGCCCCGCTCCTGGAGATCGACGACCAGGACGAGGTGGGGGTGCTGGCCCGGGCTGTGGACGAGATCGTGAAGCAGACCCGGGGGAGTGTCCACTCGGCGGAAGAGGCCCGGGACTCGGTCCGGGGGCTGGTGGCGGAGACCCGCCGCCTCACCGACGCCGCCAGCCAGGGAAAGCTGGACGAGCGAGGGGACGTGGGGCGGTTCAAGGGAGCCTACCGCCAACTGGTGGAGGGGATCAACTCCACCCTGGATGAGGTGCTGGCCCCGGTGACCGAGGCTTCCGACACCCTGGAGCGGATGGCGGAACGGGACCTCTCCGCCCGCATGGTGGGGGAGTACCGGGGCGACCACGCCCGGATCAAGAACGCCCTGAACCAGGCCGCAGCGAACCTGGAGGATGCCCTCTCCGAGGTGCGGGGCTCCAGCCAGGAGGTGGCCTCCGCAGCCCGGCAGATCAACTCGGGAAGCCAGGAGCTGGCCGATGCCACCTCCGCCCAGGCGGGTTCGCTGGAGGAGGTCTCCGCCAGCCTGCAGCAGCTCACGGTGCGGGCCAGGGAGACCACCACCCAGGCGCAGGAAGCCCGGGAGATCTCGGGAGAGGCCTCCGGGGCCACCCGGAGTGGCCGGGAGAACATGCTTCGCCTGTCGGAGGCCATGGAGCGGATCAAGGTCTCGTCGGACTCCACCTCGAGGATCGTCCGCACCATCGATGAGATCGCCTTCCAGACGAATCTGCTGGCCCTGAACGCAGCGGTGGAAGCCGCCCGGGCCGGGGACGCCGGAAAGGGGTTCGCCGTGGTGGCCGAGGAGGTCCGGACGCTGGCCCGCCGGAGCGCCGAAGCCGCCCGCGAGACCTCCGAACTCATCGAGGGTGCCGTCCGGAACGCGGATGAAGGGGTGGAGCTGAACCAGGAGGTGCTGGCCAACCTGGAGGAGATCGGGGGGCAGGTGGAGCGGATGAGCACGGTGATGGGGGAGATCGCCCATCGCTCCACGGACCAGTCCGAGGAGGTGGAGCAGATCGCCCGGGCGGTGGATCGGATGAATGGCGTCACCCAGCAGACCGCCGCCAACACGCAGGAGTCGGCGGCGTCCTCCGAGGAGCTGTCCAGTCAGGCGGCCCGGCTCCGGGAGCTGGTGGACAGTTTCCAGCTCCGGGCGTCATCCTCCCGGCGGGAGCCGGACGGCTCTCCGCCCGCCAGGACGCCGCAGAGGTCCGCCGACTCCTGGGCCCGGCCCACCGGATCGGCCCCGGCCATGAAGAGCCCACCCCAGAAGAGCCGCCCCGCAGAGCGCCCCAGGAGCACCGAGCGCTATGCAGGAAACGCCCCCTCCCCGTCAGGGAACGGGGGCAGCCGGAAAAGGTCCACCTCGACGGCGGGGAAGGCACGGACCACCCCTCCCGCGAATGGAAATGGCAGCCGCCACGACCGGAACGGGTCCACCTCCGGCAACGGAGCCGGTGAACACAGCGGAAACCGGGGGCCGGTGATCCCCATGGATCCCGATCTACTGGACTTCTGACGCGGGGGAGCGGTGGCGGTGGCGTCCGCGACGAGGGCGGGGCACGGGGAGGCTCTCCCCGTGCCCCTTGTCGTTCACATCCCGGCGGTGGCCGCCAGCGCCTCCACGAAGCGGTCCAGCTCCTCCACGGTGTTGTAGAAGTGGGGCGAGACCCGGACGGCCCCGGGGCGGTGGTCCACGATGATCCCCTGCTCCGCCAACCGGGCCACTGCCCCTGCCGGGTCATCGTGGCGCACCATCACGATGGCGGTGCGGTGCTCCGGGCTCCGGGGGGTCCGGAGGGTGAACCCGGCATCATTCAACTCCGCCGTGAGGTACTCCGTGAGCTGCCGGTTCCGGGCGGAAATGGCCTCGATCCCCACCTCGTCGATGATCTCCTGCCCCCCCAGCGCCGTGTGCACCGTGGGGAGGGCCGGCGTCCCCATCTCAAGCCGCCGGGCATCGGCGTGGTATTCGAAGCGCTCCAGGTCGAAGGCGAAGGGGCGGGCGTGGGCGAACCAGCTGGTGATCCTGGGGCGGAGCTCCGGAAGGAGGTCCTGCCGGGCGTAGAGATACGAGAGCCCCGGCCCTCCCAGGAGCCATTTCAGGGGGCCCGTGGTGTAGACATCCACCCCGGAGGCCTTCACATCCACCGGGATCTGTCCTGCCCCCTGGTAGCCGTCGATCACCGACATCGCTCCGGCGTTCCGGGCAATGTCGGCCAGGGCCTTCAGGTCCTGGGCGAAGCCGGTGGTGAAGAAGACGTGGCTGGTGGCCAGGAAGGCGGTGCGCTCGTCCACCGCATCGGCGAACTGCTGGGGATCGATGCCGATCCCGTCCCGGCTCCGGAGGACCACCAGCTCCACCCCGGGCTTCACCGCCCACTGGTAGGCCAGGGTGGGGAAGTCCAGCTCGGTGCACACCACCCGGTTCCGCTTCGAGTAGTCCACGCTCTCGCCGATGACCGCCAGCGCTGCCGAGGTGGTGGGGAGGAGGGCCACCGTCCCCGGGTCCCCACCCAGGAAGAGCTCCATCCGGTCCCGGAGGGTGGCCAGCCGCCCCATCCAGTGCTCGTACCAGGCGGAGGCCCCCATCTCGTGCCACCGCCCGGTGAACTCCGCCAGGTACCCCTCCGCCCGACGGGAGAGGGGCCCCAGCGAGCAGGAGTTCAGGTAGGTCTTCCGGGACAGGATGGGGAACTCGTCCCGGAGCTCCAGCGGCGGGCGGCCGCGGCCTCCCGGGGTTCCGGGGCGGGGGACACCCGCCGAGTCGGTCTCGAGGTTCAGCGTCATGGCACGTGGATCGGGGGACGGGGCCGCCGGAGAAGCGACCCCCGCAACGCAAGGTGATGGAGAGCCCAGGCTGCGTCCACCGGGACCCGGGACTGGATTCCCGGGTTCCTTCCCCCCACACTACCGCTGCCCAGGTACTGGCCCCCCAATCCCATGGACGCCGTGCACGCCCCTCCCCCCGACGATCGATCCCCGGGCGCACCCTCCGGCGAAGCTGCGGTGGCCCCCACGGCCCCGCCCCCGGACGCACCGGGGGCCTCCCTCCCGGACGCAGGGATCGAACTGCTGGATGCCATGCCGGATGCGGTACTGCTGGTGGACCGGCAGGGGGTCATCCGGCTGGCGAACACCGAGGCGTGCCACATGTTCGGCTACACCCGGGAGGAGCTGGTGGGCTCGGGGATCGACCGCCTGGTCCCCCAGGAGCACCGGCCGCAGCACGGCCGACTCCGGCAATCGTACACCCACGCACCGGTGCCCAGGGCCATGGGGGCGGGGTTGGGAACCTCCGGGGTCCGGAAGGACGGCACGGTGATCCCCCTGGACATCAAGCTCACCCCCTTCCGGAGCGCCGACGGGGAGTGCGTGCTGGCGGTGGCCCGGGACATCACCCTCCGGGCGGAGCGGGAGGGGTCGCTGATCTCGGCAAACCAGGAGCTGGCGGAGAGCAACCGGGCCCTGGAACACTTCGCCTATGTGGCGTCCCACGACCTCCAGGAGCCCCTCCGGAAGATCACCGCGTTCGGGGATCGACTGGGGCGGAAGTACGGAGCGGTGCTGGACGAGGCGGGGCTGGACTACCTGAGGCGGATGCAGGGGGCCGCCGGACGCATGTCGGCTCTCATCGAGGACCTCCTGGTCTTCTCCAGGGTGTCGGCCCGGAAGGAGGATCCGGAGGGGGTGGAGATGGAACCCCTCCTGGACGAGCTGGTGGCCGACCTCGACGCCGCCGCCGAGCGGGTGGGAGGGCGTTTTGAGCGGGCAGGAGATTTCGCCTCCGTCCGGGGTCGCCCCTTCCAACTCCGACAACTCTTCCAGAATCTCCTGGGGAATGCCCTCAAGTTCCATCGGGAGGAGGTCCCGCCGGTGGTCCGGATCCGGGGGGAGATCATCCACCGGATCCCCAAGGGGGGCACCGTGTCCAGGCCCTGGCTACAGGTGAAGGTGGAAGACAACGGCGTGGGCTTCGAATCCCGCCATGCCGAACGCATCTTCCGGATCTTCGAGCGACTCCACGGGAGGGATCGCTTCGAGGGGACCGGTATGGGACTGGCCATCTGCGCCAGGATCGTGGAACTCCATGGGGGGACCATCCTGGCCGAGGGGGTCCCAGACGGGGGTGCCACATTCACCGTCACACTCCCTGTGGACGAATCCACCCTGGAGATGAAGGGGCCATGAACCAGAACGGACGTGGTATCGTGATCCTCTGCGCGGAGGACGACGACGACGATCGTCTCCTCATCCGGGAGGCGTGGGAGGAGGGTCGCCTGGCCAACGAACTCCGCTTCGTGAACGACGGGGAGGAGTTGATGGAGTACCTGCAGCGCCGCGGTGCCTGGTCGGATCCAGCCTCCGCCCCCCGGCCGGGACTGATCCTGCTGGACCTGAACATGCCCCGGAAGGACGGTCGGGAGGCGTTGCAGGAGATCCGGGAGGACCCGGAGCTCCGCCGCATCCCCGTGGTGGTTCTCACCACCTCGAAGGCCGAGGAGGACATCCTCCGGTCGTATGACCTGGGGGTGAATTCCTTCATCACCAAGCCGGTGACCTTCGACTCCATGGTGGAGACGCTGCAGACCGTGGGTCGGTACTGGTTCGAGATCGTGGAAATTCCCCAGAGTTGAACGGAGAGCCCCCGCCATCATGCCCGATCCGACAGTCCGACTCCTGCTGGTCGAGGACGACGAGGACGATGCCCTGCTGACCAGGGAGGCGCTGGCAGAGGTCCCCCACTGCCGGTTCGAGGTGACCTGGTGCCCCTCCTTCCAGAAGGGGATCGAGGCGCTGGCCACCCCGGGGCTGCAGGTCTGTCTGCTGGACCATCGGCTGGGAGCCGATACGGGGCTGGAGTTCCTGGAGCGGGCGGCGGGCATGGAGCCCCCACCCCCTCCCATCATCCTGCTCACCGGCTCCGGCAACCGGGAACTGGACCTCCGGGCCATGGAGTTGGGGGCGGCGGACTACCTGGACAAGGCCAGCCTGACCCCGGCGTTGCTGGACCGGGCCATCCGCTACGCACTGGAGCGCCGGCGGCACATGGATGAGCTGACCCGGCAGAACCGGGTCCTGGCGGAGCTGGTGCTGCTCCGGAACCGCCTCCTGGGAATGGCGGCCCACGACCTCCGGAATCCCCTTGGGGTGATCCGTCTGGCGGCGGAGATCCTGGGTCAGGAGACGCTGGGCCCGCTGAACCCCCACCAGAAGAAGCTCCTCTCGGAAGTGCAGGAGCTGGCGGACTACATGGCCACCATGGTGAACGACACGCTGGATCTGTCCCGCATCGAGACCGGGCAGCTCAACCTGAAGCTGGAACGCACCCACCTTCGCCCCCTGGTGGAGCGGAACCTGGCGATGAACTCCCACCTGGCGGACCGGAAGCAGATCCACCTCTCGGCGGAGTTCGACGCGGAGTTGGGGCCCATCCGGGCCGACGGAGGGAAGATCATCCAGGTGCTGGACAACCTGGTGTCCAACGCCATCAAGTACTCGGATCCCGGGTCCGCCATCCGGGTGTCTGTCGGGGGCGACGGCGACCAGGTGGAGCTCCGGGTAGCGGACCAGGGGCAGGGAATCAGCGCGGAGCAGTTGGGGCGCCTCTTCGAGCCCTTCGCCCGGGGGGAGACCCGCCCCACAGGAGGAGAGCGGAGTTCCGGGCTGGGGCTCGCCATCGTGCAGCGGATCGTGGAGGGGCACGGCGGGCGGATCGAAGTCACCAGCCGTCCCGGAGAGGGATCCACCTTCGTCGTCTTCCTGCCGGTAGCGGGTCCCGCCGCCGCCGACCCTCCGCAGAGGAAGACCCCGGGAACCCTGGTGGGGTAGTCCGGGGGGAGCGTTCATCACCCTCCGGAGACCGTCGTGTCCATCCCCCTGCTTCTCACCCTCCCCTGGATCGTCGTGGGCTCGGTCATGGCCTTCGGGATCCGATTTCCCCGCCCCCTTCCCCAGCGGGCGGGTCCTTCCCCCTCCCCCCTTCCCCCGGTGAGCATCATCGTCCCGGCCCGGAACGAGGAGCACAACATCGGGCGGTGCGTGTCCAGCCTGGCCGCCCAGGACCATCCGGATTTCGAGATCCTGGTGGTGGACGACCGGAGCACCGACGGCACGGTGGCGGCGGTGCGGGCCCTTCCCAGGGGGAATGCCCGACAGATCCGGGTCATCGCGGGGGAGCCCCTCCCACCGGGGTGGTTCGGGAAGCCCTGGGCCTGCATGCAGGGAGCCCGGGCCGCCGGGGGGAAGATCCTCCTCTTCACGGACGCCGATACGGTCCACTCCCCGGGGCTGCTCTCCCGCTGTGTGGTGGCCATGGAGGAGGACGGCGCCGGGGGGCTGTCGCTGGTGGGACGGCAGATCATGGAGACCTTCTGGGAGCGGGTGGTCCAGCCCCACATCTTCGCCCTGGTCGGGATGCGCTTCCCCCGGCTGCACATCCCCATCGAGCCCCACCGGTGGCAGGAGGCGGTGGCCAACGGCCAGTACGTGCTGGTGGACCGGGAGGCGTACGACGGGGTGGGCGGGCACGCGGTGGTGAAGGGGGAGGTGGTGGAGGACATCCGGCTGGCGCAGGAGCTGGCCCGGAGTGGGGTCCGCCTGACGGTGCGGGGAGCGGAAGATGTGTTTGCAACACGAATGTACCGGAACCTCCGGGAGCTGGTGGAGGGGTGGACCAAGAACATGGCCACGGGGGCGAGGCAGGTGGTCCCCTCGGTGCTGGGCGGGTTGGTGATCCCCGGGCTGCTCCTCTATCTGCTGGGCCTCTGGGTCCTGCCGTCCCTGGTGCTCGTGGCCACCCTCCTGGTGGCTCCGGAGGCCACCGGCGTGCTCCTCTGGGCGGGGATCACCACGGGGTGCGGGCTGGCCATCTGGGTGGCGGGGTCCCGACAGATGGGAGCACCCGCCCTCTACGGAGTCTTCTTCCCCCTGGGTGCGGCCACCACCGCCTTCATCCTGCTCCGGAGCTGGCTCCGGGGGGCCGGGCGGATCGAGTGGAAGGGGAGGCGCTATGCGTCCGGGGCGCTGCCGGGGGAAGGGGGAGCCGAAACCGCGGGGTGAAGGGGGCGGTGGCGGCCGGCGCTGCTGCCACCGGACTGCCCCCGCCCCCGAGCCACCCCCGGCACTACCGGGGGTCCCCACCTTCCTTCAGGTCCCCACCCTCCGGGCGGGGCAGCACCGCCAGGATCATGGCCGGCTCACTGGTGGCCAGCTCCTCGGTGAAGCGAAGCGCCACGGTGGAGAGCTCCACCGGCATCACGCCGGCCCGGTCGGGGTAGCCGGTGAGCCGGGCCAGGCTGGCCTCCGCCTTCCCACCCGCCCCCAGCTCCACTGCCCTCCCGTAGGCCACCAGCGCCTGGGTGGTGCGCCCGGTCCGCTCCAGCGCCATCCCCAGGTTGTTCTGCACCACGGCCAGGGAGCTGTCCACCACGGCGGCCTGCGCCAGCGGTCCCAGTGCCTCCTCGAAGCGCTCCTGCTGGATCATGAGCAGGCCCAGGTTGTTCAGCGCCCACGCGTCCCCCCGGTCCAGGAGGGCGGCGGTCTGGTAGGCCAGGATCGCCTGGTCCACCTCACCCCGGGAGTGGTGCACCCGGCCCAGGACCCGCCAGCCGTCCGGCGACGCGGGATCCAGCTCGGTGGCGGAGCGGGCAGGGGCCTCCGCCTCCCCGGCGCGTCCCAGGTCCAGTCGGACGCGAGCCAGGTTCACCAGCGCCTTCCTGTGACCAGGATCCAGCTCCACCGCCCCCACCAGCGACGCCTCGGCCTCCTGCAGGTTCCCGGCCTTCCACTGGGAGAGCCCCAGCATGTAGTGCCCCCAGGGATTGTCGGGACGCTCACCGCTCCAGACGGTGAAGAGCTCCACCGCCCTGGGATAGTTCTTCTGCCGCCAGGCGGTCTCTGCCGTCTCCCAGTCCACCGGCCCCACGGGGACCGTCTCCTGCGGCGCCACCTCTCCGGGGGTGGAGGCCGGGTCCGTCCCCACCGTTCGCACCGGAGGCGCCTGGGGGGGCGGGGCACCCACCTCCGTGCTGGGGCGGGCCTGGATGCGGCTGGTGGTGGTCTCCTGGACATCCCCGCCGCAGGCGGCCAGCCCGGTGGCCAGGAGAAGGGCTCCGGAGGCCCCGGCCCGGAGGAACCCTCCCCGGCGGTGGTCCATGGGGCTCCGGATCAGGCGGCGGCGAGTGCGGATGGTGCTCATGGGATCCTCCCGGTCTTGGGGCGCCGCGGTGGGCGCCAGGTCGGTTCGTCCACCGGGGAAGGGCTCCTCCGGCGACGCTGACCAGGAAGGGCAAGGGGGGGGCCAGGAGTGGGGAAGGCGGGGACTTGAATCTTCTATGTCGCTATATCGCAATGACTTTGCGATATGGACACATCGGCTCCCGGAGGCGGTGGGGGGAGCAGGACCCCTCGATTGTGTCGCCCTGGACACGTCCCGGGTCCCGGGAATGTGTCTCCATGGACACGCTCCGTGCATGGGAAGCGTGTCCCACCAGACACGTCCCCCCCTCTGGTCCGGGGGTCGGTCCGCGGGGCTCTTCTCCCCCGCTCCGGGGGGACAGCGCCGGGCCGACACATGAAGCAGCTTCCGGGAGAGCGGGGGCGCCCCCACCGGAACTCAGCCGTCCCGTTCAATCCCCAGGCGGCGCATGATCTTCAGGAGGGAGGCGTGATCCGCCAGCCCCAGCGCCGCCGCCGTCCGGGTCACGTGTCCGTCATGGCGGGCCAGGGCGTCCCGGATGATGGTCCGCTCGGCGTCGGCCTTCCGCTCCGCGAAGGTCCGGGGATCGTCGTCGTCCGCAACGGAGGTCACGTCGGGGGGCCCGCCGGACGCGGCACCCGGCACCGGAGCGATCCCCCTCGGCACCACCGTCACCCCGGCCACCCCCTGCTGCACTCCGGAGCCCCATCCACCGGACTCCTCCCCCGCCCCGTCCCCCCGGATCTCCCGGGGAACATCCTCCAGCTCCATCACCTCCCCCCGGGCAATGATCAGCATCCGCTCCAGCACGTTCCGGAGCTCCCGGACATTGTTCCGGCGCCAGTCGTACCGCCCCAGGGCGGCCATGGCGGCGGGGGAGAGACCCCGGGGCGGGACCCCCAGCCGGGAGGCCACCGACTCCACCAGGTGCCCCACCAGCTCCGGCAGGTCCTCCGGGCGATCCCGGAGGGCAGGAACCCGGAGCACGTGGACGTTGAGCCGGTAGAGGAGATCCTCCCGGAAGCGCCCTTCCCGGACATCGGCATCCAGATCCCGGAGGGTGGCCGCCACCACCCGGGCCCTCACCGGAATGGGATGCGTGGCCCCAACACGGGTCACCTCCCTGGCCTCCAGGACACGGAGGAGCTTCGCCTGCGCCGCCAGGGGGAGTTCTCCGATCTCATCCAGGAAGAGGGTCCCATCGGAGGCGGCCTCGAACGCCCCTCGACGGGTGGCGGACGCCCCGGTGAAGGCCCCCTTCTCGTGCCCGAAGAGCTCGCTCTCCACCAGCGCCTCCGGAAGGGCCCCGGCATTCAGCGCCAGGAAGGGCCCGGTGGGGTTGGCCCCCAGCCGGTGGAGTTCCCGGGCCACCAACTCCTTCCCGGTGCCGCTCTCCCCCAGGATCAGGACCGGACTGGGCACAGGCGCGATCCGCCCCAGCGCCACCCGGAGGCGCCCCATGGCCTGCCCCGACCCCACCAGGGGGGTCTCCGCCTCCTCCCGGGCCTCCAGCTCCCGCACCCGGGTGGTGAGGCTCCGGTGGCGCAGGGCGTTCTCCACCTCCCGGGCCACCCGCTCCATGGGCTCGGACTTGTCGATGAATCCCCAGGCCCCCAGACGCACCGCCTGCACACACCGCTCGAAGTTTCCGGTGCCGGTATAGACGATGACCGGCACGTCCAGCCCCCGGTGGGCCAACTGCCGGAGGACCCCGAAGCCGTCCATGCCGGGCATCTCCAGGTCCAGGATGACACAGTCCACAGGCTCGCTGGCCAGGATCCGGAGAGCCTCCTGCCCCCCCGATGCCACCCGGGTCTCGTGCCCTCCCAGGCGGGCCAGGTCGAAGGCGTACTGCTCCGCCAGCGCCGGTACGTCGTCCACGAGGAGGAGAAGGCTCATGATGACTCGACAGGGAGAAGGACGGTGAAGCAGGCGCCACCCCCGGGGGCGGCCCCGGCCTCCACACTCCCCCCCAGGTCCATCACAAGGCGGCGCACGATGGAAAGGCCCAGACCGGTACCCCCTTCCCGGGTGGTGAAGAAGTCCCGGAACACCTCCTCCGGGGGGCCCGGGGGGAGTCCCGGACCGGTGTCCGAGACCCTGATACGCACCTCGGGTCCAGGAGGAAGGGAACCGTCCACGGCCTCCACCGCCACCGTCACCTGCCCCGGCCCACTTCCCAGGGCATCCAGGGCGTTCCGCACCAGATTCTCCAGGATCCGGCGGAGCACCAGGGGATCGCCCGTCACCGGAGGGACTCCGGGGGCCACCCGTGCCCGCACCGTCACCCCCTGGGGAGCGGCGGCGCTCCCCGCCACCAGGGTGGCCACCGCCCCCACATCCAGCGACTGCAGGGGGCTCCCCCCCCCTCCCAGACGGGCCCACCCGGAGGCCAGCTCTTCCAGGTAGTCCACCGAGGCGTGGAGGGTCCCCTCCCGGCCGGCATACACCTCGGGAAGGGTGGTGGGGGCCTCCTCCTTCACCTGGGAGAGGTGGCGCAGCACATTCCGGAGGGGGACCAGGCCATTGCGGATGTCGTGGTGCACCTGCCGGGCCACATCCGCCACCGTGGCCCTCCGCTCCGCCTCCCTGAGCCGCGCCGCATCGCCCCGGAGCCGCGCCGTCATCCGCTCCAGCACCCGGGCCAGCGCCCCCACCTCGTCGGTGCGGTCCCGCTGCGGGAAGGAGACGTCGGGGCGCTCCAGGTCCACCCGACGGGCCGTCTCTGCCAGCCCCTCCAGGGGTGCCACAAGCCCCCGGCCGAGCCACCGGGCCAGGGCCAGGGTGGAGACCACCAGGAGCGCTGCGCCCAGGAGGATCCACAGCTCCGCCTGACGCTGGAGCGCCCTCACCTCCCCGGAGGAGCGGCTCACCTCCAGGGGCACCCCGCCCCGCACCGGCGGCTCCACACTGGTGTCCAGCAGGGGAAGCATGACCTGCCGGGTGACCACCTCGCCGGAACTCCCCTCCCCCCACGTCCCGTCGGAGGGGAGCACCGTGCGCACCCCCTGCGGAAGGCCCCGGGACACGCCCCCCACCAGCACCAGATCCCGTCCTGCCAACCGCACGGGAAGGGCCAGGGCCCGGACCTGGAGCACCCCGTCCACCGCCGGCACCCGGAGGATGTGGAGGTCCTTCGGGGCGGGGAGGGGCTCCACCCGATCGAACTCGTTCCGGAAGTGCCCCGAGGCCAGGATGGTGCCGTCCCGGTCCTGGAGCCGGAGGAGCTCCAGCCCGGTGAGGGCAGCCAGACGGGGGAGGGCATCCAGGAGGGGAAGCCTCTCCTCTCCTGGCCCCTGAAGGGCCCGGCGGACCTCGGGGTCCCGATCCAGCGCCTCCTGCACCGCCGCCAGTCGCTCCCGGATTCCCTCCTCCTCGTGGCGCAACTGGAGGAGCAGGGCCTCCACATCCCCTTCCAGGGCGGATTCCGCCGCCGCATCCAGGCGTGCCGAGGCTCCACTCCGGATTCCCCACGCCACCAGCAGGAGGGGGAGAAGGGTGGCCAGGAACACCAGCCCCAGGAGGCGTCCCCGGAAGGTCACCGGACCCTCCCGGGGAAGAGCATCCGGACCGCTCCGGTGCCATCCACCTCCAGCGCCGGCACCCCCGCCCGGATCAGCGCATGGGGCCCCACCTCCACCAGGGAAAGGAGGCTTCCCCGGTCCAGCCAGGGGATGTCCCGGGCCCGGGAGGCCGCCCGGGTGCAGGGGGTCGCCGGACCCACAGCCCCGTGGACGAGGTAGGCGGCGTCCCGCCCCTCCCGGAGCGCCGCCTGGAAGCGGGCCGGGTCCAGCCCCACCACCTCCAGGAGGGCGTTGGACTCCGGCCCTCCCCCCCGGATCCCCGCCAGGGGCGCCGACCCACCGGGCCCCGCCAGGGCCGCCACCCGTTCCGCCAGGGCCCGGGCCACGGGGTCTCCACTGGGGTGCACCACCCGGGGACGGACGTCCCCGGACACCGGAGGGAGCGTCCCCAGCGCCACCGTCGGGCACACCTCCGGAACCGCCGGGGCGGGGGCGGAGGGAACCCGCCCCAGGGGGACCACATCCCGGACCAATCCTGCGGAGAGCCCAGGGGGGAGTGTCCGGAGTCCTCCACCCGGGAGGGCCAGCCGATAGATCCGGTCCGGAGGGAGCGCAACCGCCTGGATCCCCTCCCGGGAGCGGGCCCACGCCACCGCCACCGGATCCCGGGTGAGGACCAGGTGCACCCCCTCGTCCAGCAGGTCCCTGGGATCCCCCCCTGGGACCACCCGGACCACCGCAAGCCTCTCCCCACCCTCCCCGGAGCCGGCCAGAAGATGCAGCGTCACACCGGGTCCCGCCGCCGCAACGGGAACCAGCCGCAATCCAGAGAGGCGGGACCCCCATCCGGATTCCAGGGCCGCCACCGGCACCAGCCCCCGCTCCGCCAGCACCCCCGCTCCGTCCTCCTCCACCCCTTCACCCCGGAACCGGACCACCACCCCGGACGGCGTGCGTTCCACACCTACCAACTCCACTCCCCCCTCCAGACGGGCCCCCTGGGCCAGGGCCCGGGCCACCGCGTCGCCCCGCTCCCGGGCTCCAGGGATGGCCAATCGCCACTCCACCCCACCATCCCCGGGTTCTCCCGGCTCCCACCCCGCCGCCACCCCGGCCTGCAGTCGACCCCTGCAGTCCACTCGCACCAGGGGAGGATGGATCGTGGCGAAGAGGAGCCCCTCTCCATCGGATCGGGGGTGGGGCGCCAGGGAGAAGTCCACCGGGTCCACCACCCCGATGACGGGCTCCGCCTCTCCGTCCACCCACGCCGGGAGGATCCGGCAGGGATCCTCCGGAGAGGGGGTCTCGCCCCGGGGTAGCCCACACCCGGAAGGCAGGAGCAGGAGCGCGCCCAGGAGGGCGCTCCACCCCCTGTGGGAACCGCGCAACATGCTCCAGGCCCCGGCTCCCCTCATCTCACCTCCCTCCTCTGCTCCCAGGCGACCTCCATTCGCGGCGGAACCTCCTCCGTCTTCCTCCGGGAAGGATAGCGTCCGCGGCGCCTCCCGGTTCCCCGACTCCCTTCCGGCTCCCCCGGTCCACGCTACGCGCGCTTTTCGGTATGGGCTTTGCTCGGTAAGATCCTTCTGGTTCCGCCCGCATGTATTGCGGCACGCCCCGAATCCGGGGAGGGGCTCCACCATCCCAGTCCGAACCCGGGAGACATCCTGTCATGAGTTCCGATCTCGCAAACCACTGGCTTCTGGATGTGGCCGCCGCTGCCGGGGTGGAGGGGATGTCCCTTCCTGCAGATCCCAGTTTCCCCGAACTGGATGGGGCGTGGGAGCGGGTGGGATCGGCGTTGCGACTGGCGGAGCCGGAGCTGGCGGCCAGGATCGCCACCCACTTCAGACTCCCTCTTGCAGACCTGGAAAACGTTCAGCGGAAAGCACTTGCCCTGGTTCCCCGGGAGGTGGCCACCACCGCAGGGGTCCTCCCCCTCCGCATCGACGGCGAGACCCTGGTCCTGGCCACGGCGGATCCCGTCTCCCCCCGGACCCGGGAGCGCATCAGCTCCGTGAGCGGGCGGGGCCTCCGCTTCGAACTGGGCGGTCCGAAAGGGCTCGCCGAGGCCCTGACCCGGCACTACTCCGACCGCCGCTACACCGAGGCCACACTCCGGGAACTCCTGGCAGAGGCCTCCGTGGAGGATCCCCTGGTGGTACGGGGAACCGGTACCGATATGCCGGCAGGATTTTCCGGTACATCGCCTGCCGTTGCCGAACTGGTCCGCCGGGTCTTCCGCTACGCCGCGGGCCGGGAGGCCACCGACATCCATGTGGAGCCGTGGGAGGACGGGGGGCGGGTCCGCCTCCGGGTGGACGGGGTGATCCAGCCCCTCCTCACCTTCCCGCAGCAGGCCATGGACCGGATCGTCTCCAGGATCCGGGAGTTGGGGGGGCTGGAGAACTGGGAGAACACCCCGGGGCAGGAGGCCCACTTCCGGGAGGAGATCGAAGGGCGTCCCTGGGAGGTCCGCCTCAAGACCTCGGTGGTGCCGGAAGGGCAGAAGCTGGTCCTCCGCCTCTTCGACCGGAGGGCGCAACCCTCCCTCAAGCGGCTGGGGTATCCCGCCCAGGAGGCGGAGCGCCTGGAACAGCTCCTCTCCAGTCGCGAAGGGGTGGTGCTGCTGGCCGGCCCCTCCCGCTCCGGGAAGACGACCCTCCTCTACAGCACCCTCTCGCACCTGGCCAACGGGGACCGGACGGTGGCCAGCCTGGAGAACCCGGTGGAGCTCCAGCTCCCGGAGGTGACCCAGTTGAACTTCGACCGGAACGCCTGGCCCGCCTACCACGTGGCGCTGCAGGACATGCTGCACCAGGACGCGGACGTCATCGGCGCCGGCGAACTCCGGGATCTCCACACCGCACGGACGGTGATCCGGGCCGGTGTCACCGGACACCTGGTGCTGGCCAGCGTGCACGCCCCGGACACCGTGTCTGCGGTGGGCCGCCTCCGGGACCTGGGACTGGATGCCGGCCGTGTGGCCGAATCCCTCCGGGGGGTCATCGCGCAGCGTCTGGTGCGGCGCCTCTGCCCCTCGTGCAGCCGTCCGGTGGAGCGCCGGGAGGACCTTCCCGAAAGAGAACAGGAACTGGTGCGGGTCTTCGGGGCGGCCCCGGTGCGGGCGGCGGTGGGGTGCCCCCAGTGCGGCAACACCGGATACCGGGGACAGTTGGCGTGCGCCGAGGTGTTGATGGTGAACGAGGTGGTGTCTCCCCTGGTGGCGGAGGAGGCTCCGCTGGTGGAGTTGGAGGCGGCGGCGGTAGCCCAGGGAATGCGCCGTATGCTCCACGTGGCCCTGGACCGTGTGGAGCGGGGCGAGACCACCCTGTCGGAGGTGGCCCGGGTCTTCGGTGAGGAGTCGGCGCCAGGGGGCGAGGACGGAGAGGAGCGCCGGGTCCTGGTGGTGGATGATGACCCGGTGGCCCGACTCCTGGTGCGGACGATCCTGGAGGGTCAGGGTCTCCAGGTGGAGGAGGTGACCGACGGTCCCACCGCCCTGAAGCTGCTGGAGGGGGAGCACCGCTTCGCCGCCATGGTCCTGGACCTGATGATGCCGGGGATGGACGGTCGCGAGGTCCTCCGGGAGGTCCGGCGCTCCTTCCGGACCTACGCCCTTCCGGTGGTGGTGCTCACCAGCTCCGGCGATCTGGATGATGAGATCTCCCTGCTGGAGGCCGGGGCCGACGACTTCGTCCAGAAGCCTGTGGACCCCCGACGGCTCACGGCCCGCATCCGCGCCGTCACCCGACGTGCGGGAGCCCCCCTCCTCGGGGGATGAACCACTCCATCCATCCTGGAGTGGTCACTCCACGCCACCTGCGTGTTTCCATCCCTGAAGTGATGGACCACGCCCTCGGGCTCCCGGGAAAGGAGGGCTGGGATCGATGCTAGAGGGGTCGATGCAGGACATGGCCTCTGCCTGGTATCAGGGGCTCATCCGCTCCGACGAGTCGGCCTTCGAGGCACTGTTCCGGACCTTCCATCAGGGGCTGGTCCAGTTTGCCATCGGTCTCACCGGTGATGAGCACAGCGCCCGGGACGTGGTGCAGGAGGCCTTCATCCGGATCTGGAGGCAGCGAGAGAGGTTGGATCCCGCCGGCTCTCCCCGGGCACTCCTGTTCCGCACCGTGAGGAACCTGGCCTTGAACCATCGCCGGGACACGGCCCGGCGGCAGGAACTCCTGGCCGCGAAGTATGAACCACCGGCGGATGTGGCCCCACCGCCCTCCCTCTCCGCGGAGGAGGTGGATCCGGCGGAGACTCTACGGGGATGGGTGGAGGAGCTTCCCGACCGGCAGAGGGAGGCCCTCCTTCTCAGCCGCTTCCAGGGGCTTTCGCACCAGGAGATCGCAGACGTGATGGACCTGTCCGCCCGGACCGTGAACAACCACCTGGTGCGCGCGCTCCGGAGCCTCCGAGAGCGGGCCGCCGGAGCCGCGCACGATCGGTGAGCGCCATGAATGCTGGAATCCCCCCGATCCCTCCCGAGCTGAGGGGCGAATCCGACGCTTCGGAGTTGGAGCGGATCTGGGCCGAACTGGAAGCTGTCCGACCCGCTCCGGTGCCGGTGGAGGCCACGGACCAGGATTGGGCGGAGCTCCGTGCACGGATGGGGACCTCGGCGCTGGCCCGGGAGCTGGAGGTCCGGAGCCGACCCCACCCCGGGTCCCCCACCGCTCCTTCCCCGCGCCTGCGGAGGGAGGTCCCGGAGGGGAGGGGCCTCTCCTTCCAGAGGGGGCTGGCGGCCGCCGCAGGGTTGCTCCTTCTCATGACGGGATCGCTGGCCCTCCTCGGGCTTCCCGGCCGCGCCGTGGCACTCCCCGGGGAGTCGGTGGCTGTTACCCTCCCCGACGGGTCCAGGGCGGAGTTGAACAGCGGGTCCAGCATCCGCTGGCGTCGATCCATCCTTCCCGGGGCCTCGCCCCCCCGCTCCTACCGTCTCTCCGGCGAGGCCTTCCTCTCCGTGGTGGCCGGGGATCGTCCCTTCGTGGTGGAGACCTTCAACGCGGAGGTGACCGTGTTGGGAACACGCTTCAATGTCCGGGCCCGGGAGGGGATCGGAGCCGGCACCGAGGTGGTCCTGGAGGAGGGTCGGGTGCGGCTGGCCCACGGCGAGACCGGGGTGGCGGTGGAGCTCTCCCCGGGGGAGGGCGCCCGGGTACCGGTGGGAGCCCAGGCCCCAGAAGCTCCTGAGCCGGTGGAGGTGGACCGGGCTCTGGTGTGGCGGGAGAGGGGCTTCTCGGCCGTACAGGTTCCCCTGTCGGGGATTCTGGCGGAGCTCTCCCTCCGCTACGCCATCGAGATCGGGTTGGCCGGAGAAGTGGACGGCTCCCAGCGCCTCACGGTGCACTACGCCCGGCTGGGAGATCTCCGGGAGGTGCTCTCGGACCTCGCCACCGCCCGGGGACTCCGGTTCCGGGAGACCAACGGCGGCTTCGAGGTCTACTGATGGGTCTTCCTGCCGGTCGCCTCCTCCACCGGGGCTCCCCCGGACCGCGGTTCCCGGGGGGTCCGTGGCTCCTCCCCCTGACCCTGGTCCTCCTCCTCCTGGCGCCGGTTGGTCCTGCGGCCGGGCAACAGGAGCCCCGCCACACCCTGATCCTCCGGGACGTGCCGGTGGCGCAGGCCCTGGGGCGGCTGGCAGGGGCCACGGGGATGGACCTGCTGTATGGAGAGGAGGTCACCGGCGACCGTCGGGTGTTCTGCAGGGCCGAGAACCAGCCCGCAGAGGAGATCCTGCGCTGCATCGTGGAATCGGTGGATCTGGATTTCTACCGCCTCTCCTCAGGGACCTACGTGGTCATCGAGGCGGCGGAGGACGCCCCGGCCCACGGGTCCCTCCGGGGGGTGATCCGGGACCGTTGGACCGGTGCACCCCTTCCCGGCGCCCGGGTGGCGCTGGGTCCGGAGCGGGCCACGGTGCGGGCCAATCAGGCCGGGGTCTTTGCCATGGGGGGGCTCCTCCCGGGGCGCCACGCGGTCACCGTGATGTCGGCGGGCTACTCTCCCCTTCAGGCCTCCATCCTGGTCCCCCCCCGTGGGGTGGCCACCCTGGAGCTGGCGCTGGAGGCCCGCCCCCTGGTAGCCCGCCCCATCGTGGTGGACGGCCTCCAGTCCGCCCGGAACTCCCTCTCCCTCTCTGGTTCCCTGCTGGACGGGGAGGAGCTTGCCTCCGGTGTGGGGGGGGTGGTGGAGGCCACCAGTCGGTCGGTCCTGGGAATCACCCGGCGGCCCCTCTTCGCGGACCTCCAGATCCAGGGGGGGGACAGCGGAGAGCACCTCGTGCTCCTGGACGGCTCCCCCGTGCTGAATCCAGTGTCGGTGGATGGACTCCTGGGGTCCCTCTCTCCCCTGGCGCTGGACCGCCTCACAGTGCAGAAGGCGGGGTTCCCCGCCCGGGGGGGGAGCGCCACCGCCGGGATCGTGGACATGGACCACGCCACCGGTTCCTCGGTGGCCCCGGCGCTGGATCTGGATGCGGACCCCTTCGGCCTGGACGGGCGGGCCTCCATTCCCCTCCGTCGGGGTCGATCCGAGGGATCCCTCATGGTTGCGGGGCGAACGACCCTCTGGAACCAACGACCGGTGGAGGCCTTCCAGAAGACCCTCCGGGAGTGGAACGATGTGGACCCCCTCCTGACGGCTGCGGTGCTGGGGGGCACGCCGGATTCCATCGAGGCGCTGGACTACCGGTCCCACGCCCAGGGATCCGATCTCCGCTCCACGGACCTGCATGTGGCGGCCCGGCTTGGAAACCCCGGGGGCTCCTCCCTGGCGGCCTCCTTCCACCGGGGCTCCAACGACCTCTCCACCGAACTCCTGGCCGCTGGACATCATGGGGACGACCCGGCGGCGGCGCGGCTGATGCTGGCCCGGGACGGGTACCGCTGGACCAACCATACCGGGATGCTCCGCTGGAACCGGCTGGTGGGAGCCCGGGGATCGGTGGGGCTCACCCTCCGGGGGAGCCGCCACGCCTTCGAGGCCGGATTCGAGATGGTGGATGGGCATTCGGTGGGACTGGACCCCTCCACCAGCCCGGTGCAGGCGGAGGCACTGCTCCGCTCCCGGCTGGCCGATGCCCCTCCGCTCCTGGATGGAAACGCCCTGGATGTGTTTGCCGTTCTGGCGGAGGGAGACGTCTCCATCGCACCACAGCACAGTATCCAGTTCTCGCTGGAGGCTGCCCGCACCCGGGGCGATCTCCGGCTGGGGGGCCTCTACCGCCCGACGGATCTCCGGAGGGAGCAGGACAGGCTCACCGCTGTGGTGGAGGACCGGATCACCCGGGGGCCGCTTACGGTGGAGTCGGGGCTCCGCCTCACCTGGGTGGGGGGAGGGGAGGCGGTGGTGGAGCCCCGGCTGGCGCTGGAGCTGGAAGGGGAGTCCGGGGCGCTGGGGAGCACCTCCCTCCGGCTGGGCGGGGGGCTCTACCGGCAGTTCGTCCACCAGTACGAGCTCGCGAATCCCGCCCCCAGCGCCCTGGTCCCCTTCATGCGCTTCTGGCTCCCGGTGTCCGATGCCGGCGACGCCGCCCGGGCAAGCCACCTGGCGCTGGAGGCGGTCTCCCGCCCGGCGCTGGGATGGGAGTTCCGGGGGGAACTGTACTGGAAGGATCTTCAGGGGCTTCCGGCGGTGGACTATACCACCATCGTGGCGGGCTCCAGCGCCTCCCCCGGCGACCAGGCCTTCCTCTCCGACTCCCGGGGGCGTGTAACGGGGGCCGGAATACGGATCACCCGGGAGACGGACCTTCTCCGGATCCAGGCGGGCTACGACCGCACGGCGGGGATCAGGACCCTCCCGGGGCGCTACGACGGGGATGCGGTTCCCTCCGCCGTGGACGTCCCGCACCGTGTGCTCCTTCTTGCGGATTCCCGTCTCCCCGGGGGGATCAGCCTCCGGGTCCGGGGCCATGGCGTATGGGGGCGGGACTGGGCCTTCCGGCGGGCCTACTACGACCTGCTGACCCTCCACGACGACCGCCTCCTCCCGGATGTGGGGCGACCGGGGGACCGTTCCCTTCCCCCCCTGGCGGAGGTGGACCTGGGAATCGGCTGGCAGGGCTTCCTGGGGAACCGGGTGCGGGCGGAGCTGGGGGTGGATCTCCTGAACGTCCTGGACCGGCGCAACGTCATGGACTACGGCCTCCGGCGGGAGTCCCCGTCCCCCGGGGCCGACTACGTCCTGGTGCCCCGCACCCTCTCGGGGTTCACTCCGCTTCTCACCGCCCGACTGGGCTTCTGACGGGGCCTTCCCCCCTCTCCGGTCCGCTCTCACCCCCCCCGCGGCACCTCGACCTGTACGAATCTTCGACAACAGGTAGTCACTTCCTGGACGCCACGTGTTCAATGGTGCGAAAGGGGATGAAGAGCATCCCCTGCACCACCCCACCTGTGGTCATTTTGCCAGGAGACATTTCCATGCTCGTTCGCCGGCTCCCCTTCCGCCTCATGGCGCTCCCTGCCCTTCTGCTGGCCCTCACGGCCTGCAAGGACGACACGACCCGGCCCCCGCCGCCCCCCTCCGTGTCCGGCACGGTGACCGCCGACCCGAACCTCAGCACCCTGAATGACCTCCTGGGACAGTCCGGGCTGCGGGCCGAGCTGGAGAAGAGGGGTCCCTTCACCCTCTTCGCCCCGGTGAATGCCGCCTTCGGCGCCCTCCCCTCGGACGTCCTCGCCGCCGTCCTGGCGGACGACGACCTGCTGAAGGAGGTTCTCCTGAACCACGTGGTGTCCGGTGACATCCGGGCACGCCGGCTCTCGGATGGGGAGGTCCTCACCACCCTGGGTGGCGGGAAGCTGAACGTCTCCGTCCAGGGCGGCGTGGTGCGTATCGCCGGCGCCACCGTCACCGAGGCGGATCGGGTCGCCTCCAACGGCGTGGTCCACATCATCGATGCGGTCCTGGTCCCCGAGCCCGCTCCGGACATCGTGGACACCGCCATCGCCGCGGGTTTCAGCACGCTGGTGACCGCAGTGCAGGCCGCAGGGCTGGAGGAGACCCTCCGCAGCGCTGGACCCTTCACGGTGTTCGCCCCCACCAACGGCGCCTTTGACCACCTGCCGGCGGGGGCTCTCGAGGCGCTGCTCAACGACATCCCGGCCCTCACGGAGGTGCTGCTGTACCACGTGGTCCCCGGCCGCATCAGCGCCCGGGATCTCCGGGAAGGCCAGGAGCTCACCACCGTTCAGGGGAAGACCATCAAGATCACCCTGAAGGGGCAGCAGAGGGCCAATGACGCCCGCATCCGTCAGACCGATGTGGAGGCCAGCAACGGCATCATCCACGTCATCGACGCGGTGCTCATGCCCCCCATGGACATCGTGGACCAGGCCATCGCCGCCGGGTTCAGCACCCTGGTGACCGCGGTGCAGGCCGCCGGGCTGGAGAGCGCCCTCCGGGGTGACGGGCCGTTCACGGTCTTCGCTCCCACGAATGCCGCCTTCGATGCACTCCCGGCCGGGACGCTGGAGGCGCTTCTGGCGGATATTCCGGCGCTCACCGAGATCCTCACCTTCCACGTGGTTCCGGGGCGCATCACCGCCGCCGACCTGGCGGAGGGGAAGGAGGTTGTGACGCTGGAGGGACGGAAGCTCCGCTTCTCCCTGGAGGGGGGACCCACGGTGAACGGGGTGAACATCACCGCCACGGACATCGAGACCAGCAACGGCATCATCCACGTCATCGACGCGGTCCTGATTCCGGTCCCCGATCTGGTGGACACCGCCATCGGTGCCGGGTTCAGCACCCTGGTGACCGCCGTGCAGGCCGCCGGGCTGGAGGATGCTCTCCGGGGTGAGGGGCCGTTCACGGTCTTCGCTCCCACGAACGCCGCCTTCGATGCACTCCCGGCCGGGACGCTGGAGGCACTCCTGGCGGACATTCCGGCACTGGCCGAGATCCTCACCTTCCACGTGGTTCCGGGGCGCATCACCGCCGGGGATCTCTTCGAGGGGAAGGAGGTCGTGACGCTGGAGGGACGGAAGCTCCGCTTCACCCTGGAGGGTGGCGCGAAGGTGAACGGGGTGAACATCACCGCCACCGACATCGAGACCTCCAACGGGATCATCCATGTCATCGACGCGGTCCTGATTCCGCCGGTGGACATCGTGGAGACCGCGGTGGCTGCCGGGTTCGGTACGCTGGTGGCCGCCGTGCAGGCGGCAGGGCTGGAGGATGCTCTCCGGGGTGACGGGCCGTTCACGGTCTTCGCTCCCACGGATGCGGCCTTCGGGGCGCTCCCGGCCGGCACGGTGGAGGCCCTCCTGGCGGATCCGCCTGCGCTGGCGGAGATCCTCACCTACCACGTGGTTCCGGGGCGGATCTTCGCCGCCGACCTGTCGGAGGGGAAGGAACTCACCACGCTGCAGGGTGAGACCATCCGCATCACGCTGGCGGGAGGCCCGCAGGTGAACGGGGCCGACATCGTGGGGACCGATGTGCTGGCCACCAACGGGGTCATCCACATCATCAACGCCGTCCTGATTCCCTGACGGACCGGTGGACCGGGGGTGGCGTCGCCACCCCCGGCCCACCGGATAGAGCTGGACGGAAGGACACGAAGGCCGCCGACCCCCTGGGTCGGCGGCCTTCGCTGCATGGGGCGGGCGGCGGGGCGGGGGCATCCCCCCCGGTTCACCCTCCGAAGAGATCTCCCTGCGGGTTCCCGGGCCCGTCCCCCTCCAGATCGTCTCCGGGGGCCCCCGCCCGCAGCGATGCGCTTTCCGGGGCCAGGATCCTCCCGGCCATGGCCAGGCCGCTGAGGAAGGCCCCCTCCACCCGTGGGCCGCCGCACCAGTCGCCGCACGCCCCGATCCCCAGCTCCCGGTCCCAGAGACAGGGCTCGGGGCGGGGATCCGGAGGGAGGGCATACCGCCACCGGTGCAGGTGCATCACCCCGGAGCCCCCCCTCCCGGGAATCACCCCGATCTCCCCGGCGGCCTTCCGGAGGTGGCCCTCCACCTCCTCCGGCGGTTCCTCCAGGTGCCGCTCCGACCACTCCGGCGAGGCGTGGAGCACCCAGTGCCCCCCCACCACCTCCTCCTCCCGCCCGGGGCGGCTCCCCTGCCGGGCCACCCAGGAGAGGACCGGGTGGTCCAGGAAGGCGGCGTCCCAGGGGTGCCCGGCCCCAGCCCCGCCGGCGAGCATGGCCGCCCAGCAGGGGGCCATCACCACCCCGTCGGCCGCCGCCGAGAGGAGGGGTGCGTAGGACAGGAGGGACACCGCCTGGGGTGCCGGAACCGCCACCACCACGGCGTCGAAGGGGCCCAGCCGGGACACTCCCGACCCATCCGTGTTTTCAACACGGTTATCCACCGTCTCCACATCCAACCACCACCCCTCGGCCTGCCGCCGCACCTCCAGCACCCGCACGCCGCAGCGGACGTCCAGCCCCACCGCCAGGTGTGTGGCCACCGCCCGCATCCCAGGGGTGCCCACATACCGGGTCCCCCCCGTGGCCGCTGCCACATGGCCATCCTCGCCCAAGCGCACCAGTCGCCCCTCCCAGGGAGCCGCCACCCCCCCCTCCACCCACGACTCCACATGCCGCCGGAAGCGGGGGTCCCGGGCGGTGAAGAACTGGGCACCATGATCCCAGGCCTGGTCCGGATCCTCCCTGAGGGTCCGGGTGGAGATCCGCCCCCCGGGAAGACGACCCTTGTCCAGCACCACCACCGGGATGCCGTGGTCCGCCAGCGTCCGGGCACAGGCCAGCCCCGACACCCCAGCCCCGATGACCACCGTCCGGGGGGGACGGGGGTGGGCAGGGCGACCGGTGGCCATGGCGTACCGCTCCACATCCAGGCGGCGGGCGTGATCGGCGGTGCGCCGCGGTCTCACGGTCCCGAAGGTGGGGACCGGCGGGGGGAAAGGGCGATCGAACTGGCCCATGCACCAGAGGATCCCCCCATAGGAGGAGGGATCCCGACCATCCAGGGCGTAGCGGTGGTTCAGGTCCAGGAGCCGGGCCAGCGCCTCCTCTGGCGTGGGACTCCACCCCAGCAGCGCCTTCCCCCAGGTCATGCGGACGTTGTTGTGGAGCTCCCCGTGGATCAGCAGCGACCGCTGGGCGGCGTCCCAGAGCCCATCGCCGGTGCGGGCACGGGCCAGCGTCTCCAGGGTGGGGACTCCGGGGCGCCTTCCACCCTCCCCTCCCCCCATGTGCTCCCGGAGGGTCTCCAGCGCCCAGGGGGGGATGGCCTGCACCGTATCCCGATTCGGGTTGTGAACACAGAACGCGTGGGCCAGCTCCCGCCACACCAGCAGCTCGTCCAGATACTTCTCCGCCCCCTCCCCCCCCACCTCCGCCGCCTCCCGGGCCAGGCGGAAGGGAGAGACCATTCCGTAGTGCAGGTACGGTGACATGCGGCTCACCCCATCCCGGAGGGGGTCGTTGCGGGTCCGGTGATAGACCCGGAGCCGGCGCTCCCGGAAGGCCTCCCAGCGTCGGTACCCGGCCCCGCTCCCCCCCCGGGTCCCGGGCACCGGAGCCACCGCATGGTCCACGGCACAGGAGGCCACCAGGGCGTCCAGATCCAGGTCGCCCTCCAGCTCCAGCGGCTGGAAGGGGAGCCGCTCCAGGAGAGCTTCCCCGGACGCCACCGGCTCCACCTCTGGCCACGGCATGGTGAGCATGGCGCTGCGGGCCGCCGCCGTGGCGCTCCGGAAGCGGAAGGCCCGGTCGGTGACCGTCCGGGGAACCTGTCGGAAGGGGACCAGGCAGGAGGTATCCACCGCCCAGACCGGTGTGGCCACGGTCTCCGCCAGCCGGTTGGCCCAGCGTTCCAGGAAGGTGATGGGGAGGTCCTCGGTCACCACCAGGGCGGCCCTGGAGGCCAGGGTGGCCAGGTGGCTCCCCCGATGCCCCTCCCGCTCCAGGTGGAAGACATGGGTGATCCCCCGGGCCGCCATCTCCCGGGCCACATCCACCGCACCCTCCAGGATGAAGCGATGGTGCCGGTCCGAGGCGAAGGGATACCGCTCCGAGAGGGCGTGGTAGACCAGGACCGGAAGCCCCAGGTGGTTGGCCACCGTGAGGGCCACATCCAGGGCGGGGTTCTCATGGGCCCGCTGCGCCGTCCGGAGCCAGTAGAGGACGAAGGGGGTGTCGTCGCCGCTCCCCGACATGGGTTCGGGGCGGGGCCCGGTGGCCGGAGTGATCACCCGGTGGAGCCGGGAGGAGAGGTGGTCGGGAAGCGGGGGGATCGGCGTGGTGTGGCTCACAGGGCGGGCCCGGCGGGGGTGGAAAGGGGGACCGGGGACAACCCGCCGGCAGGGGCGTGGGTTCCGCCCCGCCCCCGGCGCGCGCCCCCGGTCCCCCCCGGCCCTACCGCCAGCCGGTGGAGCCCCCGGCCAGCTCCCGGTCCACCTCCTCCAGGACCCGGAGGATGGTCTCCACCGCAGCCGCATGGAACGCCGGCTGGAGCCGGTCCGCCGTGTCGGTGGGCTGGTGGTAGTCCGGGTGATCCTCCACCCCGAAGTACAGGAAGGGGACCCCCTGCTGGTGGAAGGGGCCATGGTCGGAGGCGCTGGTCCAGTCGTCCCCCGGGGGGAGGTCCGGCCGGTCGTGCCCCTTCAGGAGGGTCACCGGGGCGTCGGCGGCCACCCGGTCCACCAGCGGCTCCAGCCCGGGACGATGGTAGGTGCCGGCGGCGTAGAGCTCACCGGCGTCGTTCCGCCCCACCATGTCCAGGTTCACCATGAGGGCGATCCGCTCCAGCGGCACCGGCGGGTTCCCCACGAAGGCCCTGGCCCCCCGGAGCCCCCCCTCCTCGCCGTCGAAGAGGGCCAGGATCACGGTGTGGGTGGGGCGGGACGCCTGGAGCTGTTCGGCAATGGCCAGCACCCCGGCGGTCCCAGAGGCGTTGTCGTCGGCCCCGTTGAAGATCTGGCCGTCCCGGACCCCCAGGTGGTCGTAGTGGGCCCCCAGGACGATCACGGGCCCGTCGGAGCGGGTCCCCGGAATACGGGCCACCAGATTCACCCCCTCCACCGCCTGGTTGTCCTCCCCGATGATGGCGGGGAAGCCCACCCCGAAGCCCCCGGTCCCCTCCACGGCCGGGGCGTCGGACCCTCCCGGCCCAAGCGCCTCGGCTCCGATCTCCTGGAGCCGCCCCACCAGCCACGCCCTGGCCAACGCATTGCCGGGGCTCCCCACCCGGCGCCCCTCCAGGGAGTCGGCGGCCAGGAGGGCGGCGTCGGCATGGAGCCGCTCCACATCGATGCGGATCTCCTGGGTGGCGGCGACGGCCTGCCCCTCCCCGGCCCCCACCGGGGCGGACTGTCCCCCTCCACAGGCCGGGAGCAGGACCAGGGCCAGGAGGGGGAGCGCCCAGCGGAGGGGCCACACACCACCGCCCCGGTTCCGGGACGGTGCAGCCCTTCCAGACAGGGTGGGCCGGACGGAGCGGATCGTGGGGGCGGAGGCAGACATGGGCAGCGTCCCGGAGGTGCGGGAAAGGGGGTGCGACCTGGATCACCCAAAGAAACGGTGCGGACGTCTCCGGGACAACTGTCTCAAAACGGGACAGCCCAGTACACCGGGCCGACGGCGCCCAGATGATCATCCAAACATATATAGGACAATGATTTGGGATGCACTGACCACCCCGGGGCCCCGGCCTTGCCACAATCGGGTCACGACCATGTCGCGTTCCCTTCATCCCCGGATCGAAGCCATGTCCTTCGCCAGGCCCCTTTCCGTTGCCCTCTACTCCCACGACGGGATGGGGCTCGGACACATGCGCCGCAATGCGCTGATCGCCAGCGGACTGTCCCGGGAGCCGGATCGAGCCAGCACCCTCCTTCTGGCCGGCGCCCGGGAGATGAACCTCCTCTCCCTCCCCCAGTCGGTGGAGTGTCTCACCCTTCCGGGCTTCCGGAAGGTGGGGAATGGGCACTACGAGCCCCGGCACCTGGACATGGACACCTCCCGGCTGGTGGATCTCCGCCGGCGGGTCCTCCTGACGGCGCTGGATTCCTTCGCCCCGGACGTGCTGGTGGTGGACAAGGCTCCGCAGGGGATCTACGGGGAGCTCCTCCCCGCCCTCCACCGGCTCCGGAAGCGTGGAACCCGCATCGTCCTGGGCCTCCGGGACATCCTGGACGACCCCACCCGGGTCCGGAAGGAGTGGCAGGAGGCCGGCGACCTGGACGTGATCGAGGCCCTCTTCGATGCCATCTGGGTCTATGGCGACCCGGCGGTCTACGACCTCCTCACCGAGTGCGGCGTGGACCGGACCCTGTCCCACCGCACCCGGTTCACCGGCTACCTGGATCCCATGGTCCGCCTGGAGTACCCGGTTGAGCCGGACACCGGGGCCGACGACACCCCCGACCTCCCGGCCGGGGGACGGCCCTACATCCTCTGCCAGGTGGGGGGGGGAGAGGATGGCGAGGCGCTGGCCACGGCCTTCCTGCAGGCGGAGTTCCCGGAGGGATCGGACGGGGTCCTGGTCCATGGCCCGTTCCTCCCCGAGACGGCCCGGCAGCGTCTCCGGACCCTGGCGGCGGAGCGTTCCGATGTCCGGCTGATCCCCTTCCTCCCCGACACCCTCCGCATGTCGATGGGGGCCCAGCGGGTGGTGTCCATGGGGGGATACAACTCGGTCTGCGAGATGCTGGCGTCAGGACGCCCCGGGCTGGTGGTCCCCAGGGTCCGCCCCAGGGAGGAG
This sequence comes from uncultured Gemmatimonadaceae bacterium, assembly GCA_964420725.1. Lineage (GTDB taxonomy): Bacteria > Gemmatimonadota > Gemmatimonadetes > Longimicrobiales > Gaopeijiaceae > CAYQVI01. Next base: position 3,216 of record CAYQVI010000004.1, on the reverse strand, counting down.
CAGCGTATCCGGGCCGAGCGGATGGCGGCGCGGGGCCTCCTGGACTGGCTGCACCCGGATCACCTGACCCCCGACGCCCTCTCCGCCTGGATGACCTCCCCCGTGGCCATGAAGAAGAAGCCGGCACAGCCGGTGGACTTCGGCGGCCTGGGCCGGCTTCCCGGCTTCGTCCGGGATCTCATGGAGGGGTCCCCTGCCGGTGACGCCTCCGGGACCCACAGCGCTCTCCTCCCTGCCCTGGAGGTGGCGCCATGACCCCCTCGTCCACGCCCCATGTGGCCTACGTGGTGAAGCGGTACCCCCGCTTCTCCGAGACCTTCATCGTGAACGAGATCCTGGCCCACGAGGCCGCCGGGACCCGGATCACCATCGTCTCCCTCCGCCCCGGGACGGACACACACTTCCAGGATGTGGTGTCCCGGGTGAAGGCGCCGGTGCACTACCTCCCCCACGGCCACCTCCGGGCGGAGGACTTCTGGCGCACACTCCAGAGGACCATGCACGCCCTTCCCGAAGCCGCCCGGGTCCTGGCGCAGACCCCCATCTCCGCAAAAGGCCGGGAGCCGGCCTCCAGGCTGGTCTACCAGGCCATGATCCTGGCGCTGGAGGTCCATGCCCGGGGGATCGATCACCTCCATGCCCACTTCGCCACCTCCGCCACCGGCGTGGCCTCCCTGGCGGCCCGGCTGGCGGGAATCGAGTACAGCTTCACCGCCCATGCGAAGGACATCTTCCATGAGGAGGTGGACGAGGACGACCTGGGGCGGAAGCTGGCCGGGGCCCGTGCCGTGGTCACCGTCAGCGACTTCAACGTGGAGGATCTGCGGCGGCGCTTCGGATCCGATGCCCGGCGGGTCCGCCGGATCTACAACGGCCTGGATCTGTCGGAGTTTCCCTTCGAGCCCTGTTCCGGCACCCCGGGGCGAATCGTGGCGGCCGGGCGGCTGGTGGAGAAGAAGGGGTTCGATGTGCTCCTGGACGCCTGCGCCCTGCTCCGGGATCGGGGGGTCTCCTTCGAGTGCCGGATCGTGGGATCGGGAGAGGAGGAGGAGTCCCTCCGGAGGAAGATCCAGGGACTGGGTCTGGAGGGGGTGGTGCAGATGACCGGCCCCCTCCCCCGGGCCGGGGTGATCCAGGAGATGCGGCGCGCAAGCGTCTTTGCCGCCCCCTGCGTGGAGGGCTCCGACGGGAACCGGGACGGCCTCCCCACCGTCCTCCTGGAGGCCATGGCGCTGGGCATTCCCTGTGTCTCCACACGGGTCACCGGGATCCCGGAGCTGGTGGAGGACGGGGTCACCGGGCTCCTCCTGGACCCCCGGGACACCGTGGGGCTGGCGGAAGCCCTCCAGCGACTCCTCCCCGCCCCTCCGGAGGCGCTGGCCCTGGTGCACGCGGCCCGGCGCCGCATCGAGGAGGACTTCGACATCCACCGCAATGCCTCCCGGATCCGGGAGGTCTTCTTCGGGAGCTCCGGGGAGGTGGGGATCCATGCGGCGTGAGCCCCTCTCCGCTCCCTCCCTCCGTGTGGCCTATGTATGCACGGACCCGGGGATTCCCACGTTCGGCAGCAAGGGCGCCTCGATCCACGTGCAGGAGGTGCTCCGGACGCTGGTGCAGCAGGGCCACCGGCCCCGGCTCTTCACCCCAAGGCCCGGTGGCGATCCGCCGGCGGGGCTGGAAGGGGTGGAGGTGACCCTCCTTCCCCTCCCTGGAGGCAAGACTGCAGAGGTGCGGGAGCGGCACGCCCGGGAGGCGGACCACTCCCTCATGGCCGCCCTGGAGGGGGCGGGGCCCTTCGATCTGGTCTACCAGCGCTACGCCCTCTGGAGCGATGCCGGGATGCGCTACGCCGCCACCCGGGGGATCCCGGGGGTGCTGGAGGTGAACGCTCCCCTGGTGTCCGAGCAGGCCCACCACCGGACCCTGGTGGATCGCGGGGAGGCGGAGCGGCTCACCGCCTCCGTGTTCGACCATGCCGGTGTGCTGGTGGCGGTTTCGGAGGGGGTGGCCACCTGGGTCCGGGGAATCACCCGGCACCCGGAGCGGGTCCATGTGGTCCCCAACGGGGTGGACCCCGGCCGCTTCCACCCCAGGGATCCCGGCGGCGTCACCGACTCCCCCTTCACCATCGGCTTCGTGGGGAGCCTGAAGGCGTGGCATGGCGTGTCGTTCCTCATCGAGGCGCTGGAGCTCCTGGGGCGTCAGGCCCCCGGAGGGCACCGTCTCCTGGTGGTGGGAGACGGTCCGCAGCGGTCCCACCTGGAGGAGTTGGCAGGTCGGCTGGGGGTCTCAGGACAGGTGACCTTCACCGGCGCCGTCCCTCCCCACCGGATCCCTCTTCTGCTGTCGGGAATGGATGTGGCGGTGGCCCCGTACCCCGCGCCAGGGGCCGAGGGCTTCTACTTCTCCCCCCTGAAGATCTTCGAGTACCTCGCGGCCGGGGTCCCCACCGTGGCCAGCCGGGTGGGGCAGATCGAGGAGGTGATCACCGACGGGGTCCACGGATTCCTGGTCCCTCCCGGAGATCCCGTGGCGCTGGCGGAGGCGCTGGAGCGGCTCCGGGGGGACCGGGGGCTGCGGCGGAGCATGGCGCTGAAGGGGCGCCGGCTGGTCCTGGAGCACCACGGGTGGGACGGCACCGTGCGGAGGATCCTGGCGCTGGCCGGGCTTCCGGGGAGCGTTTCCACCCCGGGCGGAACGTCGCGACACCCTGCGCCGGTGGAGGGCTAGCCCTGTGGCACGTCCCGCCTCGGTGGCAGGGTCCATGAGGACGCTGGGGCCCGTGGTGCAGCGCTTCGCCCCCCATCTGCGGAGGGAGCGGGGGCTGCTGGCGGGGGGCACCCTGGCGCTCTTCGCCGAGGTGGCCATGCGGCTGTTGGAGCCGTGGCCGCTGAAGCTCCTGCTGGACCGCTTCACCGCACGGACGGGGCTCGCCCCCCAGATGGAGACCGGCACCTTCATCGTGTTCTGCGCGGTGGCGGTGGTGCTCTTCTCGGTGGTCCGGGCGGGGGCAGCGTACGCCTCCACGGTGGCCTTCGCCCTGGCGGGGAACCGGATCCTCACCCGGGTCCGCCACGAGCTCTTCCTCCACCTGCAGCAGCTCCAGGGTCGCTTCCATGATCGGGCCCGGGGAGGCGACGTGGTCATGCGGGTGATGGGGGATGTGGGACTCCTGAAGGATGTCCTGGTCACCGCCCTCCTCCCCCTGGGGGCCAA
>CAYQVI010000003.1:0-50586 GCA_964420725.1 uncultured Gemmatimonadaceae bacterium | reverse complement strand
TGGTCTCCATGGGGATCCGGTTGGTGACCCGGACCTGGATGGTCCCCCCCCGGGGGGCCCGGATCAGGGGGCCTGGGATCTGGCCGTTGTACCCGTACATGAGGTACTCCCGGCCGGCGATCCGCTTCCGGACGGCGGTGACCTCCAGCTCCAGCAGACCCCCGTCGGGGACATCCACCGGCGCGGAGGGCCGCGCTTCGGGGAAGTGGGAGGGGTCATGCCCCTCCCCCGGGAGCCAGGCGGAGACCGGGGGTACGGCGGTCTCCAGCCCAGGAAGCATGGGCATGGTGGGGTCCATGGGGGGCATGATCCACCCCCCCTCCATCGTGGCGCCGTGCATGGCGTGGCCGCCGTGCATGTCGTGGCCGGCCTGGGCGTGGAGCCCTGCCGGAACGAGCAGCACGGCAAGCAGGGCAGACCACATCCCCAGGAGCCCGAGGGGGGGCCCGTCAGCCGGACGCCCCGTCCTCACGAGAAACCGTACTTCGCACATCGTTCCTGCTCGAAGGGGCCATGCCCTGCCATGGTGTGCATCCGTCCACTCCGGGACATCCCCCGGAGCACCACGGGACCGGTCCACGGGGGAGTGGTCCCGGCCACCCCCCCCGGGGCGTCCATCCCCTCCACTGCGTCCGACTCCACGGGGGCGGCGGTGGGGGATCCCTCCGGCTCCAGGGTCACCACCACCAGGAACTTGTTCCACTCCACGGGCCCCTCGGCCCGCCCCCCCTCCAGGGGCCCGATCCGGCGGACCCGGTCGATCTCCGGGGTGGTGACCCACGCCACGAAGACCCCCCTGCTCCGGGCCGGGAGCCGCCGCACGTCGAACCGCACCCGGTAGTCATAGCTCCCGTCCGGGGTGACGGCGATGCCGAAGGGGGAGGCGGCGGGGAAGACCAGCCCCGCCTCTCCGGTGGTCTGCCCCGTCCCCGCCACCAGGCGGGTGGTGGCCAGGGGGATCCGGTAGTAGTCCGGGTCGTCCACCGCCGTGCAGAAGGGGATGGCCGCCGCCGGGATCACCCCCGGCGGCCCCACCTCCCCGCCCGGCGCCCCCCCGGGCACTGGAGCCATCCAGGTGGGGGAGGCCCCGGCGGGCCGCTCCAGCCCGACGCCGGTCCCGGCCTCCGCATGCAACGGAGCCACCAGCGTCAGGAGGAGCAGGAGCCCCGCCGACACCACCCCCATTCCCGTCAGCGCCACCGCTGCGGAGACGCCAGCTCCCCGTCCCAGACCTGGGCGCTGGACACGTTCGGCTGTCCCCAGTCCATGCCGTTCCATCCCTGGAATCCCTCCATCCTGATGAGCCAGAAGCCCGTTGTCATGTCGCTCATGGCAATCAGGCCATCTGCATTCCGGACATCCACCCCGAAGCTCCCGTTGAACATGGGGTAGCGGTCGGCGTTGGGGGGTCCGGTGTACGTGTCGTAGTACGCCACGGTCTGCGGATTGTGCGGATCCATGAGGTTGAACACCTGCAACCCGTCCAGGTACCCCGAGACGAAGACGTAGGGCCAGCGGATCTCATGGTTGTGGGCCAGGTGGTTCCAGTGGGCCGTCCAGAAGGAGATGGGGGTGGAGATGTTGGTCACCTCCCCGTCCAGCGCGGGCTGCAGGTCGAAGATGCGCAGCGGCGCCCCCTGGTACTCGGTCTCCGCCACCACGTAGCGGCCGTCGGGAGACGGCGTGAAGGTGTGGCCGTAGTTCACCCCGGACACCCCGGTAAGACTCACCACCAGCTCCGGCGCCTGCAGGTCGGTGACATCATACACGTAGTAGCCCCCGGTCCCTCCGCCGTAGAAGCGGTCGGTGCCGGTGTCCGGGTGCCACCCCACATAGAAGTCGTGGTATCCCCGGCTGGACCCGGCGCTCACGGCCGACTCCGGCACCGGGACCCGGGCCACCCGGGCGTTGGCCAGGTCGCCCCCCACCACCCGGCTCAGGTCGTACACGTTGGCGAAGGGCCCCGACACCGTGGTGAAGAGGTAGACCCCCCCGTCGGAGTGGCGGTAGATGAAGATGTTGTGGAAGCCGCCCGGGGTCTCGGGCTCCCGGATCCGGGCCACCTCCCGCACCCCGCTGGTGTCCGGGAGGCTGGTCACGTCCAGCACCACCGCACCCATGTCCGAGTTGGGACCCCCCTGGCCGAACTGCGTGGACTGCACGATGTAGTAGCGGCCGTCCAGCTTGAAGTGCTTGGCGTCCATCCCCCCGGTGGGGAGGTGCAACTCCTGGTTCTCGATCCTCCACCGGTACACCACCCGGGGATTCCGCTCGTCTTCGAAGTTGATGATGTCCATCCCCTTCGGCCCCTCGGGGCCGTACTGCATCCGGGCCACGTAGGCGAAGGGCCGGTGCAGCTCCTGCTCCATGTCCATGTCCGCCACACTCAGGCGGGGGCCCAGGGGGATGTGGGCCACCACCTCCATGTTGGGACTCCCGGGATTGGTGGGGGTCCAGGGGGTGGGGACGCCCTGGGCAGCGGCGGAGGTGGCCACGGTGGCCAGCGCCAGGGAGGCGGCCACGGCGAGTCCGGTGATCCGGAGGGAGGGCCGGATACGTCCGGTCATGGGTTGCTCCTGGTGTGCGTGGAAGATGGAACCGAACCGATCAATGGTGGAGGGGAAGGTACGGGCCTTCCCGGAGTAGCGCACCCGTGGCGTGGGACGGGAGGCGGGAGGGACGCGGCGGACGAAGGCGGGACCCCGGAGACACCCCTCCGGTGGGTCCTTCCGGTCACGACCCGGTTGCAGGACGGCGCCGACGCTTGCGGAGCCTCCCCGGCCAGACCGAAGGTCAAGGTTGGCGATGTGTGCCCCGACCGCCCCCCACCCCCCTCCCCGTGACGCCTCCCATGGACCGCAGAACCTTCCTCTCCGACCTCTCCCGGTACGCGTTCTTCTGCGCCGGCGTCCCCAACGTCTGGCGGGTCACCGGGCACCCGGGGCTCCAGGCCGACCCCTTCACCCTGGGGGTGGGGAGCGGGGATCCCCTCCAGGACCGGTGCGTCATCTGGACCCGTCTGGCTCCGGATCCCCTGCAGCCCATGGGGGGAATGGACGGGATCCGCACGATCCTGGGGTGGGAGGTGGCCCACGACGAGGGGTTCTCCCGCATCGTCCGGGAGGGTCGCTACACCGCGGCCCCGGAGCTGGGTTACTCGGTGCATGTGGATGTGGAGGGGCTGGAGCCGGAACGGGAGTACTTCTACCGCTTCACCCTGCAGGAGGGAAGTAGCCCGGTGGGGCGCCTCCGCACCGCCCCCGCCCCGGGAAGCCGTTCGGCGCTGGAGATGGCGGTGGCCTCGTGCCAGCACTGGGAGCAGGGGCTGTTCACCGCGTACGACCACATGGCCCGGGAGGAGCTCCACCTGGTGGCGCACCTGGGGGACTACATCTACGAGTACGCCGGAGCCCCGGGACGCGTCCGGATGCACCACGGCAACGAGATCATGGGCCTGGACGATTACCGGGCCCGCTACGCCCAGTACCGCTCCGACCCGGCACTCCAGGCGGCCCACGCACTGTGCCCGTGGGTGGTGACCTGGGACGACCACGAGGTGGACAACAACTATGCAGGGCTCGTGGGGGAGAACATCTTCGAGAGCCGGGAGCAGATGCGGAACCGCAGGGCCGCCGCGTACCAGGCGTGGTGGGAGAACCAGGCGGTCCGGGTCCCCCGCCCGGACTCCTGGGCAGACCTCACCATCCGTCGATCCTTCTCATGGGGGAGCCTGGCCCGCTTCTGGGTCCTGGACACCCGCCAGTACCGGGACGACCAGGCGTGCGGGGACGGCAATCAGGTGCTCCCGTGCGGCGACCAGGGGGACCGGCGGCGCACCCTGCTGGGGGAGCCTCAGGAGCGTTGGCTGACGGAGGGGCTCGGGGTGTCGGAGGCGGACTGGCAGGTCCTGGCCCAGCAGATCATGGTGGGCCCCTTCGACCGGGACCCGGGCCCGGGCACGAGTGTCTCCATGGACCAGTGGAGCGGGTACCCCGCCGCCCGGGAGCGGCTCCTGGGAGCCGTGGCGGAGCGGGCTGCCAACCGCACCGTGGTACTCACCGGAGACATCCACTCCAACTGGGTGAACGAGCTCCACGCCGGCTTCGACCGTCCGGACCGTCCGGTGGTGGCCGCCGAGTTCGTCACCACCTCCATCTCCTCCGGCGGCGATGGCCAGGAACAGTTCGAAGGGGTCGCCGCAGCCCTCCCCGACAACCCCCACATCCGGTGGCAGAACAGTCAGAGGGGGTACCTGCGATGCAGCGTCACGCAGGAGGAATGGCGGAGCGACTACCGGATCGTCCCCTTCGTCACACGCCCGGGGGCCCCGGTGCATACCGCCGCCTCCTGGACGGTGGAGCGGGGGAAGCCGGGGATCCGCCCGGGGTGAGCCCCCGTCAGCCCCCCTCCTCCTCCAGCGTCCTGTAGAAGTCCAGCGTTCGCCGTGTCCGCAGGAGGTCCGCCACACGGGCCAGCGCCCGGACGTGGTCCATGTGGTCGAAATCGTCGGGGCTCAGGACCACCACGATGAGATGGACGGGGTGGTCGATCCCGGGAAAGGTGACGCCGCCATCGGAGATCCCCACCACCACCCGGGGCTCCTTCACCGGAGCGCAGTGGGCGTCCAGGAGTACCGACCCCGCCCAGACCTCGTGGGAATACTCCTTGTTGTTCTGCTGCAGGACCTCCGCAACCCGCAGCCGGGTCTCCTCGTCGCCGGGAAAGACCGGCTCCAGGAGGGGATCCAGGATCCCCGGGAAGGCCCCCGGGGGGAGCTCGACACGATGGTCCAGCTCCGGGAGGGGCCGCTTGAGGGGAGGCGGCTGGGGAGCCGTGTCACCGGCCGCGTCCACCGCCTCCGCCCGGGAGGGGAAGACGATGATGATGCTCTGGTCCGGGAAGGTGCCGGCCAGGGTCTGGGGGAGGGTGTTCAGCCCCGACTGCCATGCCAGAGACCCACGACGGGCGCTGAGCAGCGCCACCAGGTCGTTCTCCTGGTGCAGCTCCTTCATCGCCCCCACCACCTCCGACCAGGAGCCCAGCGGCACGTAGCGCACCGGGGCCGCCGGGAGGAGAGGCTTCACCCGCCGTTCGATGGAGCCCCGGGAGAGGGCCCGGCAGAGGATCACCAGCTCCGCGTCGAGCTGCGCGGCCATGGTCTTCATGTCCACCATGGCCTGTTCGAACCCGGGCTGACGCTCAGCGAAGGGGGGCACCGCCAGGAGGACCCGCTGCGTCACATTCAGCGCCTGCGCCACCTTGCAGACCCAGATCCCCTGGGGAACGGCGTCCAGAAGCTGGTCCAGCACGGTGCCGAAGATCCGGTCCCGGGTGGTGGGACGCCCGGCCCAGCCGATGATCACGGTGGAGATGAGTTCCTCCACCACCGCCCGGCGAATCCCCGCCACGATGTTCCGGTCCACCCTGGTCACCGGACGCACCGGCACGTTCGCCGCAGCGGCATGCACCACCGCATGGCTCAGCATCCGCTCACCCTCCGCCACCCGGGCCTCCAGCTCCGGCCCCTCCTCCAGATGAACCGTAAGGGGGAAGAGGGGCTCCTGGGACCGGCGCTCCCGGATCATCAGGGCCAGCGCCATGAGGGCCTCAGAGGTGGCCGGGTTGGCCAGGGGAATCAGGATCCGCTCGGGGATCCGGGACGTGTCGAAGGGTTTGTCCTCATCCGCAAGCGCCACCTTTCGACCGAAGCGCTCCACCAGCCAGGGTCCCATGAAGCAGGTGATCAGGATCATGATCACCACCCCGTTGACCATGGCCTCGGTGAAGATCCCCAGCTCGAACCCCACCAGCGTCACGGCCAGGGTGGCGGCGGCCTGAGGTACCGTCAGCCCGAAGTTCACCCACCCCTCGTCCCACGTCTGACGGAGGACCAGCTTCGCCAGCATGGCCGCCAGGAACTTCCCCACCAGCACCAGGCCGGTGAAGACCCCCGCCGCGATCCAGACTTCCAGGCTCCCCACCAGGACCCCGAAGTCCACCAGAAGCCCCACGGAGATCAGGAAGAAGGGGATCAGTAGGGCGTCCCCCACGAACTGGACGCGGCTCATCAGCGTCCCGCTCTCGGGGACCAGGGGGTTCAGCACCAGCCCCGCAAGGAAGGCCCCGATGATGGGAGCCAGCCCCACCAACTGCGCCGTGTAGGCGCTGACGAAGAGCACCACCAGGAGGAATCCATACTCCGTGGTGGGCTCGTTCCGCACCGCCCGGAAGAAGGCCCGCCCCAGGGGGGGGACACCGAAATAGAGGACCGAGACGAAGACCCCCACCGAGAGGGCGAAGGTCCCCAGGAAGAGGGGACCCATCCCCCCCTCCAGAGACGCCACCACCAGCGCCAGCACCGTCAGTGAGAGGATATCCGCCACCATGGTCCCCCCGATGGCCATGGTGATCCCGGCGTTGTCCGTGATCCCCAGGCGCCGGGCCACCGGGAAGGCCAGCAGGGTGTGGGAGCCCACGATGGAGCCCAGGAGGAGGCTGGTGGTGGGGGTGTAGTCCAGGTACCGGGTCCCCACCCACCAGGCCAGCGTCATGGGAAAGACGAAGGAGAGGAAGCCGAAGCCGATGCTCCGCCCCCGGACCCGGGAGAACTCGCTGAGATTGAGGGAGAGGCCGGCGTAGAACATCAGGTAGAGCAGCCCCACCGTCCCCAGCAGGATCATGGTGGAGTCCCGCTCAAGGAACCCTGCAGCCGAGGGCCCCACCAGCGCCCCGAAGACAATCAGCCCCACGATTCCCGGGATCCTCAGACGCTGGAACACCACCGGCCCCACAAAGATGATGAGGGTCACCAGCGCGAAGATCAGGACCGGGTCGCTGAACGGGAGATCAGGAAGGAAGGATCCCGGCATGGAGCTCTCGGGCGTTGGGAGAAGGACGGCGCCGGCCGGGAGCGTTTGACCGGCGCCGCCCCCCCGCTGCTGGTGGGTCGCTGGGCCTGCAGGAGGGGTGCATCAGTCCAGCGGTGTCACCTCGAACCGGCTCACATGGAGGTTCAGCCCGTGATTCACCCTCAGCCCAACAATCCCCCGGGTGTCCAGATCGTTCCGCTCGAGGGTGTCCACCTCCTCCCCGTTCACCTTCACGACGACTCGATCCCCCACGGCCTCGAGCACCAGGTTGTTCAGGACAGTCGTGCCGCCATCCGTCCGGTCCGCCCACCCCCGGATGGCGGGGTGGCTGGTCCAGTCCACCAGCGTGGGGGTCTCGGCGCCGTTCCGCTTCTTCACCAGGTACTGCCCCCCCTCCCGGAGGAGGATGTAGCTGTACCGCTGGCCTTCGCCGTGGAGATCGCTCCCCCCCATGAAGATCCCGAAGGCCTCCCGGCGGCTCCCGGGGTCGAACATGTGCACCTCCATCTCCACCCTGAAGTCCCCCTCCGCCACCGTGGTGGGCTGCCAGAGGATCACGGCAGGCCCTGTGGTGATGCGCCACCCCGGAGCCATCCCCTCGAACACAAGCCCCTCCGGGGCGCCCCCGCCATGGTTGTGCCCTCCCTGGTCGGGCCTGACCTCCCACCCCTGCGGAAGGTCCTGCGCTGCCAGGGGGGCCGGTATCGCTCCCCAGAGGACTGCCCCCCCCAGGACCGGGGCGACGCTCAGCCAGGACGCGAGTCTACGGGTGGGACCGCACATGGAAACCTCCGGACGGAAAGCGGAACGGACGGGCGCCCCGGCCACGCTGCGTTGACGGGGAACTACAGGATAGTCGGCCCGGGGCGGGTGGATCAATGACAAGCGTCGGAGACGCTGCACGGGGGCCGGGAACCCCGGGGGGGACTCCGCCACTCGCCGGGGGGAGAGGCCCCACCCGCGGGGCGGTGGTCACCGAGAAGATTCCAATGGAGGGAACAGAGGGGGAGGACGCCGGTGCCCCGTGGCCTCCTCGTACCCATACGCCAGGGTGAAGAGGAGCCCTTCATCGTACGGTCGCGCCACCATCTGGAGCCCGGCGGGGAGGTCGCCGTAGGTGAAGCCCATGGGGACCGTGATGGCCGGCAGCCCGGTGACCGGCACCAGCCCCTGGCTGTTGTCGCCCCGGTACTCCTCGTTCCCCCGGTCCAGGGGGGCGGGGGGATTGGACCAGGTGGGGAAGATGAAGGCGTCCAGGAAGAGCTCGTCCATGGCCGCCACCACCGCTGCCAGCGCCGCCTGCCGCCCCGGGTGCACGGCGAAGTCCGGACAGGGGGGATCCTGGTCCCGGGGGTGGATGTCCAGTGGCCCCTCCCCGAAGGACCGGAGCCCCCCCTGGGCATCGGGGCCGTACTCCCCGGTCTCCAGCACCTCCACCACATCCCGGATGGGTGCCCCCTCCCCCAGGGAGGCCAGGTAGACCCCCACATCGTAGCGGAAGCGCTGACAGGAGTTCCCCGCCAGGAGCGACTGCAGCTCCGGCAGGTCGAAGTCCACAATGAAGGCGCCCAGCCGGTCCAGCTCCGCCACCGCCTCCTGGAAGAGCCGGGTCACGGCGGTGTCCGCCCCCGGGCGGTCGGCATAGGGGGCGAAGACTCCCAGTCGCTTCCCCCGCACCCCGTTCCGCTCCAGGAAGCCGATGTAGTCCCTCTCCGCCCTCCCCTGCCCCGCCTCCGTGTACGGATCAGCCGGATCGTAGCCCGCCACCACCGAGAAGATCCGGGCCACATCCTCCACCGAGCGCCCCATGGGGCCGGCGATGTCCCGGTCGAAGGCCAGGGGGATCACACCATCCCGGGAGGTGAGGCCGATGGTGGAGCGGATCCCCACCAGCGCCAGGTGTGACGAGGGTCCCCGGATGGAGTTCCCCGTATCGGACCCCAGCCCCGCCACCCCGAAGGAGGCGGCCACTCCGGAGGCCGTCCCCCCACTGGACCCTGCCGGAACGTGGTCCAGGGAGTAGGCGTTGGCGGTGGTGCCGTAGGAGGAGGAGATGCTCTGCCGGGGGGAGAAGGCCCACTCCGCCATGTTGGTCTTGGCCAGGATGACGGCCCCTGCCTCCCGGAGCCGGCGCACCATGAAGGCATCGTCCGGCGGGATGTAGCCCGCCAGGGCGATGGAGCCCCCGGTGGTGGGGAGGTCATGGGTGTCGAAGTTGTCCTTCACCAGCATCGGCGCACAGAAGAGGGGGCCGGGTGTGGCCCCACCTGCCAGCGCCGCATCGATGGAGTCCGCCACCTCCAGCGCCCGGGGGTTCACAACCGTGATGGCGTTCAACCCGGTGGAGGCGTCGTAGGCCTCGATCCGGTCCAGATGCGCCTGCACCACCAGCCGGCAGGTGGTGCCACCGGCCCGGATCTGCTCCTGGAGGCCGGAGATGGACGCCTCCACCACGTTGGGGGGGGCAGGAGGACCGGCGGGACCGGCAGGCCCACAGGCAGCCAGGGCTGCACCCCACAGGAGGGCCGCCAGGGGGGTGGAGACAGGGGAGGGGCGGAAGGAGCGGTGGGAACGGATCACCGGCGGATCCCCGGGAGCGGGGGAGAAGGGACGGTCCACCCTGGGGTGGAGGTCGTGACCCCAGGAGGGTAGGCGGCGGCGCCGCGTGCAGGCAAGGACCAGGAGGCCCGGTTCTGGCGGCCTGCCCCCCCCTCCCCGATCTTTGGAGACCCCATTTCGTCCACCCCCACCACCGAACTCCCCATGCGCATCTTCGTGGCGGGCGCAACCGGGTACATCGGGAGGCACACCGTCCGGGAGTTGGTGGCCCGGGGACACCGTGTGGTGGCCTTCGCCCGGCCTCGCTCGGGGGTGGGGGGCAGCTCCCCGGAGGAGACCACCCGGCGCCAGCTGTCCGGGGCCGAGGTCCGCTTCGGAGACGTGACGGATCCCTCCTCCCTGACCGCGGACGGCTTCAGGGGGGAGCCCTTCGATGCGGTCTTCTCCTGCCTTGCCAGTCGCACTGGGGCCCCGGAGGATGCCTGGCGGGTGGATCACCAGGCGAACCTCAACCTGCTGCAGGCGGCCCTGGAGGCGGAGATCCGGCACTTCGTCCTCCTCTCCGCCATCTGCGTACAGAAGCCCCTCCTGGCCTTCCAGCACGCGAAGCTGGCCTTCGAGGAGGCGCTGACCTCGTCCGGAATCACCTGGTCCATCGTCCGCCCCACCGCTTTCTTCAAGTCGCTGGCTGGGCAGGTGGAGGCGGTGAAGCGGGGGAAGCCCTTCACCGTCTTCGGCGACGGGACCCTCACCGCCTGCAAGCCCATCAGCGAACGGGACCTGGCCCGCTTCATGGCCGATTGCCTGGAGGACCCCGCCAGGCACAACGCCGTGCTCCCGGTGGGGGGGCCGGGCCCCGCCATCACCCCCCGGCAGCAGGGGGTGATGCTGGCTGAACTCTCCGGCGGCACGCCCAGGTTCAGGCAGGTCCCGGTGGCCCTCATGGACGCCATCATCGGGGTGCTTGGATTCCTGGGGCGGGTGGCTCCGGGGTTCCGGGACAAGGCGGAGTTCGCCCGGATCGGACGCTACTACGGCACCGAGTCCATGCTGGTGTGGGATGCGGCCAGGGGAGGCTACGACGAGGAAGCCACCCCGTCGTTCGGCGAGGACACCCTGCGGGCCTTCTACGCCCGGGTGCTGGAGGAGGGACTGGAGGGGCAGGAGCTGGGGGACCAGGCGGTCTTCGGCTCCAGGGGGAGCGGAGGGGTCGGCTCGGGCTGAGGAGGGGTCATCCCCCGTTCGCCACCCACCCCCGGGCCTGCTCCAGGATCCGCTGCTGCGCCACCGGGAGGGGGGGAGGCGGTTCGCCCTGCAGCCGGATCCAGCGGAGGGCATGGGGGCCGTCGTCGCCACCGCTCGACCCCTGAGCCTCCCCCGGATCGCCATCCGCCCCCGGCTCCCGAGCCTCGACAGGATCGTCCCTGAACACCGGCTCCCCATCCCCCACCGCCTCCCGATCCACCCTCCAGAGGACGGGGTGGTAGGTGGCCCGGATGTGGCTGAAGAGGTGGGGTACGGGATCCAGAAGACGGGCCTCTTCGCCCTCCAGCCTGCCCTGGAGTTTTGCCCCGGCGAGGAGCGCAGCCTCCCGTGCTCCCCCCGGCCCGGACTCCCCGGCCACCTCCTGCGAGGGAAACTCCCACATCCCCCCCAGGAGGCCCTCCGAAGGGCGGCGGCGGAGCAGCACCCGGGCCTCCCCCCCCGATCCGGCCACCAGCACCGCCACTCCCCAGGCCACCGCCCGCACCGCCCCCTTCCGCCGGGGGACCGGACGCTCCGCCTGGGTGCCTGCGGCCCTGGACTGGCAGGCGCTGGACACCGGGCATTCCCCACAGAGGGGGTTCCGGGGGGTGCAGACGGTGGCCCCCAGCTCCATCAGCGCCTGGTTGAAATCCCCCGGGCGCTCCGGATCCACCAGCGCCACCGCCCACCGTCGCAGCACAGCCGGCGTGGGGTCCGGCTCGTCTCCCAACCGGGCCAGTACCCTCCGCACATTCCCGTCCACCGCCGGCAGGGGGAGCCCGAAGGCGATGCTCCCCACCGCCCCCACCGTGTACTCACCCACCCCGGGAAGGGCCCGGAGGGCCTCCGGGTCCGAGGGAAGTACACCTCCGTGGCGCTCCCGGACCTCCCGGGCCGCCCGATGGAGGTTCCGGGCCCGGGAGTAGTAACCCAGCCCGGCCCACGCCCCCATCACCTCCTCCTCCGGGGCGGCGGCCAGCCGCTCCACCGACGGGAAGCGCTCCATCCAGCGGAGGTAGTACGGAATCACCGCCTCCACCCGGGTCTGCTGGAGCATCACCTCGGACACCCAGACCCGGTAGGGATCGGTGTCCTCCCTCCAGGGGAGATCCCTGGCCCGGGCATCGTACCAGGCCAGGAGGCACCGACGGAGTTCCATGATCCCGGAGGGAGCCAGGATCGGGGTGTCCAGGGGGGCGGCGTCCGGGGTGGGTGTCACGTTGCGGCGAGCCGGAGTGGGGGGACCGGAGGCGAGGGGACGCCGGAGGCTACCCCACCCCCAAGGCCCCGTCCAGTGCCCCTCGGAGGAAGCACCCCGGAGAGGGACGGGGACCCTTCACCCTGGCTCGTCGGTACCGATCCATCCGGGCCCCCGCCCTGCCGGTCCGCCACTCCCCGATCCCGGGACCCCGTATGCGCCGCACCACCTACACCAAGTACAAGGGCTCCATCCTGGACGCCCTGAACCTGCAGGGGCTGATGGAGCACCTGTCCGACTTCCTCATGGACGGCGGCTTTGCCGGAGGACCGCACTTCCATCCCTACTGGGGGTGGTCCGGGGACGAGGACAC
Source organism: uncultured Gemmatimonadaceae bacterium (assembly GCA_964420725.1). Taxonomy (GTDB): domain Bacteria; phylum Gemmatimonadota; class Gemmatimonadetes; order Longimicrobiales; family Gaopeijiaceae; genus CAYQVI01. Next base: position 38,342 of record CAYQVI010000003.1, on the reverse strand, counting down.
CAAGTCCACCAATGCGCTGCGGGAAGCGCTCCTCCGGGCTCTTCTTGAGAGCGGGCAGCTCACGCCGGAGATGATCCGGGAGCTGCGGGGGGAGGGAGAGGGGGATGCCGAGGTCCAGAAGCAGATCGGAGAACTCCTGGACCAGCTCATCCAGAAGATGGTGGAGGAGGGGTACATCACCCTGGAGTCCGGACAGGGGGAGATGCCCGGGCCCATGCAGGACGTCACCGGCCAGGGAACGCTGGACGAGGCGAAGGAGGCGGCGCAGAACGTCAACTTCAACCTCACCCAGAAGGGGATGGACTTCCTGGGATACCGCTCCCTGAAGAATCTGCTTTCGGCGGTGGGGAAGGCCGCCTTCGGCTCCCACGACACGCCCCACCTGGCCACGGGGGTGGAGGCGGAAGCGTCCAGCCGCCCCTATGAGTTCGGGGATTCCATGAACCTGGACATCCCCGGGACCCTCACCAACGCCATCCGCCGGGAGGGGCTGGGGATTCCCCTCAACCTGGAGTACGGCGACCTGATGGTGAACCAGACGGAGTACCGGTCCAGTTGCGCCACGGTGCTCATGCTGGACGTGTCCCACTCCATGATCCTCTACGGGGAGGACCGCTTCTCCCCCGCGAAGCGGGTGGCGCTGGCGCTGGCCCACCTCATCCGCACCCAGTTCCCCGGGGACACGCTGCGCCTGGTGACCTTCGGGGACCGGGCCCAGGAGATCCCGGTCTCGCAGCTCCCGAAGGCCCAGGTGGGGCCCTTCCACACGAACACGGCGGAGGGGCTGGAGGTGGCCCGGCGGATCCTGAAGGCCCAGAAGAAGGACATGCAGCAGATCATCATGATCACCGACGGGAAGCCGTCGGCGGTGACCATGCCCGGCGGGAAGGTCTACAAGAACTCCGGGGGGCTGGATCAGTACGTCCTGGACCGGACGCTCCGGGAGGTGGCCGCCTGCCGGAAGCAGGGGGTGATCATCAACACCTTCATGCTGGCCCGGGACCCCTGGCTGGTGCAGTTCGTCCAGAAGGTGTCGGAGATCGCCCGGGGGAAGGCCTACTTCACCAGCACCATGACGCTGGGGCAGTACATCATGATGGATTTCATGAAGCGGAAGCGGAAGCGGGTGGGGTGAGACCGGTGCTCGTCCGGCCCGACGGGGCGGGTGCATGCAGAAGCGCCCCCGGGAGAACCTCCCGGGGGCGCTTCACATTCCACGGATCTGAAACGAGCGGTGCCGCTCGCGCCATTGACTCCGCTCCGATCAGGCGTGCTGCCCGGCGTGGACACCCTCGGCGATCTCCTCCACCATCTTCGCGTTGAAGTCGTCCAGGTCCTTCGGGCTCCGGCTCGTCACCAGCCCCTGGTCCACCACCACGGACTCGTCCACCCAGGTGGCGCCGGCATTCTCCAGGTCCGTCCGGATGGAGTGGAAGGAGGTCATCTTCCGCTCCTTCGCTGCTCCGGCCTCCACGATCATCCAGGGGCCGTGGCAGATGGCCGCCACCGGCTTCCCCGCCTCGAAGAAGGCGCGGACGAACTCCACCGCGTCCTTGTTGCGGCGCAGCCGGTCCGGGTTGATCACCCCGCCCGGGAGGACCAGCGCGTCGAAGCGCTCCTCGCCCATCTCGTCCACCGTGCCATCCACCGGGATGGTGCGGCTGCTCCAGTCGTCCTTGTCCCATCCCCGGATGGAGTCCGGGCTATCCGGAATCGATACGATGCTCACCTTCGCCCCTGCGGAGCGCAGGGCATCCAGGGGTGAGGTCAATTCGGATTCCTCGAAACCGTCGGTGGCCAGGATGGCCACGTTCCGGTGGTTCAGTCTGTCGTGTCCGGTCTTGTTCCGGTCTGCCATGAAGCACATCTCCCTCTGATGGTGCTGAAGTGCTGTTTCTCTTCACCACCAAAGGAGTTGCAAGCTTCGTTCCACGTTCCGGCGATCAGCGCACCGTCCACTCCACGACGGTCAGCGCCAGCCCGTCGTCCACCCGGAGCCCCACCGCCCCCCAGGGCTCCACCCGGGCCGCAGGAAGGAGCGCCACCTCCTCGTTGTTGATCAGGAAGCGGACGTTGTCCCCTTCGACCTCCACCGCAAGGATGTTCATGGGGGGCTGGGCGCCCGCCGTGGGCATACGGATGATCGGGGTGGCGATCCACTCGAGGAGCTGGGTCACCTCCCCCGCCTCCCGTCGCTGGACGCTGTACTCCCCGGACGACCGGATCAGGAAGGCGGTATAGGAGGCATCCTCCACCAGGAGGTTTCCGCCCCCGATGAAGAGGCCGAAGGGGCGATCATCTCCGGGCTGGGAGGTACGCAGGCGAAGGGCCGCCTGCGCCCGGAACGGACCCATGGCCCGGACATCCGGCTCCCGGAAGGCCACCCCCGCCGCAGTGGACTCGAAGCCGAACCCTTCGGGGTCGGCAAGAAGCCGGAGCTCGCCGCCGCCATGGGGGAGCCCGTCCGCCCTGGTGTACCACCCCTCCGGGGCCACCGCCGGCTCCCGGGCCAACTCCCCGGCCGTCTCACCAGCCTGCTCCGCATCCCCGCACGCAACCACCGCAAGGAGCAGGAGGAGACCCGCCCATCGTCCAGACCTTCGCATCACTAGACCCCCCAGAAGACAGTACAGAACCCGGTGCGGAAGGATGGCAGAGCGGGCGTGGCGGATCAATACTCGCCGCGAGCCCTCCAACTCCCTCTAGCGCCACCCCGCGCCGGGGGCGGTCCAACCGGCCGGCGCGTCAAATCCCCCCATCGATCTCCGTTCGACGTCAGCCAACCACACTAGAAGCGGCTCAGGATGCTGAAGAGGAGATGTCCGTCGTTGTTGGTCCTGGCACCCCGGGCCCGGGCTCCGGAGTCGTAGGCATCCACGAAGGAGAGCTTGAGGCTCACCACCGAGGAGAGAGCGAAGGCCACCGACGAGGAGCCCCGGAAGGTGAAGTCCCCCGGGTCGTCGAAGGCGGGCACGTAGAGGGCCTCGAGGGTGAGGGCAAGTCGATCCTCGTCGAAGGACCGGCGGAGCCGGGATCGGACCGACCAGCGGGCCTGCACTTCGGAATCGGTGGGGCCGTTGGCCAGGGGGACGGTCCTCTCCACCAGGGCGGCAGCGCTGAGGTCCGCCAGCGCCACATCCGAATCCACGAAGGTGAGCTTCGCCCCGGCCCCTCCGCTGAACCTCCGGTCGATCCGCTTCTGCAGCGAGGCCTCCAGGGTTCCAAACAGGAAGGGGCTCAGCCTGGCGTGGGGACGGAGGTCCACGCTGGTCACCGCCGACCAGGAACGACGGTTCACGAAGGTGACTCCGTCCTCACCGGTGGCCTCACCGTAGGTGATGTCCCACCCCAGGGAGAACTCGGCGGTGGAATCCGCTCGGGAGAGCTCCGAGCGATTGGTGAAGGTCACCTGCTCCGTGTTCCCGAAGAAGACGCTGGCCCCCAGCTCCGTCTCGAAGCGGAACCGCCGATCTCCACCCTGGCCCTGTGCCCAGATCGGCGGAGGCGAGAGGACGAGGAGGAGGAGCACCAGGAGCAGCCCGGAGCCGATGGATCCCCTCCGGTGGAGCCGCGACAGCCCTGGAGGAAGGGGAGGGTGCCGGGGAATTCGACGGGACGGAACGCGGTTCCTGGGGGCCATGGAATGGAACGTATCACCTGGGAGCGGGGATTTCCTCTGGAGTACAGAGCGAGTCGGAGGGATGGGCAAACTACCCTCCCCCCAGGGACGGCTCAACCCTCGGCTGCAGCGCGGCGGGGCGCGGCGCGCTATGGTCCATGGGTGGGGGGCGGCCACGGGGCGATCAAACCTGGAACAGGAGGGAAGCATGGACAGACTACGCACGACGGGATGGAGGGGTGCCCTGGCAGGCTTCACAGGGGCTGCCACACTGGCTCTCTGGTTCCTGGCCATCGACGCCGCCCGGGGAGACCCCCTTGCCACGGTGGGCCTGCTGGCCAACACCCTCCTGGGGAGCGGAGGTGCCGGTGTGGATCCGGTCCTGGTCACCGTCTTCACCCTGCTCCACTTCTCCCTCTTCATGGTCCTGGCCATCGGGGTGGCCAAGCTCCTGGACACGCTACGGACCGCTCCGAACACCCTCTACGGCTTCGTCCTGGGGTTCATCCTCTTCGACATCATGTTCTACGTGGGGGTGGGTCGGGGTGGCGGGAGTGTGGCAGCCGCCCTGGGCTGGCCGGAGGTCCTGGCGGGGAACCTCCTGGCGGGGATCGTGGTGATGGGGATCCTCCGGGTGCTGGCCCCGGTCCACTACAGCGGTTGGTGGGAGTCCCTCACCGAGAGCAGGGTGATCCGGGAAGGGTTGGTGGCTGGGGTGCTGGGGGGAGCGGTGGTGGCCCTCTGGTTTCTCCTTCTGGACACGGTGGCCGGGCGACCCATGTACACGCCGGCGGCCCTGGGCTCAGCCCTCTTCCTGGGGGTGGCGGATCCCTCGGAGGTCCGGATCGAGGCAGCCAGCATCATCGGGTACTCCATCGTCCACTTCGGGACCTTCATCGCCAGCGGGCTCGTTGCGGCGGCCATCCTCACCCAGGCGGAACGGCGCCCAAACCTGCTCCTCTTCGGCGGGATGCTCTTCGTGGTGTTCCTGGCCTTCCTGATGGCTGCGCTGGCCCTCTTCGCAGAGTGGATCATCGGCAGCCTGGCGTGGTGGAACGTGGCGCTGGGGAATCTCCTGGCAACCGTGGTCATGGGGATCTTCCTCCTCCGGGCCCACCCCTCCATCAGCCTGGCCATGGGGCGGCGGGCCCTGGCCGGCGAGGAACCGGTCAGCTCGAGAGTTTGACGGAAGGGAGGGGGGGTTCGGTCCCCCCCTCCTTTCCCCAGTCCCGGTATTCGTCCCTGGTCCAACGGAAGAAGACCACCGTCATGGCGGTCCAGAAGATCAGCATGCCAGGCACCCACATGATCAGCCCTCCCAGCCGCTGGTCGTCCAGCGCCGAAAGGCTGCTCACCCGGGGGGCCATGGCGTACCACGGGTAGAACACGCTGTCGGAGAGGGTGAGCATGGCCGACAGCGCCGTGGCGGGAATCCCGAAGACGAACACGTACAGGATCAGAAGCGGTCCGGTGGGGATGATCTCCAGCTCCTTCACCGGGTTCACCACAGGCCACCACATCATCACCGACACCGTCATGAAGGTGAGGTGCTGCAGGATGTGGACGTCGTGGTTGATCAGCGCCCAGTTGTACATCTGGGGGAAGTGCCATCCGATGAACACCACGTTGTAGGCCACGAAGGCCGTCACGGGGTGGGTCAGGAAGCGGGCCATGATCCTCACCGGCCGCACCCGGAGCCCCGCCCGGATCAGCCAGTCCGGAAGGCCGGCGATGAGGAGGGGGGGCATGAGGAGCATGACCAGCATGTGCTGGACCATATGGGCGCTGAACAGGTAGTCGTCGCTGAGCCGGTGGAGCGGCCCGTTCAACGAGAAGAAGATCAGCGCCACCGCCAGCATGAACGACGTGGTCTGGCGGGTGGTTGGGGGGTGGTCGGACCACCCGTACCGGCGCCGGGCGGGACCGGTGGCCAGGAGGTAGCCTCCCGCCAGGTAGATGCACCCCACCAGGATGCTGAGATAGAACTCGAACCCGAACAGCTGCATGGTCTTCGCCACCCCGTTCCCGGAGCGGCCCACTCCCGATGAAGAAACGCCGGTGGTGACCCGGAGAGGGTCACGCGCCGGCGTTCCTGGTTCTGCGTAGGTCCAGACGGACGGGTGCCGGAGCCCGCCGGCTCCGCCCCCGGGCGGAGCGTCCCTAGCCCCGCATAGGCGGGACGAAATCGTAGATGACCACCATGGCCGAGACCATGAAGATGGCCAGCACCACCCCCGCCATCAGCACCCAGGTGAAGACCCGGCTGTCGAACTTCAGATGCATGAAGTACATCATCACCAGGATCACCTTGGCGGTGGAGAGCAGCACCAGGAGTGGCACCTCCACCGGCGCAAAGGCCTCGATGTAGTACACCGCAACTTCGACGAAGGTCAGCACCGCCAGGATGATCCCGATCATCCAGTAGAAGCCGGTGGTGGGATGGTCGCCGTGGGCGTCGTGCCCGGCGGCATGCCCTCCTTCGGCGGCGTGGGTGTTCGCGTCGCTGCTCATTCCCGGACTCCCTATTCCATCAGATAGACGAGGGTGAAGATCACGATCCAGATCACATCCACGAAGTGCCAGTAGAGCCCGGCGATCTCCACCTGCAACGACTTGGCAGGGGGGATCCGGTCCTTGTGGATCTGCCAGGCAAGGACCCCCATCCAGATCATTCCCACCAGCACGTGGACCTTGTGGGTCCCGGTGAGGACGTAGTACGAGGAGCCGAAGGTGCTGGAGGTGAGGGTCAGCCCATAATCGATGAAGTGCAGGTATTCGTAGGCCTCGATGGCGATGAAGGCCGCTCCCATGCCCATCACCGTGAAGAGCCATCCGATGGCGGCCTTCTTCTTGTTGGCCTGCACAGCAGCCAGCGCCATCACCATCGCCAGCGACGAGAAGAGCAGGATCGTCGTGCTCGTCGTGGTGAGCATGATGTTGAACAGGTCTTCCGGGTAGGGGCCGCTGACGGCCTTCCCCTTGTAGACCATGTAGGTCGTGATGAGCGTGGCGAAGAAGAGGCACTCGGAACCGATGAAGGTCCAGAACCCCACCTTCCAGTTGCTCAGCCCCGTCGCCGTATAGTGGTCGTCGTGGGCGTCGTGGGCGGCCGCAGCGGCAGTTGCCATGATTGGAGTCCGATCCTCGGCGTCAGTCGAAGGCGGGCTCGAAGGCCCACTTCAGCGTACAGAAGAACACCAGCGCGACCCCGATGAGGGGGACCCACCAGATGTGGAAGTGGAGCAGGATCCAGGTCAGCGCCGTGGAGGCCGCCAGGAGCAGCGGCCAGTAGGACGGATTGGGCATGTGGGGCTCCCGCTCCGGCGTGGCCATGGTCACCGCCTCGATCTCCCGCTTCTGGTCCGCATACCAGAGGGGGTCACGGCTCCGCACCGTGGGGAGGGCCGGGAAGTTGTAGTGGTGGGGCGGCGACGGGAGGGCGAATTCCAGCGTCGAAGCACCCCATGGGTTGGGCCCGGCGATCTCACCCTTCTTGTAGCTCCGGATGATGTTGTACAGCACGATCACGGAGCCTGCCCCGAAGATGAACGCCCCTACCGTGGAGAGCTGGTTGGCCAACTCCACGTTGAGATCGGAGGAGTAGGTGAAGATCCGTCGGGGCATCCCCAGCATCCCCGAGATGTGCATCGGGAAGAAGGTCAGGTTGAACCCGATCATGGTGACCCAGAAGTGCCACTTCCCCAGCCCCTCGTCCAGGAGCCGCCCGGTGGCCTTCGGGTACCAGTAGTAGAGCCCCGAGAAGAGTCCGAAGAGGGCTCCACCCACCACCACGTAGTGGAAGTGGGCCACCACGAAGTAGGAGTCGTGCTGCTGCAGCACCACCGGCGCCGCGGCATGCATGATCCCCGAGAGTCCACCCACGGTGAACACCGCCACCGTCCCGATGGCCCAGAGCATCGCCGTGGAGAAGGTGATCTGCCCCCCCCACATGGTGGCCAGCCAGTTGAAGATCTTCACCCCGGTGGGGATGGCGATGATCATCGTCGCCGCCACGAAGAACGAGTCCGCGATGGGCCCGAGCCCCGTGGTGAACATGTGGTGGCTCCACACCCCCCAGCCGATGAAGGCGATGAGGGCTCCCGCGTAGACCACCACCGGATACCCGAAGAGGGGCTTCTTCGAGAAGGTGGGGATGACGTCGGAGAGGACCCCGAAGGAGGGGAGGATCAGGATGTAGACCTCCGGGTGTCCGAAGATCCAGAAGAGGTGCTGCCAGAGCACCGGATCACCACCGAACTCCGGCACGAAGAAGGTGGTCCCGAAGAAGCGGTCGAAGGCCAGGAGGATCAGCGCCACCGCGATGACCGGAAGGGCGGTCACCAGGAGGAAGGAGGTGACCAGGGTCATCCAGGTGAAGAGGGGCATCCGCATGAGCTTCATGCCGGGAGCCCGGAGCTGGATGATGGTGGTGATGAAGTTCACACCCCCGGCGATGGACGCGATGCCCAGGATGGAGAGGCCGATCACCCAGAAGTCCACGTTGGGACCGGGGTTGTAGGCCACCGAGGTCAGGGGGGAGTACCCCACCCAACTGGCGTTCGGGGCCCCGAAGAAGAACGACGAGGTGAGGTAGATCCCACCGAACAGGTAGATCCAGTAGGAGAAGGCGTTCAGACGTGGGAAAGCCACGTCCCGGGCCCCGATCTGCAGTGGCACCACGAAGTTGAAGAACGCCACCGCCATGGGCATGGCCACCAGGAAGATCATCGTGGTGCCGTGCATGGTGAAGAGCTGATTGTACAGCTCCGGCGACATCATGTTGCTCTCGGGGGCGAAGAGCTGGAGCCGGATCAGGAGTGCTTCGAAACCACCGATGAACAAGAAGATCATCGAGGTGACGAAGTACATGATGCCGATCCGCTTGTGATCGACGGTGGTGATCCAGCTCCAGATCCCGGTGTCCTCGTGATGGTGGAGGTCCGGGGGTGCAGTCGTCTGGGTGGCAGCTATGGACATGGGGTATCGATCCCTGGGGTGGCGTCGGCTTCGGTCACTTCTGGGAGAGCAGGTAGGCGGCCAGGGCCCTCACCTGTTCTTCCGTGAGGCTGGTGGGCGGGTACTCGACGCCACCCTTCCCCACGGCCCCCTTGTCCACGCCGGGCATGATGACCCCCGGCTTCATGCTCTGGGGGTCCATGATCCAGCGGATCAGATTCTCCTCGTTGTTCTCCATCAGCCCGGCACCCAGCGTGGAGCGGGCACCCAGCCGGGCCAGGTTCGGACCCAGGGGCGTAGTGGGGGGGCCCGGGGTCTGAACGGCATGACAGAGCGTGCAGTAGGACTGCTGGAGGAAGACCTGACGTCCCTGGGTCACCAGGGGATCCTCCTGCCACGCTGCCTGGGGCTCCAGGAGGGCGTCCTCCTGGGCCTGGGGGGCCGCCAGTCCGGTTTCCCCGGGGGAGACCACGGAAGCCTGCGGCCCGGTTGCGCTGGCGGACACACGGCGCATCTCCTCCACCCAGGCTTCGAAGCCGCCCTCGGCGTGGGCTTCCACACGCATCCCCATCCAGGAATGGGCCTCTCCGCAGAACTCGGCACACTGGCCCATGTAGACCCCGGGCTCGTCCACCGTGAAGAAGAGGTAGTTGTACCGTGGCTCACCCTCACGCACGGCCACCAGCGGGTTCGTGTCCCGCTTCCCACCCAGTCTCGGCACCCAGAAGGAATGGATGATGTCGTTGGAGTGGAGGCGCAGGGTGACGGCCCTCCCGGTGGGAAGGTGCAGTTCGTTGGCGGTGCGGATGTCGTACTCGGGGTAGTAGAAATCCCACCAGTAGCGATGCCCCACCACGTGCACCTGGAGGGCGTCGTCGGAGAGGGGGCGCTGCGTGGCGAAGACAGTCTGGATCGTGGGAATCGCGATGAGCACCACGATGATGGCTGGTCCGATGGTCCAGCCGATCTCCAGCCCGAGGTGGCCGTGGATCTGCTTCGGCATGGGAGCACCTTCCCGCGCCCGGTACTTCACCAGGATCCAGAACAGGGCCACCCACACCACCACCAGGATCAGCATGGTCCACCAGAAGACCGTCACGTACAGCGAGTGGATCTGGTCGCCGAAGTCGGTGACAGGATCGATGGTGGTCTGTGGGTACTGTTCTCCCGAGCAGGCCGTCACCAGGAGGCCGAGCATGACGGCTACGGACGCTCGGAGCCAGCGGGCGATGGGGCCGGAAGGAGGGGGTTCGGAGGTCTGACGCATGGGACTCTGGGTTCGGTGCCTTCGCCAGGGCCGAGGTGTCCAGCGTTCGGGGGAGCGACCCGGAGGGCCCCCTGAACGGGCCACCGGCCCGGACTCAGGGAAGCGTTTCGAGGGGGATCGCCTCGTCGATAAGCATGATGGGGATTCCGTCCCGGACCGGATACAGGACCAGGCCGTCCTCCCGGAGAAGGCCCTCGAGCAGGGGCTCCCGCACAGCGTCACCCCCCCGGTTCTGGAGGGTGCCGGAGGCCACCGCCGCGTTCACCCGGGAAAGGACGTCGTGGCCTACCGGGCGGACCGCTGAACGGGTCTCCGGGCAGACCAGGATCTCGAGCAGTTCAGGCGCGATCATGCAAGCCTCACTTCAACGTCTCCAACTCGGCCTACCGGTGCCGCTTCCGCGGGTTCGCCCCGGGCCGGCGGAACACCGGCGCCAGGACGGGGTGGGAAGGGCTCTCACAGCGCCGTTAAGCTAGCAGGAATCTCCACAGCCCGCGACCCTTGACACCACCGTCACACGGCCTTGACACCGGGGCCCGGATGCAGGCAAAGGCATGGACAGATCCCCCCTCCGGAGCTTCGGCCGCCGTCGCCATTCCCTGAAGGGGCTCCGCACCGGTATCCGTCTGCGGCTCCTGACATTGATGACCCTGATGACGCTGGGCTCCTCCGCCTGTGCCGGGGAGGGAGGGGAGGGGGCTCCCCCCTCGATGTCGGCGGAGAGCAGCAGGGAAGGGGTGCAGGCCAGGATTCCCCCCCGGGGACTGGCGTGGGTGGTGTTCGGCTCCGATACCGTGCGGGCGGAGCTGGCCCGCACCGACCAGGAGCGGGCCCGTGGGCTGATGGAGCGGGAGTCGCTCCCCGACGGGACGGGGATGCTCTTCATCTTCCCGGATGTGGCCCCCCGCTCGTTCTGGATGCAGAACACCTACATCCCGCTGGACATCGCCTTCATGGACGCCGACGGGGTGATCGTGGACATCCAGGCCATGGAGCCGCTGGACGAGACCTTCACCGAGTCGGCGGCCCCGGCCATGTTCGCCCTGGAGGTCCCCCAGGGATGGTTCGCGTCCCGGGGGATCGGCGTGGGGGAGAGGGCCACGATGGTGTTCGGGGCCTCCTGAGGCTTCGCCCCCCCCCCGCCACCCCTCCCGCCCGCCGCCGCCCTACCCCTTCCGTACCTCCCTCAGGAGGGTGGCCAGAGCTTCCACATCCTCCGGGGTGTTGTAGAGGTGGGGAGAGATCCGGAGGGCCGAACCCCGGAGTGAGGCGTGGATCCCCTGTTGCTGGAGTCGCTCCGACACCGTGGCGAGATCGAGTTCGCCGGGCATCCGGATCCCCAGGATGTGGCTTCCCCGCCAGGCGGGGTCCTCCACCCCGAAGCCCAGTTCTCCCGCCGCCTCCGCAAGAAGCCCGGTAAGCTCCCCCGTTTGGGCCTCGATCCGCTCCGGGGTCCACTCCAGGAGGAGGCGGAGCGCCGCCACCACCATGGGGAGGAGGGCGAAGTTGCTCCGCTCTCCCACATCATACCGGACGGCTCCCGGCTGGTAGACGTCCCGGTAGTCCACCAGACTCCGGAAATCCTCGCTCCCCTCCCGGGAGATCCAGGTCTCCTCCAGCGGCACACCGTCATCGTACCGGGGGCCGAACCACCCCAGCGCCGTGGAATAGGGTCCCAGGAGCCACTTGTAGCCCACCACCACCAGGGCATCCGGCTGCACCCGCCCCACATCGAAGGGAAGGGCTCCCACCGACTGGCTCCCATCCACCACCAGGACCGCCCCCACCTCCCGGGCCCGGGCACCGATGGCCTCCAGGTCGAAGCGGGTCCCATCCGTCCAGTGCACGGCACCCAGGCTCACCGCCCCGGTCTCCGGGCGGATCGCCTCCAGGATGGCTTCGGTCCACCGGCGCCCCCGGTGGGGGCCCTCCGGGGGCGGCACCATGGCCACGGAGGCACCGGCCTGGGATGCCACCCGGCGCCAGGGGTAGACGTTCCCGGGAAACTGGCCCTCGGTGAGGACCACCGACTGGCCTCGCTCCAGCCCCGCATTCCTGGCGGCAATGGAGATGCCATAGGAGGCCGAAGGGAGGAGGGCCACCCGCTCCGCCTCACCCCCCACCAGCCGACCGAAGAGGGCCCGGGCCTCATCGGATTCCGTGAAGAAGTGCCGGGAGCCCACGGTCCAGGGCGTCCGCTTCCGCCGGATCCCCCGGATCCCCGCCTCCTCCACCGACCGGTGGAGGGGAGCCATGTAGGCGCAGTTCAGGTAGTGGATCTCCGGAGGGATGGAGAATGCGGCGCGGTCCCAGGGGGTCAGGTCCATGGCAGGTGTCATCCGAGGCGCCATCCACGGGTGGTGGGAAGATCAGGCCGCACCAGGACCACGTGCCCCGGATCCTGGGGATCCACCATCCCCAGCACCAGGCATTCGCTGCGGAACCCGGCAATGCGTCGCGGAGGGAAGTTCACGACCCCCAGCACCTCGGTCCCCACCAGTCCCTCGGGTGTGTAGTGGTGGGTGAGCCGGGCGGAGGAGGCCAGCACCCCGATCTCCCCTCCGAAGTCCACCCAGAGCTGGAGGGCCGGCTTCCTTGCCTCCGGAAAGGGGAGAGCCCGGACCACCACGCCGGAGCGGATGTCCAGGGTCAGGAAGTCCTCCACGCTGGCCGGCGGAAGGGGTTGATCGCCTGTGGACATGGGCATCGGGGGTGGAGGGAGTCGGGGGGCCGGCCAGGGAGCCCGCGCCGCAGGGCCCCCGGACACCGCTCGGCGCTCCTGCAGGGTGGCCCCCGGGCACGGCGTCACCACAGTAGGCAGGCCCGCCCGTGGGCACCAGTATGGCGCCGGGCGCTCCCCACCGTACTGGCACCGCACGACGGGATCAGGTTATCCTCCCGGAGGACCGCCTCACCCTGGGAGTACCACCATGAGCTTCAGAACCAATCCGGACCGGATCCTCGACAACATCGACCGGGCTCGCAGCCGGGAGGAGGAGAGGGCGGCCTCCGCCTACTCCCGGGACGCCACCGCCCGGGAACTGGACACCGAACTACCGGAGTCCGACTCCACCCCCACGGAGCGGGCTCGCCGGATCTTCCGTGTGGTGGAGCGGGCCTACATGACGGCGGCCGGGAGCGCAGACCTCAAGCGGCTGGCCTCCCGCTTCCAGGCCATCGGCGACATCCACCACCACCACGCCCGGGGGGACGTCTCGGTGTCCATCCACTATATGGACCACGAGCGCCACGACGATGTGGGGGTGACCCCCTTCGAGATCCTCCCGGAACGGCTGGACGAGGCCCGCCTGGCCACCGGAACCTCCCGGGCCGACGCCAACGCCCTCCGGGTGCTGCGGAAGGAGCTCCGGGATGGGGTGATGGCCGCCTACCGGAAGCTGGAGCCACGGGTCCGGGACGCCATCCGGGAGCGGGCGGACCTGGGGCACATCTCCGTTCAGGTGACGATGGATCTCCGCCCCGGTCGATGAGTCCCCCGGGCTCCGGGGGCGACGGGACCGCCCCCCCCGGGGCTCCAGGGGTGCAATGCCGGCGGCATCCCCTTCTCTTTTTCTTCCTGGACGGCGTCGGCATCGGCTCCGACGATCCGTCCCGGAATCCCTTCCTCCGCGCCCACCTCCCGGTCCTCGGGGAGCTGCTGGGGGGACGGCTCCCCACCCTCTCCGATCCCGCCCCCGCCTCCTCCAGGGCCCGGGTGATCCCCCTGGACGCCCGGCTGGGTGTGGAGGGTCTCCCCCGGAGCGGCACGGGCCACGCCGCCCTCCTCACCGGCGCCGACGCCCCCCGGCTCTTCGGCCGACACTTCGGGCCCTGGGTCCCCTCCACCCTCCGGGGACTGGTGGAGGAGGAGAGCCTGCTGCGGAAGGCCCGGGACCGGGGGGACCGGGTGGCCTTTGCCAACGCCTATCCCCGGCGCTTCCTGGATGCCCCCCTCCGGCGCTGGGCCGGTCCACCCCTGGCAGCCCGTGGGGCTGGGCTTCTGGACCGACACGAGGAGGCGCTGGTGGCCGGTGAGGCGGTGGCCAGCGAGCTGGTGAACACCGGATGGCGGGAGCGCCTGGGGCTCCGGAGCGCCCCCGACCTGGGCCCCGGGGAGGCCGGCGGGATTCTGGCCCGGATCGCGGAATCCCATGACCTCACCCTCTTCGCCCACTACGACACCGACCTGGTGGGGCACCGCGGGGGGATGTCCGGGGCGGTGGCGGCGCTGGAGCGGGTGGACGCCTTCATCGGAGGAATCCTGGCCGGAGTGGAGGGAGAGGCCCTCCTGGTGGTGGCCAGCGACCATGGGAACCTGGAAGAGGTGGATGTCGGGCACACCCTGAACCCGGCGCTGGGGCTGATCGCCCGCATCGGTGGGGGGGATGCACCCCTCCCGGACACGGCGGGGATCTCCTCCATCCGGCACATCGCCGGGGCCGTCCTGGACTGGTCCGCTCCCCCCGGCGCCGCTCTGGTCCCTCCCTTGCATCGAGACCCGGCGAAGGACGAGCCATGAACGACGGATCCCCACGCCGAGCGGCATTCCGATGCAGACCACCCCCACCACTCCCGGCCCGGTCGGGGCCCAGCCCTGGATGGGAGCCATGAAGTCCGTTTCAGGAAGAACCTCCCGCCCCACCCGCGTGATGCACATCACCCAGGATCTGGGTGTGGGAGGGCTGGAACGGGTCATCGTGCTCCTCTGCCGCACCCTGGATCGGGAGCGCTTCGAACCTTCGGTCCTCTGTCTCCGGAAGGCGGGGGACTTCGCTGCGGAGCTGATGGCCGAGGGGATCCCGGTGCACGTCCTTCCCTGGTCCCGGGAGGAGCTGGACTACTTCGCCTTTCGCAAGGTTGGACGGATCCTGCGGGAGCAGCGCATCGACGTGATTCACAGTCACAACACGGGCCCGTTCTTCCACGGGGCCCTGGGGGCGACGCTGGCGGGGGTAAAGACCCACATCCATACGGATCATGCCCGCCCCTTCCCCGATCGCGTGCGCTGGATGGTGGCTGAACACCTCCTCTCCCACCTGGCCTATCGGGTGGTGGGGGTGTCCGACGATACCACCCACAACCTCCGCCACTACGAGAAGATCCCCGAAGGAAAGCTGGCCACCATCCCCAACGGCATCGACCTGCAGCCCATCCGGAGCGACACCACGCAGCTCCGGCAGGAGCTGGGGATTGCCCCCGGGACGCCCATCATCGGCACGGCGGGACGGCTCACCCACCAGAAGGGGATGGAGTTCCTGGTGCAGGCGGCGGAGATGCTCCGCCCCCGCTTCCCGGACTTCAAGGTGCTCATCGTGGGCGAGGGAAAGGGGAACGAGCAGGCCGAACTGCAGGAGATGGTGGACCGGGCCGGACTGCAGGACCATGTGCACCTCCTGGGGCTCCGGATGGACATCCCCGACCTCCTGGCCCTCTTCGATATCTACGCCCTCCCCTCCCGGTGGGAGGGGCTCCCCATGGCGATCCTGGAGGCCATGGCCGCAGGACTCCCCATCGTGGGAAGTGCCGTGGGAGGGGTTCCCACCGCCGTCCGGGAAGGGGTGAACGGCTTCCTGGTGGAGCCCGAGGATGTGGCTTCGCTGGCCGGTTCCCTGGAGCGCCTCCTGAACGATCCCAACCTCCGGCGCCGGATGGGGGAGGCGGGACGGAAGCGCTACGAGGCCAGCTTCACCGCCCGACAGATGACCCGTCGGTACGAGAAGCTCTACCTCCGGGAGGACTAGTGTAGGCTCCGCCGGGGTGGAGTCCCCCGAGGCGAGGAAGCGTCGGGAAGCTCACCTCCGGAGCCGGTGAAGAACGATCCGGATCACTCCGGCGTCGTCCGCCACGGAGCCCAGCACCCGATCCTCGCCCGGGATCCTCAACGACACCCGGGGGGGCATCCGGACATCCCCCAGCGTCTGGCCGTCGGACTGCACCACCCACCACCGTTGCACCGCCGGCTCCCCGGGGAGCCGGGTGGCCAGGAGCCAGAGCCTCCCGGAAGAGTCCACCCGGAGATCGGCAAAGGCCGGCACGTGGGGCGGGAAGATCACCCCCGACAGGTCGTCCTGCACCCGGGCCCTTACCGACGGATCCGGAAGCCCCCCGGTGCGGCTGCGGACAAAACCCTCCACCCACGCCCGCTCCACCGTTTGCAGGGGAATCCCGGTACGGATCACCCGGACCAGCGCTCCGGAGGCATCGTACTCCCTCAGATCGGCCGTGCCATCCGCCACCACCACCCCGCCGTTCCAGGGGGCAGCCAACGGGATGGCCCGGAAGGGAACGGGGGTCACCTCTGGCGTTCCCCCTTCCCCCGCGCCGTGGACCACCAGGGGGACCGCGGCGAAGCGCCCCAGCTCCGCGATCTCCCCCGCACCCTCCGCCCCCCCCTCCAGGAGAAAGGACACACTCCGCTCCAGGAGCCCGGTGGGGAGGGGTCTGGGGAGCTCCTCCTCCAGGCGGATCAACTGTTCGCCGGAGGGGAGGCGGCCCAGGACGGTCCGCCCCGCAAACCCCATGGGCTCCTCCCTGAGGAACCCCTCTTCCGGGTGGAACCAGATCCTGCGCCGGAGGGCCACATCGTGCACCACCAGGGTGTCTCCCCCTTCCGGCAGGAGGGTGGCGGGCAGGTCCAGCGCCCCCGGCCCCTCCCCACGCCCCCCCAGGACCCCGGTACGGGCACCCTCCCCATCATAGAGGCGGATGGTGGCCGGTGTGGCGTCCAGGACCGCGAATCCTCCGGACCCCACCGGAACCACACCGGTGATCCGGCTGAAGATGGCGATGGAGTCCCCCTCCCCCTGACCCAGGGACCAGAGGGGGAGGGAGTCCACGCTCCCGTACGCCCCGGCGGGAGGGGGACCATTCTCCACAATCACGGCCCCGCCGAAGTCCGGAGGGGGCGCCGCAGGGGCCTCTTCCGGTGCCGGCTCCCCGGAGCAGCCGGCCAGGAGCCATCCCAGGAGGATGGCCCTCCACGCTCCCCCCTCCACCCCGGGGAAGCTCCTCCTCCGTTCCGCTCCAGCACCTCGGTGATCCACAAGCACCCCTGTGCAAAGGTCCACACCCCATCGGCCCATCTGAGCATTCCATCGCCCCGCCGGGAGAGCAATTGTTTCCCGCATGATAGCATCCGATCCAGTTCCCGACGCCCCCCCGCCCGTCCGGGACGGCACCGGGGAGGCACCCCAGCGCTCCCGGCTCCTGGGACAGCTCCTCCTCTCCTCGGGGATGATCCGCCCCCAGGAGCTGGACGCCGCCCTGGAGGGGCAGGCCGCCAGCGGCCGACGCCTGGGGGAAACCCTGGTGGCCCGGGGTGCCTGCCGTGAGGAGGCGGTGGCCAGGGCATTGGCCATCCAGCTCAACCTGCCCGTGGCCGATCCCCCCCTGAAGCCGGAGCCGGAGGCACTCCTCCTGGTGCGCCCCAGGCTGGCCCGGGAGCGGGGGGTGCTCCCCCTCTCCGCCACCCCCCGGAGCCTTCGCCTGGCCATGGCAGATCCCCTGGACCTGGCCACCGTGGACGACCTCCAGTTCCAGACCGGTCGCAGGGTGGAGCCGGTGGTGGCCACCCGCTCGGCCGTTGAGGTGGGGCTGGTCCGGGGTTACGGCGGGGAGCTGGATGCCCTGGTGGAGCAGTTGCCGGGACGGCTCATCCGGGGACGGAGCCGGGAAGAGGACCCGGAGCACCTCGTACGGGCGGCGGCGGCGGCTCCCGTGGTGCGCCTGGTGGACCATGTGCTGAGCCGGGCCGTGGAGGAGCGGGCCAGCGACATCCACATCGAGGAGTGGGAGGACGGCGTCCGGGTCCGCTACCGGATCGACGGGGTGCTCCGCGCGGCCATGGAGCTCCCACAGGGGATCCGGGAAGCCGTCATCTCCCGGATCAAGATCATGGCGGGAATGGATATCTCGGTGAAGCTCCGCCCCCAGGACGGGAGCTTCCCCCTGCGGCTGGGGGATCGCCGTCTGGATGTTCGGGCCTCCACCCTTCCGGTGTCCTCCGGGGAGAAGGCGGTGCTGCGGCTCCTGGACCCATCCCAGTCCCCTGGAGACCTGGAGGGGGTGGGGATGTCGCCGGAGGACCTGGCCCGCTTCCGGATGCTCCTCCGCTCCAGGAGCGGGGTGATCCTGGCGGCGGGCCCCACCGGGAGCGGCAAGAGCACCACCCTCTTCGGCGCCATGGCGGAGCTGGACCGGGACAGGGACAACATCGTGACCCTGGAGGACCCCATCGAGTACCGGCTCCCGGGGGTGAACCAGGTACAGGTGAACCCCCGGGCGGGGCTGGGCTTTCCCACAGTGCTCCGGTCGGTGCTGCGGCAGGACCCGGACGTGGTGATGGTGGGGGAGATCCGGGACCGGGAGACGGCGGAGATCGCCATGGCCGCCGCCATCACGGGACACCTGGTCCTCTCCACCGTGCACACCACCGACGCCCCCGGAGGGATCACCCGGCTCCTGAACATGGGGGTGCCCCCCTTCCTCCTGGCGGGAGGGCTCACGGGGATCGTGGCGCAGCGCCTGGTCCGCAGGGTGTGCGATCTCTGCCGGGGGCACGACGCCGGCTGTACCCACTGTGCCGACGGCTACCGGGGACGGCTGGGAGTCTTCCAGCTCCTGGTGGTGAGCGAGGCGCTGAGGGAGGCCGTCAGTCGGGGGGCCGGAACGACGGAGCTCCGGAGCCTGGCCGAGGAGGGGGGGATGGGGTCCATGGCCGAGGACGCCCGGCGGAAGGTGGCGGAGGGCCGCACCACGCCCCACGAGATCGGGCGTGTCCTGGGCACCGACCCTGCTGCGGGGCGCCCCTGCCGGGGGTGTGGAGCCACACTCCCCCAGGGCGCGGTGGGGTGTCCGGCGTGTGGGCGCAGGGCCCGGGTCCTCTGCGGGTGCGGAACCGAGGTGCGGTCGGGGTGGCGCTTCTGCCCCACCTGCCTGCGGGCTCTCTCCGGGGGTTCCATGGGATGACCGGGGCGGAACCGGACCGGAGGGGGGGCCCCTCGCTTGCCCCCCCTTCCGGCCATTCCCTACCTTCCCACTCCACCGGGATGCGCGTTCCCACAGGGGATCCCCCCGGCGCCTTTGAGGCGGAGGGACCGGTGGATTCCAGACTGTCCCTTCGCCCCGGGAGGAAGGCCATGCGGCAGAGAGGGGGGAGCTTCCGGCTCCGGGTCTTCCTGGCGCTGGTGGCCATGTCGCTCCTTCCCACCATCCTGGTCCTGGTCACCGGGACCATCACGGTGCGGCAGGTGATGTCCGGGGCCGGGACCGCCGGGCCGTGGGGCGAGGTGGCGGAGTCCGGTCGGGTGCTGCTGGATCGGGTGGAGGCGGTGGCGGGGGAGGACACCCTCCTCCTCCGGGCCGCCCAGGAGCACCGGACCTCCCTCTCCGCCTCCCTCCGCTTCTCCCGGCTCTATGCCCTGGTGGCGGAGCGGTTCGTGGCGGTCCTCCCCGCCATCGCCGTCTTCCTGGCGCTCCTGGTGACGGCCCCTGCCCTCCTCCTGGCCCGGACCCTCTCCCGGAGCATCTCCGCCCCGGTCCGGGAGTTGGCGGGGTGGACGGAGCGCATCGCCCGGAACGAACCCCTCCCTCCGCCTGAATCCGGGAGGGGGGTGGCCTCGGTGGAGGAGCTGGAGGCGCTCCGGGGGAGTCTCCGCCGGATGGAGACGGAACTCCGGTCCGTCCGCCGCCGTGAGGTGGAAGCCGCCCGCCTCAGGAGCTGGACCGAGATGGCTCGTCGGGTGGCCCATGAGTTGAAGAACCCCCTCACCCCCATGCGGATGGCGGCGCTGGCCCTGGCGCGGCGGCAGGACCCGGCCATCACCGCCGAGAGCGAGGTCCTCCTGGACGAGATCCAGCGCCTCGACGAGATGGCCCGATCCTTCGCCCAGTTCGGCCGGATGCCCGAAGGGCCTGTGTCCGAGATCGACCTGGAGGAGCTCCTGACGGGGATCGTCTCCCGACACCGCCGGCCGGATCTCCAGGTGGAGCTGGAAGTGGAGCCCACAACCCCTCGCATCCATGGGCGCTTCGAGTCGCTGGGGCGGGTCTTCGGCAACCTGGTGGTGAATGCGGTGGAGGCGGCGGAGACCCCGGCTCCCTGGGGCGGCGGGAGCCCCTCGCCGGGCAACACCCCCCCAAGGGTCCGGGTCAGCGCCGCACCCTGGGACCAGGGGGTGACGGTGAGGGTGGAAGACAACGGCCCGGGGATCCCGCCCCACGACCTGGAGCGGATCTGGACTCCGGACTTCACCACCAAGCGCCGGGGGAGCGGCATCGGCCTGGCGTTGGTGCGACAGACGGTGGAGGCACATGGCGGAAGGGTCTCGGCCGGGGAGGGAGAGCTGGGTGGAGCAGCTTTCACGGTCTGGCTCCCCCTGGCCCCACCTCTGGAAGGGGCAACGGTGGAGGCCGGGGCTCCCGGGGCCGCCGGGGTGGAGTGAGGGGCATGGGTGCCTCCCCACCTCCTGCCTCCTGCCTCCCCTGGACCCCCGCCGGCTCCCGACCCCACCGGGGGCGCCCCGCCCCCACTGCCCTCCTCCACAGCCCCGGATCCCATACCTTCCTGGGCGGACAGGGGACCGGGAAGCCCGACCCCCTGCCGCCGCTACGCACCCGGAATTGACCCCTGCGGGAACGCCGATGCACATCCTGGTCGTGGACGATGAGGGAAACATCCGCCGGATGCTCCGCTCCCTCCTGGAGGCGGAGGGGTGGACCGTGGATGAGGCCTCCACCGCCGAGGCGGCGCTGGAGTTCGCCGCATCCACCCCTCCCGAGGTGGTGCTCCTGGACCTGGCCCTCCCCGGGATGTCCGGGCTGGAAGCGCTGGGCCCCTTCCAGGACCGGGCCCCCGGCACCCCCATCGTGATGATGAGCGGCGAAGCCACCCTGGCGGACGCCGTGGAGGCAACCCGCCGGGGAGCCTTCCATTTCGCCGAGAAGCCCCTCCACCCGGACGCCCTGCTGCTGACCCTGAAGGCCGCCCTTGAGGTGAGCCGGGCACGGGACCTCACCCGGGCCCTCCAGGGGGAGTTGGGCCCCACCGCCGAACTGGTGGGACAGTCCCCTGCCATGGCGGCGGTCCGGGAGCGAATCCGGAAGGTGGCCCCCACCGACGCCCGGGTGCTCATCACTGGGGAGAGCGGGACCGGAAAGGAGCTGGCGGCCACCGCCATCCACGGTCTCTCCAGGCGGGCTGGGAAGCCCTTCGTCCGGGTGAACTCCGCCGCCATCCCCCGGGAACTGGTGGAGAGCGAGATGTTCGGGCACGAGAAGGGGGCCTTCACAGGAGCCACCGAGCGCCGCCGGGGGCGCTTCGAGCTGGCCCACCAGGGAACCCTCTTCCTGGACGAGGTGGCCGATCTGGGACAGGGGGCTCAGGCGAAGCTCCTACGGGTCCTGGAGACAGGGGTGGTGGACCGGGTGGGGGGGAGTACCGCCATTCCGGTGGACGTCCGGGTCCTGGCAGCCACCAACCGGGATCTCCGGGAGGAGGCGCTGGAGGGCCGCTTCAGGGACGACCTCTTCTTCCGGCTGGAGGTGGTCCCCCTGCGGATGCCCCCGCTGAGGGAGAGGCGGGAGGACATCCCCGCCCTGGTGGCCCACGCCCTGGAACGCCTGCGCAATCGCCACGGTCTCCCCGCCCCCCGGATCAGTGCCGAGGGGATGAAGGCCTTCGAGAGGCATGGCTGGCCTGGAAACGTCCGGGAACTCCTGAACATCACGGAGCGTCTGGCCATACTCCACCCCGGTTCGGTAGTGGGGGCCGCCGAGGTGGCCCAGGTCCTCCCCACCCCCCTCCCGGGCGGGACGGGGGAGCCCGATGGGTCCCTCACAGACCAACTGGATGCCCACGAGCGGTCGCTGATCCTGGCGGCTCTCACCCGGGCCGAGGGGAATGTGGCCGAAGCCGGCCGCATCCTCCGGACCGATCGGGCCAACCTCTATCGCCGTATGCGCCGCCTGGGTGTCCGTGACCATGACTGACCTGATCCGTCCCTCATTCCACCGAAGCCGCGGCACTCCGTCCTTCCGGAGCTCCAACATGCCCACCCGTTCGCCATTCCGGGCCCCTGCGGCCCCCATCCTGCCCCCGCCGGGATCGGCCTCCTTCCCTCCCCGCCGGAGACGGGGCGGAGTGCCGTTGCGGACCGCTCCGCTCCTCGTCGTCCTGCTGGCCCTGATCCTTCCCATGGCCCTCACCTCACAGGAGATGCCACTGGAGCGCCCCCAGCTTCCCGCCGGGGTGGCCGCCGCCGTGGTGGCTGTCTACAACGACTCCACCACCATCCGCTTTCCCGGGCGCTCCAGGATCCCCCCCGGGACGGCCATCGAGGGAACGGTGGCGTCCCTGGGCGGCCCGTTCGTTCTGGGGGGGCGCATCGACGGGGACCTCCTGGTGGTGAACGGCGACCTCCGCTTCGAGCCCGGGGGGGTGGTGACCGGGAATGTGCTGCTGGTGGGGGGTGGAGTGCAGACTGCGGAGCCAGGCTCCATCGGGGGGGTCCTGGAGGTCTACGAGACCCCCCTGACCTACACCTTCCGGGGAGAGGAGATCGAGGCGGTGGAGAGGGGGCGGCGGGACGGCCTCTCCTCCCCGCTGGGCTTCGGGCGCTCCCGCCTCACTGTGCGAGCCGGGCGAAACTACAACCGGGTCGAAGGGTTGCCGGTGGTCTTCGGCCCCATCCTGGAAACCGCCGCCCGGAACCCCCTCCGGGTGGAGGCGCTGGGAGTCTGGCGCTCCGAATCCGGGATCGACCTCCGGGCGTCGGATCTGGGATACTCGGTCCGGGTGGAACAGAGCCTGGGGGGGCGGGACGAGGTGGGACTGGGGGTGCGGATCCGATCCGAGATCGTCCCCATGGAGTCCTGGGGTGTCTCCGACCTGGAGGCATCGCTGGCCACCTTCATCCTCCACCGGGACTTCCGGGACTACTTCGAGGAACAGGGATGGAACGCCTTCCTGGAGTGGCGCCCCCGGGGTCTTCCCGTCTCCGCCACCTGGGAGTATCGGGAGGCTCGACATCGCTTCGTGCATCCCGGGGGCCCGTGGGCGCTGAAGGACAATGACCTCCCCTGGCGCCCGCAGCCGGCCATCGCCAGTGGTACCCTCCGCTCCCTGGGGCTGGGTCTGCTGCTGGATACCCGGAACGACGTGGAGGCCCCCACCGACGGCTGGCTTGCCGTCCTCTCCTTCCGGAGGGGGCTGGGTGGGGACCTCACCTTCCCCGCCCTCCTGTCCGGGAATGAGGAGCCCACCCCCATCATCGAGCCAGGGGTCCGCCGGCCTGCGGATCAGACCTTCTCCCACGGTTCAGCGGATCTGCGCCGCTACAGCCGGATCGGCCCGAGCTCCAGCCTGGGGCTGCGGACGCTGTTCACCGGTGCCCTGGACGGCACTCCCATGGTCCCCCAGTTCCAGCATGCCGCAGGAGGGGCGGGGTCCCTCCCGGGACACGACCTGCTGGGGCTGGACTGCGGAGCCAGGGATGCGCCGGTCTTCAGGGGATCCCAGGAGGAACCCCTCCCGTCGGACGCCTCCCCCGTCTTTGCCGGCTACGGATGCGACCGCCTGGTGCTCCTCCAGGCGGAGTTCCGGAAGACCCTGGACCTGGACATCCCCCGGGACAGCGGAGTGGGGAATCTCCTGGGACTCCTGGAGCTGACCCCGGGCTGGAGTCTCTTCGTGAATGCCGCCCGGGGCTGGTCCAACTCCCGGGGTGAACCCGCCCAGGGGGCCTTCCGCGGTGTGAACATGGATTGGCGCTCGGACGCAGGCATCGGCCTCTTCCTGGGGCATCTCACCGCCCAGGTGGCCTTTCCCTTCCAGGGGGATGGCCGACGGGCCACCTTCTCGGTCCGCCTGAATCAGCGCTTCTGATTCCTCGTGGCCATCTCCCCCGCCCTTCCCCGCCGGGCTCCCCCGACCCGCCTGCTTCCCCTGCTGCTTTTCGTGGGGCTCCTCGTGTCGCTGGGCGTCCTGGTACCTGTGGGAGCCCTGGGGCAGGAGGTGACGCTGGCCGTGGACCCCCGCACAGGAGCGCTGGAGTTGCGGGTGGGGGGTCTCCTGGAGGAGGAGCGCTTCCGGGACGCCCTGGAGGAGGGGCTCCCCCTCCGCATCAGGGTCCAGGCGGAGCTGTGGAGGGACGGTCTCTTCGACTCCCAGGAGGGGGGTGCGGAGTGGCGGGCCACGGTGCTCTACGACCCCCTCTCCCGGACCTACCGGTTCCGCACCACGGAGTTGGCCACCGAGCAGGTGCTCGTGTCGCTGGAGCAGCTCCGGCTGGTTGTGCTGGAAAGCTTCTCCCTTCCCCTGCGCCCCAGTCGCAGAGCCCGCTACTACTACCTGGCCACCCTGGATGTGGAGACCTTCTCCCTCTCGGATCTGGAGGAACTGCAGCGGTGGCTCAGGGGCGATCTCGGGCCGGGGTTGGCGGGGGAGCGAGGGGGGGTGGATGGCGCCCTGACCCGGGGGGTGGGGCGGCTCCTTCAGCGGGCCCTGGGACTCCCCACCCTCCGGGTCCGGCTGCAGAGCCCCCCCTTCGACTTCCAGGGAGAGGAGGAAGAGGGAGGGGGGCAGGACGATTGAGGCGCCCCTACTCGTCCTCGGGCTGGAAGGGGGAACGGGATCGGCGACGGGCCTCCTCACGGGCGGGGGGATCCTCCCGCAGCGTCACCAGATAGCGGGACACCGACTCCCCCGGGAGGAGCTCGGACACCTCCCAGTCCCCGCTCCCCAGGAGCGGCCCCAGCACCGCCCGGGTGGCGGTGCGCCATGCGATGGCCAGCTCCATGGACCGGGCCTTGAGCCCCTGGATGTCCCGGGGTACCGCCATGAGGATCGCCCCCTCGCCGAACTCTCCGGGGTCCGGCGGCCGGACGTCCCCCGGAACGGGGAACTCCCCCTCCATGGAAACCGGGAAGGCGTCGGGAACGTCCCTCAGTTCATCCAGCAGCGGTGGGCGGTGGAAGCCCGAGAGGCGGTCCACCACCCTCGAGCTCTCCAGCTCCCAGGTAACCACCAGGCGATCCGTCCCGATCCCTGCGTGGAGGGGGGAGTCCGAGCCCCCGTACATGTCCTCCGCGTACTCGCGCCCCAGACCCCCCAGGCGGCTCAGGTTCAGCCGACCGTTCCGGGACTCCAGGGGATCGAAGGTCCAGTGCATCCTCCGGACCCCCCGCTCCAGGAGGAGCTCCCTCTGGTGGAGCTTCAGCGCCCTCCCCAGCCCGGCGTCCCGGTACCCGGGCTTCACCGCCAGCATGTCGGACCAGTGGACCGCCCGCCCCAGCTCGATCCCCGTCAGCCCGAACACGAAGGCCACCAGCTCCCCCCGGGCGTCGAAGGCCCCCGACGCCACCCCTCCCAACCGGGCGGACACCCCCAGGATGGCCAGGGGGACCCGCTCGGAGAAGCCCTCCCCCCAGATCTCCTCCTGGAGGCGGACACAGGCCCGGAAGTCCGCCTCGCTCTCCAGCGGGCGGATCTCCAGGTCGGCCACAGGGGGAGTGCCGGACTCCTTCAAACCCGCTCCAGGAGGCGGGCCAGCAGCGCCACCCGCTGGGGAAGATGTTCCACCAGGACATGCTCGTCCTGGGAGTGGGCTCCCCCTCCCTCCGGCCCCAGTCCGTCCAGGGTGGGGCACCCCACCGCCGCCGTCAGATTCCCGTCGGACGCTCCCCCCGTCCCACCGGAGCCCAACTCCATCCCCATCTCCCCCGCAAGCTCCCGGGCCACGGCGTAGAGCGCTTCACTTCCGGGAGAGGGCTCCAGCGCCAGCCGATTGACGCCCCCCTCCAGCCGCACAGTGCAGCGGGGATCGTGGGGGGTCAGAGCGGCCATGGCCGCCTCCAGCCGCTCCGCCTCCTCCCGGGTCCAGAAGCGGAAGTCCACCGACGCCTCCGCCCGGGCGGCCACCACATTGGCCCCTGTCCCTCCCCGTACCAGCCCCACATTCACATGGGTCTCCTTCTCCGGATCAGCCAGGGCGGTCACCGCCAGGATCTGCCTGGCCATCTCGTGGATGGCACTGGCCCCCGCCTCCGGCTCGATCCCGGCGTGGGCAGCCCTTCCCGTCACGGTGAGGACCCCCTCTCCGGTCCCCTTCCGCCGGATCTTCACCGCACCCCCCGGGAGGGAGGGCTCCAGCACCAGGCAGGCCCGGGAGCTCCGCCCCGCCTCCTCGATGAGGGTGCGGGAGGTGGGGGATCCCACCTCCTCGTCGGAGGTGACCAGGACCAGGAGGGGGGCCGAGGGACCCGACCCCCGGGCCGCCAGCAGGTCCAGCGCCGCCAGGAAGCAGGCCCATCCCCCCTTCATGTCAAAGACCCCCGGCCCCCGGAGAGTGTCGCCCCGACGTTCGAAGGGGAGAGTGGCCAGGGTGCCCACGGGGTGCACGGTGTCCATGTGCCCCAGCACCAGCACCGGCCGGGAATCGGGGGGGGCGCCCTCCAGGGGTAGCCTGGCCACGAGGTGCTCCCCGTACCCGGGAGCCGGTCGCCGGGCCACCGTCATCCCCCGGGCCTCCAGCGCCATCTGGAAGATGTGGGCCACCCGGTGGTTCGCCTCCACGTCCCCGCTGGGGGACTCCACCTCGACGAATCGGCGCATGAGTTCATGGAGCCGGGGCTGCAGTTCCCGGGCCGCGAGCAGGAATTCGCTCCCCGCCTGGGTCCTGCCGTCCGCCGTCATCGGATCCCCTTCCCTGTCCGGATTCATCCTCCCCCTTCGGCGTAGATCCCGCCCATGCGGTAACTGGCATCCAGCAACTCAACAGGGTGCACGGCCTCCACCCCACTCCCCTCCACAAGGAGACCGGCGCCGATCTGCATCATGCAACCCGGGTTTGCCGTAGCCACCACCTGCGCTCCCGTCTCCTGCACCGCTGCCACCTTGTCCCCCCCGATGCGCCCGCCCAGCTCCCGGTGGGTGAGGGCGTAGATCCCCGCGCCACCACAGCACTCCTCGCACCCCCGGAGAGGGAGCAACTCCAGTCCGGGGATGGAGCGGAGGAGCTGGAGGGGAGGCTCCGACACCCGCTGGGCATGCAGCAGATGGCAGGGGGCGTCCCAGGTCACCCGGAGGGGGAGCCCCCCACCCACCCGGAGGGGGCGTTCCACCAGCACCTCGGAGACATCCCTGACCCGGGCGGCGAAGGCCTGCGCCCGGGAGCGCCACTCCGGATCCTCCTCAAGAAGATGGCCGTACTCCTTCATGGCCGCCCCGCACCCGGCAGCATTGACCACCACACGGTCCACCCCCGCCGCCTCGAAGGCCGCAATGTTCACCCGGGCCAGGCGCCGGGCCCCCTCCAGGTCGCCGGAGTGGGCGTGGAGCGCCCCGCAGCACCCCTGCCCCTGCACCGGTACCACATGGGTCCCATTGGCCTCCAACACCCGGGTGGTGGCCTCGTTGACCCGACCGAAGAGCCCCGCCTGCACACACCCCTGCAGGACCCCCGTGGTGGAACGGAGGAGTCCGGAGACTCCGGACGGTGAAGGAGGGCTTGCGGACGGGGGGGGGCCAGGGTCCGGAGCCACTCCTCGGGGAGTGGGCCCCCTGGATCCGCTGCTCGGCATCAGCCGTGCCAGTTCACGGGAAGGGGCCGAGGAGGCCAGCATGGCCATGGCCTGCTTCACCGATCCCCACCATCCCTTCCTGGGAAGGCGCAGGGCCAGAAGGCGGGGAAACCCCGAGCTCCGGAGGAGCCGCCCACCCCACAGCGCCAGAGGGGAAACCAGGGAGGATCCAAACACCGCAGGGAGCGCCCGGGTGGGGAGGGAGGCGGGTCGGGCCTCCACCGCCCGCTCCCGGGCCAGCTCCAGGAGGAGTCCGTACTCCACCCCGGAGGGGCAGACCGACTCGCAGGCCCGGCAGCCGAGACACCGGTCCATATGGGTCTGGAAGGCGTCCGAGTCCGCCTCCAGCCTCCCCTCCGCCACGGCCCGCATCAGGTGGAGTCGGCCCCTGGGAGAGTCCGCCTCGTCCCCCAGACGGGTGTAGGTGGGGCAGGAGGGGAGGCAGAAGCCACAGTGGACACAGGCCAGAAGCCGGTCCTCCTGGCTCTGCAGACCGGCTTCCAGTGTCATGGGTCCCCCCCTCGAACCAGGCGCCAGATCCCCGCCACCATCCCCCGGACCCCCCGGTGGCGGCGCCACGCCGCCGCGGCCCTCAGGACCCGGAGGCTGGAGGCGGTATAGGGATACCACCAGAGTTCGCGGCTCCGGCCTCCCAGGTCCACAAGGATGGCCTTCCGCCTGGAGAACTCCCGGAGTCCCTCGTCGCCCCGGCAGAACCCGAAGCCACTCTCACCCGTTCCACCCACCGGAAGGCCGGGGATGGACCAGTGGCTGATCACGTCGTTCACCGAGACCCCTCCGGCCCGGAGGCGGAGGGCCACCGCCTCCCCACGTCGCCGGTCCCCGGTCCACACGGAGGCGAAGAGGGCAAAACCGGTTTTGTTCGCCCGGGCCACCGCCTCCTCCTCGTCCCGGACCCGGACCACCGGGAGGAGGGGGCCGAAGGTCTCCTGCCGCATGAGGCGCATCCGGTCATCCACATTCACCAGCAGGGTGGGGAGGAGGAGCCGGGAGCCGGGGTCCTCCCGCCCCCCCCCTGCGGCGATCCGGGCCCCCCGGTTCAGGGCGTCGGTAAGCTGCTCCTCCACGATCCTGAGCTGCCCCGCCGTGACCATGGGACCCATGTCCGTCCCGGGCCCCACCCCGGGTCGGATCTCCCGGAGGAGGGTGGCCATCCGCTCCACCAGCCGGTCGTGGATGGCGTCCACCGCGTAGACCCGCTCCACCGAGACGCAACTCTGTCCGGCGTTGTAGAAGGCGCCCCAGACAAGCCCCCGGGCGGTGCGCTCCAGGTCGGCGTCCTCCAGGACCAGCGCAGGGTCCTTCCCCCCCAGCTCCATGGTCACCGGAACCAGGTGCTCCGCAGCGGCGGCCATCACCTGGCGACCATGGGCCGCACCGCCGATGAAGGCCACCCGGTCCACACCACTCCGAACCAGGGCATCCCCGGTGCCGCCCCCCCCGGTGACCACCCCCAGCAGTCCGTCCGGGAGTCCCGACTCCCGGGCCAGCTCCATGAGGCGGAGGGCGGTGAAGGGGGTGAACTCCGAGGGCTTGATCACCACTCCGTTCCCCGCCATGAGGGCGGTGACGGCGGCCTCCCCCGGGAGCACCAGGGGGTAGTTCCAAGGCGTGATCACCCCCACCACACCGAAGGGCTCCGCGGTCGTCCAGGCCCGCTTCCACACCAGCCACTCCGGGGAAACCCGGCGACGGCCCAGGATCCGGGGGGCCACCCGCACCAGGTGGGCTACCTGGTCCAGGAGCACCACCACTTCGCTCAGCGCCTCCTGCTCGGGCTTTCCCGTCTCCGCGTGGATGAGGTCCGCCAGCTCCCCTGCCCTGGCCCCGATCAGCCGATGGAGCCCCATGAGTTGGCGGCCCCTCTCCTTCACGGGGAGGGCGGCCCACTCCTCTCCGGCCCGCCGGGCCGCCTGCACCGCATCCGCCACCTCAGCCGCTCCGTGGATGGCCACATGGCCCAGGGGACGGCCGGTGGCGGGCTCCCACACCCCGAGCCGGGGGGGATCCTCCTCCCCCTCCTCCTGTTTCTGCCCCGGGCCCTGGCCCACCGCATCCTGGCGCATGATCACGGGTGCCTCTGGGGGAGGGGGCGCATGACCGCGGCCGGGTCGAAGACCCTCCGGATCCCCTCCAGGAGCCTGTGGATCCGGGGGGAGGACGCCTCGCGGGGAAGCGTCGGACCCCCTCCCCTGCGGTACCCACCTCCCACCGAGGTTGCCCAGACGCCAACGGCCGCAAGGAGATCGGGGGCCCCGGGTATTCCCTCTGATGGGTCCGTGGGGAGGGACAATCGCAGGACCCCCGCCCGTACATGGGTGGACCACCAGCCCCCCGGACCCTGGTCGAGGATCTCCAGCAGGGGGCTCAGCCGCCGCACCAGCTCCGGAAGGTGGGATGGGAGGACCGAGAGGCGGACCCAGGGTCGTCCCCCGTCCATCCCATCGGTCAGGGACTGGAAGAACTCCCGGGAGGCGGAGTCGGAGAGGACGACGGAAGGAGGGATCGAGGCCGTCGCCTCCGCCAGGAGCGAGAGAGCTTCCACCCCCCCTGGGGTGCCCATCAGCCGGAGGGCCACCGCTCCTCCACCAGGGAAGGACCCGTCCAACCCGGTCCCGGAAAGGAGTCCCGGGCCCAGGACCTCCAGCGCCGCGGGAGAGCCTGGGAGCCCCGCCAGGCGGAGGGCCATGATGTGGAGCTCCCGGTGATCCGGGGAAGGGAAGAGGAGGGTGCGGTCGGCGGCGGGGAGGGGATGGAGCCGGACGGTGGCCCCCACCACCACCCCCAGGCTACCCCGACTCCCCACCGCCAGGCGGAGGAGGTCGAAGCCCGCCACATTCTTCACGACCTTCCCCCCCAGGGCCAGGATCCGCCCGTCCCCGGTCACCAGAGTCGCCCCCAGGACGTGGTCCCGGGGCGCGCCATACCCCAGGTGGAGGGGACCCCAGCGGCCGCCGGCCACCAGCCCCCCCACCCGGCGGGCCTGCCCCCCGGGGGGATCCACAGGGATCCACTGTCCCGCCTCCTGCAGGTGATGGGCCAGGCGCTGGAGGGGGAGCCCGGCCCCCACCGTCACGGTGAGATCCGCCGGCTCGTGTTCATGGACCCGATCCAGCCTCTCCAGGGAGATGGACAGGGTGTCCGACCGGGAATCCGGGCTGTCCGCTGGGTGGGCGTGGGTGCCGGACCCGTCCCCCCTGAGAACCGTCACCGGCCTTCCCTCCGCCGACGCCTCCCGGAGGAGATCCGCCACCTCCTCCTCCGTGGAGGGGGTCCGGACCGCCGGGTCGACGGGGGAGGGGGTCACCGGCCCCCTCCCTTCTGGGTGTCGGCAGGGGACCCCACCTCCCCCAGGGTCAGCGCCTCCATCCAGATGTCGTCGGGAAGGACCTTCCCTGGATTGCAGAGGAGAGCGGGATCAAAGACCCGGCGCACGGCAGCCATGGCCAGAAGGGCGTCGCGGGAGTGGATCAGCGTCATGTACCCCCGCTTGTCCGCCCCCACCCCGTGCTCTCCGGTGATGGTGCCCCCCGCCGCCACGCAGGCGTCCATGATCTCCCTGGAGGCCTGCTCCACCCGGGCCAGTTCCTCCGCATCCCGGCGGTCGAAGAGGATGTTGGGGTGCAGATTCCCGTCTCCGGCATGGAACACGTTGGCAATGCGGAGACCGTAGCGGGAGCCGATCTCCGCCACTGCCGACAGCACCTCCGGAAGCCGGGTCCGGGGCACGGTGGCGTCCTGGACCATGAGGTCCGGTGCGATCCGCCCCATGGCCCCGAAGGCCTTCTTCCGCCCCCGCCAGAGTGCCGCCCTCTCGTCGGCGTCCCGGGCCCGTCGGACCTCGGTGGCCCCTGCGGCGCGGCACCACCGTTCGGCGGCGTCGGCCTCGTCATCCAGCCCAAGCCCCATCCCATCCACCTCCACCACCAGCGCCGCCCCGGCGTCCACCGGGTAGCCGGCGGCGAAGACGGAGGACTCCACCGCCCGGATGGTGGCGCCGTCCATGATCTCGAGGGCGGCGGGAAGGAGCCCTCCGGCGATGATCTCCGTCACCGCCCGGGCGGCGCTCTCCAGATCGGGGAAGATGGCCAGGAGGGTGCGGATCTCCTCGGGGATCGGGACCAGGGCCACCTCGATCTCGGTGGCGATCCCGAAGCACCCCTCGGACCCCACGAAGAGCCCCATGAGGTCCAATTCCTCCTCCTCCCTCCCCATCCCCCCCAGCTTCACCACATCCCCGTCGGGGAGGACCACCGTGAGCCCGGTGACGTACCGCCCGGTGACGCCGTACTTGAGGCAGTGGGGGCCCCCTGAGTTCTCCGCCACATTCCCCCCCAGGGTGCAGGCACTCTGGGAGGAAGGATCGGGGGCGTAGAGGAGCCCGAGGGGAGCGGCGGCCACCGAGAGCTGGGCATTCACAACCCCCGGCTCCACCACGGCCCTGCGATTCACAGGATCCAGAATCAGAATCCGGTTCATGCGTGCCGTTCCCACGATGACGGCATCCCCCGTGGCCACCGCCCCCCCGGAGAGCCCCGTCCCCGCCCCCCGGGGAACCACCGCCACCCCGGCGTCGTGCAGGAGGCGAAGCACGGTGGAGACCTCGGCGGTGGTGCCGGGGAGGACCACAGCCAGGGGCGCCCCCCGATGAGCGGTGAGGCCATCCGACTCGTACACCAGGAGGCGCCCGGGGTCGGTGATGAAGGCACCCTCACCCACCACCTCCCGGAGGCGTCGGGCGAGCTCCGGGGAGAGACCGGGGGAGAGGGGAGGGCGCGAACTCATGCGCTCAGGGTCGCCGCAGCGCGGAGCGGTGTCAACGGCGCCCGGAGGGCCTGCCGCCTGAAGCCTCTGGAGGCGCTCACTCCTCCTGTCCCGGCTCGCTTCCCCAGGGTCCGGGGGTGGGCTCCCCCAGGTGGTGCAGGATGGCCCGGATGGAGAGGATCGCCGCCCCCCGCACCGCTGGAGGATGGTCCGGCCCGTAGATCCTTCCCGCCAGCTCCACCGGGTCCACATCGGGATGGGCCTCCCGGAGCCGCTCCACCTGGCGGATCCGGGCGAGGCGGTGCTCCAGGAAGCGGTCCAGCGCCTCACCGGGCTCCGGGAGGGGCGGGCCGTGCGCCGGATAGAGGGTCCGGAGATCCATCCCCTGGAGGCGTCGCAGGGAGGAGAGGTATTCGGTGACGGCCTCCGGATACTCCCCCACCCAGGTGGTGTCCCCCTCCCCCAGGAGGAGATCGCCGCAGAAGAGGCTCCCCGACTCCCGGTGTAGGAAGGAGAGGTGGGGATTGGCGTGCCCGGGCGTATGGAGGGCCAGGAGGTCACCGGCGTCGGTGGGGATCCGGTCTCCCTCCCCCACGGGGATCCGCCCCCCGGGCTCCCGCATCCGGGCCCGCCCTCCCAGCGCAGCCGCCAGGGGGGCCGCCGCCGCCCCGTGGTCCGGGTGTCTGTGGGTCACAAGGATCTCCACCCGGCGGGCTCCCTCCAGGGAACGCACAAGGGCCCGGACGTGGTCTGCCACGTCCGGGCCCGGGTCGATCACCGCCGCGTGCCGCTGTCCAACGATGAAGGTCCGGGTGCCGTCCAGCGTGAAGGGCCCGGAGTTTCCGGCCCGGACCACCCGGAGGTCCATGGACCGGACGGTCAGCGCTGCTCGGCCGCCATCTGCTCGGCCAGCTTGTCCGCAACCAGCTGAAGCGCCTCCTCGTCGGCATCCTTGAAGGCGTTCTTGGACTCGGAGTCCAGGTCCAGCTGCCCGAAGATCTGGGAGCCGGCCCGGATCAGCACCACCATCTCGGAGATGACATCGGGGTTGCAGGAGAGGTAGTTCTCCACCTTGCTGACGTCGGGCACGTTGATGTTCCGGGCCTCGGCCACGGCGGTGCCGCAGATGCCCTGACCCACGGGAATGCGGGCATGCTCGGTGGGGGATCCGAGGTAGTTGTGGAGCCAGAGCTCCTGCCCTTCCTCCTCTCCCGGGAGATCCCGGACCAGGTAGACACCGACCCAGTCGAAGCGGGGGTCGGAGGACTTGATCCGGCGCACGGCGTGCCGGAGCAGCGCGTCCGAAAGGTATCCGGCGTCCCGCATGTCCTGCAGTTCCCTGACCAGTTCCTGGGGGTCGAACATTACCCTGCCGTCCCGTCTTGCGTGGTTGGATCTCCAGCCGCGGCATTCGCGGAGCCTGGAAGAATCGTCAGGAATGCCTGTAGAGTCAAGAATTCCGCTGGCTCAGCACCCTGTGGATGCGAGGGATGCGCCTCCTGGGGGGACCCGCGTCGATTCAGCCACGCAGCGGGGGAAGCTCCTCCCCCTCCGGCACGAACAGGAGCGCCAGGCCATTGTTGCAGTAACGCTTCCCCGTGGGGCGGGGGCCGTCCTTGAAGACGTGTCCCTGGTGGCCGCCGCAGCGAATGCAGTGGTACTCGGTCCGGGGAAGGAAGAGGTGGTAGTCCTTCTTCGTCCCGAGGCGCCCCGGGATGGCCTGGAAGAACGAAGGCCATCCGGTGCCGCTGTCGTACTTGGTCTTCGAGGTGAAGAGCGGCAGGAGACAGGCGGCGCAGAGGTAGGTCCCTGCCCGCTTCTCCTGGTTCAGCGGCGATGTATGGGCCCTCTCCGTGTTCTCTTCGAAGAGCACCCCGAATGCGGCGGGCTCCAGGAGCGACCGCCACTCCTCCCGGGTCTTCTCCACGGGCACGGCGGCGGGATCGGGGGCGTCGGCGGGATGGGGCGCGTCGGTCACGGGACTCTCCTCAGGTACGGCTGTTACACGCCCCCCGGGGCTCGGTCACCGGGGGGTGAAGTCGGTGTCCCCGTCCAGGCTCCGGACGAAGGCTGCCAGGAGGCGGGCCGTCAGGCGGAGATCCTCCACGCTCACGATCTCGTTGGGGGAGTGCATGTACCGGTTGGGGACGGACACCAGGCCTGTGGGAACACCCGTCCGGACCAGATGGATCCCGTCGGCGTCGGTCCGCGTGGCCCGGGGGGCGGCCTGGATGGTGTGGGGGATCCCCTCGGCCTCGGCCACGGAGGCCAGTCGCTCGAAGACCATGGGGTGGACGGCGGAACCCCGGGACAGCACCGGACCCCCGCCGATCTTGTGGTCCCCCACCTCCTTCTTGTTGATGTCGGGGACGTCGGTGGAGAAGGTCACGTCCACCACCAGCGCCACGTCGGGCTCCAGGGTGAAGGCTCCGGTGCGGGCTCCCCCCCCGGAGTAGCCGATCTCCTCCTGGGTGGTGGCCACCGCCACCGCGCTGGCCCCCGGGGGATCCTGGGCCAGGAGACGGAGGGCCTCCAGGACCACGAAGGCTCCGATGCGGTTGTCGATGGCCCGGGAGGCGATCCGGTCGCCGGCCAGGTGGACCGTCTTCACATCCAGCACCATGGGATCCCCCACCCGGATCCCCAGCTCCTTCACCTCGTCCCGGCTGCCAGCCCCCACATCCACCCACAGATCCGACACCTTCGCGGCCTTGGAGCGCTCATCGGACTTGATGAGGTGGATGGGCTTCTTCCCCACCACCCCCGGCACATCCCCGTCCCGCCCCAGGATCCGGACCCGCTGGGCCACCAGGACCTGGGGGTCCCACCCGCCGATCTCGTCCACATAGATGTAGCCGTCGTCATCGATGTAGGTGATCTGGAGACCGATCTCGTCGATGTGTCCCGCCATCATCACCCGGGGTCGGGCATCCGGGTTCACCGCCGCATAGGTGTTTCCCGTGACGTCGCCCCAGACCCGGTTGGCGAAGCTCTCGGCTTCCTGCCGCCAGACCCTTGCTGGACGGGTCTCGTAGCCGGAGGGTCCGGGGGCGTCCAGGAGTTGTTCGAGGAAGCGGATGCCTTCTGCCATGGGTGGGGTTCTCCGGGGAGCGGAAGGGTGCATGGGGGCACCCGGGAGGGATTCCGGAAGGGGAAGCGGGAGATCCTCCCGGCTAGACCAGGGAAAGCTAGTCGGCAGCGGGGAGTGAATCCAGTTGCCTCAGGGCTCGGGGGTGGGTCGGTGGACCCGGGTCTCCACCACCTCGGCATCCAGGATCACCCCGTCGGAGCCACCGGCTCTCCGAGGACCCCCGCCACGGTCCGGGGTGGGGCCGGATGCGCCTCCACCGGGAAAGCCCCCGGGCATGGGCACCCCCACCACCTGGATTCGCCCCGAGGCCAGACCCGCCTCGATCCGCCCCTGCAGCACACGCTGGATGAGTCGGCGGGTGGGGGGGAAGATGAGGGAGAGCCCGAAGGCGTCCGTCAGGAAGCCGGGGGTGAGGAGGAGTGCGCCCCCCACCAGGATGCAGGCGCCGTCCATGAGGGCTCGCCCCGGGATGGCACCCCCCGCCACCTGGGACCGGAAGCTGGAGAGGGTCCGGACCCCCTCCCGCCGGGCCAGGGCGGCACCCGCCACCCCGGTGAGAAGCACCAGCCCCAGGGTGGGCCAGAAACCCAGGACGCGGCCCACCCTCAGGAGGAGGGCCAGCTCCCCCACCGGGAGCAGGATGAAGAGGGTGGCCAGGATGGCCAGGATGCGCATGGAACTCCGGGGTTCTGGGTACCACCCTGGAACCCCCCCGGGAGCAGGGGGTTTCCCTCTGTCCCCGGTGGAGGGCGTCTTGTCCGGTGCCGAGCCCCATGTTTCCTTCCCTTCGTGGCACGGAAACCGGGCCCCGGGGGCCCGAACTTCGCTTCCCGTCCGACCGTCCAGGATGATCAGTCATGGAACAGACCTACTTCCGTAAGGGATTCGGCCTCAAGGGCGAGGTTCGCCCCCTGATCGATGCCGAGTACCACTCCTCGTTGGTGGAGCGGATCCGCGGGCGGGGCTACCAGGACGTGTTCGGGGATGTGACGGTCCGGTTGGCGGAGGAATTCGGCTTCTGCTACGGGGTGGATCGGGCGGTGGACTACGCCTATGAGACCCGGCACAAGTTCCCCGACCGCCGCATCTTCCTGGTGGGAGAGATCATCCACAATCCCCACGTGAACCACCGGATGCAGGAGATGGGGATCGAGTTCCTCTATCCTGATGCCGAAGGGGACTTCGACTTCGGGTCGGTGACGGCCGAGGATGTGGTCCTCCTGCCGGCCTTCGGGGTCACGGTCCACGACTTCGAGCGGCTCCGGAAGATCGGCTGTGTCCTGGTGGACACAACGTGCGGATCGGTGCTGCATGTGTGGAAGCGGGTGGAGGGGTATGCCCGGGATGGATTCACGGCGGTGATCCATGGCAAATACCACCACGAGGAGTCCCGGGCCACGGCCTCGCAGGTGAACAAGCACCCGGGGGGGACCTACCTGATCGTCCGGGACATGGACGAGGCCATGCTGGTCTGCGACTACATCGCCGGGCGGGAGGGACACATGAGCCGCGAGGCCTTCATGGAGCACTTCGAGGTGAAGGCCTCCCCGGGGTTCGATCCGGACATCCACCTGGAGCGGATCGGACTGGCGAATCAGACCACCATGCTGGCGAACGAATCGCTGGCCATCGGGGTGCGCCTGCAGCAGGCCATGGTGGAGAGGCTGGGGGTGGACGAGGCGCGGGAGCGCTACCGCTCCTTCGGCACCATCTGTTCCGCCACGCAGGAGCGGCAGGACGCGGTGAAGAAGATGATGGAGCAGCCCCCGGAGATCATGATCGTCATCGGCGGCTACAACTCCTCCAACACCAACCACCTGGCCCACATGTGCCGGGACTACACCCGCACGTACCATGTGGAGGATGCCTCCTGCATCGATCCCGTCAGCGGTGAGATCCGGCACAAGCCGGTGCTGGCGGCGGACGCCCCCGAGGAGGTGGAACGGGACTGGCTCCCGGAGGGACCCTTCACCCTGGGGATCACCGCAGGGGCCTCCACCCCCAACAACAAGATCGGGGAGGCGCTCGTGC
Organism: uncultured Gemmatimonadaceae bacterium; assembly: GCA_964420725.1. GTDB lineage: Bacteria > Gemmatimonadota > Gemmatimonadetes > Longimicrobiales > Gaopeijiaceae > CAYQVI01. The sequence goes on along the minus strand of CAYQVI010000003.1, from coordinate 1,016 downwards.
GGATCCTCAGGATCCGGGGCACCGAGTTGGATCTCCCCCGGAAGGAGTTGGAGGCGGCAGAGGCGTGAGGCCTCCCCCCGTCAGGGGAGGGGGCGCCCCTGGGGGATCCCCTTCCCCAGCTTCTTGAGCAGGGTCCGGAGCGTCTCCTGCTCCTCCGGGTCCAGGACCGAGACCAGTTCGTGCACGAACGTGGCATGGCCGGGAAAGACCTCGGCGATGAGCTTCCTCCCCTCGTCCGTCAGGCAGGCCCACACCACCCTCCGGTCCTTCCCGCAGCGGGTGCGGCTCACCAGCCCCTGCTCTTCCAGCCGATCCATCACATAGGTCACATTCCCACCCGTGACCAGCAGCTTGTCCGCCAGTTCCCCCAGCGGAACGGACCCCAGGTGGTGGAGCGCCTCCAGCACTCCGAACTGGGGCAGGGTCAGGCCGTAGTCCAGGACCCTCCCCGCCACCGCGCGGGTGAACGTGGCCGAGCTGCGAGCCAGGGCGATCCAGAGCCGGAGTGCCCGCTCCTCGTCGTCGCTCCAGGTCCGCTCCCCCCGCTCTCCGTCGGTGGTGGTGTGGATGCCGCCATCCATGACTGTCTCTCCTGAAGAAGCCGAAGGTCCGGGGAGGAGGCTCCCCGGGCCCCGGCTTCCCTCAGATGTGGATGGGCCGGCCCAGTGACGCCAGGGCACCTTCGGCGATGGCCTCGGACAGCGTGGGATGGGGGTGGATCGCCTTCTCGATCTCCTCCACCGTGGACTCCAGATGCCGCCCGATGACGAACTCCGCGATGAGTTCCGTGGCGTGGGGACCCACAATGTGGGCGCCCAGGATCTCCGAGTACTTCGTCCCCCGGATCACCTTCACGAAGCCACCGGCGTCCCCGGAGGCCACCGCCCGACCATTCCCCACCCAGGGGAACTTCCCCACCTGGATGTCCAGCCCCTGCTCCCGGGCCTGCTCCTCGGTGAGACCCACCGACGCCACCTCGGGATGGCAGTAGGTGCAGTTCGGCACATTGTCGTAGT
>CAYQVI010000002.1:0-51386 GCA_964420725.1 uncultured Gemmatimonadaceae bacterium | reverse complement strand
GGGGGGGGGGGGGGGGGGGCGGATGGACCGGCTCAACCCCCCCCGGGGAGGAGGGGTTCCACGGGCGGGGGCAATGGACCGTGCTCCGTGGAGTGGAGGGCCAGTTCCCGGAGGACCGGCAGGGCACGTTCGAAGATCGGGAGGAGTGACGGATCGAACTGGTGTCCGGCGTTGGCCCGGATCTCGTCCACGGCGGCGTCCCAGGGAAGGGCTTCCCGGTAGGCCCGCCGGCTGGTCATGGCATCCAGCGTATCGGCGATGGAGGTGATCCTGGCCACCAGGGGGATGGCTTCTCCAGCCAGCCCGTCGGGGTAGCCCCCGCCGTCCCAGCGCTCATGATGCCAGCTCACCACCGCCAGCACCGTGTCGTCGTCGAAGAGGGGCTCCAGGATCCTCCGCCCCACCACCGGGTGCTGCCGGACCTCCGCGAACTCATCCCGGGACAGTCCGGTCTCCTTGTTCAGGATGGCGTCCGGAACGCCGATCTTCCCCACATCGTGGAGTTCGCACGCCAGCCGGAGGGAGGGGAGGTCCAGGAAGGCGGCCTCCCCCAGCTCCTGGGCCAGGGCCAGTGCATAGTCCGCCACCCGGTCCGAGTGACCCTTGGTGTAGGGATCCCGGACCTCCACAGCCCGGACCAGCGCCCGGGCTCCCCGAAGGATCGCCTCCTGGGCCTGTTCCGCCCGGTCCCGGGCCTCCCGGGTGAGGCGCTTTCGCTCCTGCCCCTCCTCCAGGATCGAGTCCCGCCGGGCCAGCGCCTGCACCAGATGGGTCCGGAGCTCCGCCAGCTCCACCGGCTTGAAGAGGTAGCGGTCCGCCCCGGCGTTCAGCGCCTCTGCGGCGATCTCGGCGTCCCGGGCCCCGGTGAGGACCATCACCTGGGTGCCCGGCCAGCGGGACTTCACTGCGGCCACCAGGTCGTTCCCGCTGGCGTCCGGAAGGTGGATGTCCGTCACCACCACATCCTGCTCGGTGGCCAACGCCAGGTGGCCGGCTGCGCCGGTGGAAGCCTCGGTCACCAGGAAGCCCTCCCGCCGCAGGAAGGACGAGAGGAGCAAGCGCACCCGGTTGTCGTCCTCCACGAGCAGGACCCGGCGCCGTCGGCGCCCGTCGGTCATGGGCCCCGATGGAGGGAGCGTCCTTCCCATGGAGGAGGGGTCCCGGGGCAGGGTGGTGGGATTCTCGGAGGGGGGGACGGATCTCCCCGTCCCCTCCGGCGCTCCCTCGTCCCGTCGGGAGGAGGGGGTTGGGAGGGCTTCACCGTCGCTGAAGATCCGGATCCCGTCCCGGCCGGCGTGCTTCGCCTGGTACAGGGCGTGGTCGGCGGCGGCCAGGAGTTCGTCGGACGAGGCCATTCCGGTATGGAACTGGGCGATCCCTGCGCTGGCCGTGAGGGGAAGTGCAGGGTCACTCCAGGTCCGGAAGGCGGCCCTCACCCGTTCCGCCAGCTCCCGGGCCTCCTGGACGTCCAAGCGGGGAAGGACCATGAGGAACTCCTCTCCCCCGATCCGCGCCACCCGGTCCTGGCCTCCCGCCTGCTCCTCCAGGATCTTCCCGAACACCTGGATCGCCTGGTCCCCCAACGGTCGTCCCGCCCGCTCGTTGAAGGCCCGGAAGCGATCCAGGTCGAACAGGATCACCGAGAGCGGCGCCCCCGAGCGGCCCCCCTCCACGGCCCGTCCCAGGATCTCCACGGCCCCGGTGCGGTCCGGGAGCCCTGTGAGGGGATCCCGGGAGGTGCGGCGTTCGTGCTTTCGCACCCGGGACCCCAGCCATCCCTGCCCCACAGACAGGATCAGGTAGGCCAGGACGACCCCCAGCAGCGTATCCGGGATCCGGATCCCCTGCCAGACGGCCCAGGCGTGGGTGAGGGCCAGAGTGGCCATACCGGCGGCCAGGGCGGTGGCGGCTCCCTGCCATCCACGGTGGTAGGCCAGGAGGAAGCCGGGGAGGAGGAGGGTGAGCCAGAGCAGTGCCGCGAACTCCCCCAACGTCTCCGGCAGGAAGACCGCCCCGATCACCGGGACCAGGAGTGCGGCCAGCGCCAGCCCCATGGTCCGCACGGGAAGGCGCCCCGGAGCCGACGGGGGGGAGGGGCGGGGGCGACTCACCTTCCGGAACACCGGGGTGCGGATCCACGGGGCTTCCCGGAGGTTCCCCGGGCCGCCGGGTGGAGGGACCGCTGGCCCCGGCTCGGTGAGGGGGGCACGGCTCCCAGGGGGCCGGCGTGGAGGCCGGACCCGGCGGGTCGTCCCCCTGTATCGCCTCCAGCAGGGGGGCGGCGAGGGACGGATACCTGGGCGGAGCTGGAGCGTTGATGCATGTTGCCCGCTGGTCATCGGTGGGGAGTGCGCCTATCATGCGTTGGAGGGTTCCTGTTGGAAAGGGGCCCGGGAATGGCGGCGTCGGGGGATGCCGTGCCTGGAAGAGTGGCCGATGGGTCGGTCCTGGACCGTTGATCCGCTACTGGAGGAGTGCATGCTGGCTAGTTGGATGCTTCACACCATGGTCGTTGCCGTCGTTCTCACCGCTGCCGCACTGGCAGCCGAGTCCGCGCTGCGCATGGCCGGTTCCTCCGCTCGATGGGTCTGGATCGTCGCCGTGCTGGGGACCTTTCTGATCCCGGCCTGGACGATCGTGGACAAGGCGCATGTGGGCTCCGGTGCGGACGGCCCGGTGGTGCACGCGGTGGGGGTGGAGCTCCCGCTCCTGACGCCGCCGGTCCATGTGCAGACCACCCTCTCGAACCTGGACCGTCCCGTGGCATGGCTGTGGGTTCTCCTCTCGGCCCTGCTTGTGGCTCGGGCCGTCCTGGCCTTCCGGCGACTGTACCGTCTGAAGAAGGGTTGGGAGGAGGGGGAGTTGGCAGGGGAGCAGGTCCTTGTGTCGGGAATGGTGGGACCCGCGGTGGTGGGGTGGCGGAGGGGGCAGATCGTCCTTCCCAGATGGGTGCTGGGGAGGCCCCGGGGGGTGCAGGAGTTGATCCTGGCCCATGAACGGGAGCACCTCCGGGCACGGGACCCCCTCCTGGTGGCGCTGGCCGGTGTGCTTCTGGTGGCGACTCCCTGGAATCCCCTCCTCTGGTGGCAGTTCCGGCGTCTCCGGGCCGCCATCGAGATGGATTGTGATCACAGGGTGCTCCGGGGGCGTCCGGGGGATCGCAGGGCCTATGGAGAGCTCCTCCTGGAGGTGGGAGGGCTGACCGTTCCCCAGGTGGGGACCGCCGGCCTGACGGGCTCCCGCTCCACCCTGGAGAGGCGCATCGAGCTCCTGGTACAGGACCTGGACCGGATCCGTCCGGAGGGGGTCTTCATCCGGGCCTCCGCCGGGGCGGTGATGCTCCTGGTGGCCCTGCTGATCCCCGGACCAATCCTCCCTGCTCCGGGACAGGAGGTGGCGCGGGTGTCCACGGCGGGAATGGTCCCCCGGCTCTCCGAGGATGCCCTCAGCATCCTCAGGGTGGGCCCCGTGTTCACCCCCTTCACCCATGCCCCGGCCCTTCGGAACGGTTCCGAGGTGCAGGCGGCCATCCAGAGGGAGTACCCGTCGCAACTCCGGAGTCTGGGGGTGGACGGGAAGGTGCTGCTCTACTTCCTCATCGACGGTCAGGGGCAGGTCCGGGATGCCCGGGTAGCCCGCTCCTCCGGTCGTGAGGAATTCGACGCCGCCGCCCTCCGGGTGGCCCCGCTCCACTCCTTCTCGCCGGCGCTCCGCCAGGACCACCCTACCCCGGTGTGGATTGCCCTCCCAGTGACCTTCCAGTCTGGATGACTCCGTCCGACTGCAGGGGTAGGGCGATGAAGCGCCGGTGGGGCTCCCCCTCGGGTGTCCGACGTCCGTGACGGTTCTGGTAGCCGGTCTGGGTGCTGCCGGGAGCGCAGCCCTCTACCATCTGAGCGCCCGGGGGGCGGATGTGGTGGGGATCGACCCCTGGGCACCCCCCCACGCACGGGGCTCCACACACGGCTCCAGCCGGATCCACCGGCAGGCCTACATGGAGGGTCCGGTTCATCTGCCGCTCCTCCGGCGGGCGGACCGGCTCTGGGAGGAGTTGGAGCAGGCGTCTGGACGCTCCCTGCTGCTCCGGACCGGCGGCCTCATGGTGGGACCCCCCGACGGCGCCCTCCTGGCGGGCTCTCTTCGGTCGGCGCGGGAGGGAGGCGTTCCGGTGGAGGAGTTGTCCCGATCCGCGGTGCAGGACCGCTTTCCTGGACTCTCCCTTTCCCCGGGGCATGAGGGGGTCCTGGAACCCGGTGCCGGGGTGCTCCATCCGGAGGCGGTGGTGGAAGCCCACCTGGATGGTGCCCGGAGGGCGGGGGCCCGGATCCTCACCGGGGAGGGACTGCTGGGTTGGGAGGAGGAGGGGGGTGCGGTCCAGGTCCGAACCAGTCGGGGGACCCACCGGGTGGACCAGTTGGTGCTGGCCATGGGTCCCTGGGCTCCCCGGCTCCTGGCCTCCCATGCCGGCGGGGGGGCGTCTCCGGTCTTCCCGCCCCGGTGCGTGGAGCGGCAGGTCACCGGGCACTTCCGCTTCCGGGACCATGCCGCCAGGCCCGGGCTCCCGGTGATCATGCTGGATCGGGGCGACGAGCCCCTCCTCTACGTGATTCCCGAGTCCGGGGGACAGGTGCTGAAGGCGGGACTCCACCACGGAGGCGACCGGGCGGACCACCCCTCCGGACTCCGGAAGGAGGTGCTCCAGGATGACGAGGTGCGGATTGCCGCTCCCCTCGGGGCGCTCCTTCCGGCCGTCGAGTCCCGGTGGTTGGGGGGCTCCGTCTGCCTCTACACCAATGCGCCGGAAGAGCGGTGGAGGATCGGCCGCCTCCCGGGCTCCTCCAGGGTGGTGGTGCTGGGCGCCTGCTCCGGCCATGGCTTTAAGGTCTCCTCCGCCGTGGGGGAGGCCGCTGCCGCCCTCGCCCTCCACCAGGATCCACCGGTCTCCCTGAGCCCCTTCTCCCTCGAGGCCCCCTGATGATCCGCAGCACCCTGCTGGCCCTTTCCCGGAGTCCCACGGCCCGGGAGCGGCTTCCCAGGCTCCCCTTTGTCCGCCGGAGCGTGAACCGCTTCATGCCCGGGGAGAGCCTGGAGGCCGCAGTGGAGGCGGCGGCGTCCATGGGACGGTCGGGGATCGGGAGTGTCTTCACCATGCTGGGGGAGGATGTGAACTCCCGGGAGGAGGCCCGCTCCGTGGTAGACGACTACCAGGCGCTTCTGGATCACATGGGCGGGGCCGGGGTGGACGCCGAGCTCTCGGTGAAGCCCACCCAGTTGGGGCTGACCCTGGGAGAGGATGTGGCGGCGGAGTATCTCTCCGCCGTGGCTCGGGCCACCGCCGCCGCCGGGGTGCCCCTCTGGCTGGACATGGAGGGATCCCCCACGGTGGATCCCACCCTCCGGCTCTATCGGCGGCTCCTTGAGGAGCATCCGGGGACCGGGCTCTGTCTGCAGGCGTACCTGCACCGGACTCCTGCGGATCTGGAGGGGCTCCTCCCCCTGAACCCCCGGATCCGTCTGGTGAAGGGGGCCTATGCGGAGCCCCCGGCGCTGGCCATCGCCGAGAAGTCGGGGGTGGACGCCGCCTATGCCCGCCTTACCCGCACCCTCCTGGAGGCGGCGGCGGAGGGACGGGCCGGTGTCGTGCTGGGAACCCACGACATGGAGCTGGTGGCGCTGGCCCGAGGGGAGGCCGCGGCGCTCCAGGTCTCGCCGGAGCTCTGGGCCATCCACATGCTGTACGGAATCCGCACGGGGGAACAGCGTCGCCTCCAGGAAGAGGGGGTCCCCCTCAGGGTCCTGATCAGCTACGGACCGGCCTGGTTCCCCTGGTACATGCGTCGTCTGGCGGAGCGTCCCGCCAACGTGTGGTTTGTGGTGAAGAGCCTCTTCGGGTGAGGAGGGAAGAGGCGGAGGGTGCGTCCGCCCGGTCCGCTTCCCTGGTGCCACCCCATCCCGGCCGCTGGAGGATGCTCGTCCTCCTCTGCATCGGCGTCCTCCTGGGGATGTCCCTCTGGTTCACGGCGGCGGCCTCCGCTGCGGAGTTCTCCCTCCGCTGGGGACTTTCCCCCTCCCAGGCCGGTTGGCTCACCACAACCGTGCAGTTGGGGTTCGTGGGGGGGACGGCGCTGGCCGCCCTCCTGAACCTGGCGGACATCCTCCCGCTCCGCCGGTTCTTCGCGATCTCCGCCCTCCTGGCTGCCCTGGCCAACCTCTCCATGCTGGTGGTGCCGGGATTCGGGTCGGCGCTGCTCTTCCGCTTCCTCACCGGCTTCTTCCTGGCCGGCGTCTACCCCCCGGCCATGAAGATGGCTGCCTCCTGGTTCATGGCCGGCCGGGGACTGGCCATCGGGGCGGTGGTGGGGGCGCTCACGGTGGGGAAGGCCGCCCCCTATCTCCTTTCGGTGGGAGGCGGTGTCCCGGGGATGCAGAGGGTGGTGTGGGGGGCCTCCGCCGGAGCCGTCCTCGGGGGTCTGCTCATCCTGCTGGTCTACCGGGACGGTCCCGTCCCCTTTGATCGCCGACCCTTCTCCTGGGGGTTGGTGGGGACGGTGGTTCGTCACCGGGAGACCCGGCTGGCCTCCCTGGGCTACCTCGGGCACATGTGGGAGCTCTACCCCATGTGGACCCTCATCGGGGTGTACATGGCGGATCACGCCCGGCTGGCGGGGGCCGATCCGGCGGCGGCGGCGTTGGCGGGGGCGCTGGGGGCGGCGGCGGCCATCGCCGTGGGGGGACCGGCAGCGGTCCTGGCGGGGGCGTGGGCCGACCGGCTTGGGCGGGAGCGGATCACCATTGTCAGCATGGCCCTGAGTGGCGGCTGCGCCCTGGCCGCCGGATGGCTCATCACCGCCCCCACGCCGGTGGTGGTGGCGCTGATCCTCCTCTGGGGGGCCGTGGTTGTGGCGGACAGCGCCCAGTTCAGTGCGGTGGTGACGGAGGTCTCTCCCCGCCACGCCGTGGGGACCGCCCTGACCCTCCAGACCTCGGCGGGGTTTCTCCTCACCGCCCTCACCATCTGGGGGGCCATCGAGCTCAAGGCCCGCTTCGGCTGGACGGCGGCCTTCAGCGCCCTGGCGGTGGGTCCGGCGCTGGGGATCGTGTCCATGCTTCGCCTGATGCATGGCCGGAGTCGGGAAGCGGGCTCGTCGCCGAAGTTGTAGGGGCGGTCCGGGGCTCAGCCCCCATCGTGGGGACCGATCAGCTCTGTCAGCGTCGACGGATCCACATTCCCCCCGCAGAGCACCGCGATGACAGGCCCGTCTCCCAGCCCCGGGACCACCCCATCCAGAAGGGCGGCCACCCCGGCTGCACCCGCCGGCTCCACCAGAAGCTTCGTGCTGGAGAGGAGGAGCCCCACCGCCCGCCGGATGGCGGAGTCGGGGACGGTGACCATGGCCTCCACCTGCGCCACGACGTGGCGGTAGGGAAGCTCTCCCGCCATGGGGGCCGCCAGCCCATCGGCGATGGTATCCACCCGGTCCAGGCGAACCGGGTGCCCGGCCGCCACGCTCCGGGACATCGCGCAGGCGCCCTCGGGCTCCACCCCCACGACCCGCCAGCCGGAGCCCAGCCCCCGGAGGGCGGCGGCCACCCCTGCCACCAGCCCTCCTCCCCCCACCGGCACCACCACCGTCCCCGGGGCCGGGGCATCCTCGGCGATCTCCAGCCCCACCGTACCCTGGCCGGCGATCACGGCGCCATCGTCGAAGGGATGGACGAAGGTGAGCCCCTGGCTCCGCTCCAGCTCCCGGGCCCGCTCGAACGCCTGGAAGACGGTCCCATGGAGGACCACCTCGGCTCCATAGCCCGCGGCTGCCGCCGCCTTGCTCCGGGAGGCTCCTTCCGGCATCACCACGGTGCAGCGAATCCCCGCCACCGATGCCGCCCACGCCAGGGCCGCCGCGTGGTTCCCCGCCGAGATGGTCACCACACCCCGCCGCCGCCCCTCCTCCCCCAGGGTGAGGAGGTGGTTCAGCGCCCCCCGGGCCTTGAAGGACCCGGTCTTCTGGAGGACCTCGGCCTTGACCAGGAGCCCAGGGAGACCCGCCGCCTCTCCCACGCGCCGGGCGGACAGGAGGGGGGGGCAATGCAGGTGGGGAGCGATGCGCTCCCTCGCCGCCTGGATGTCGTCAAGGGTCACCATGGGGTTTTCCATGGCAGCTAACCTGTGGGGTGTTCACCATTTCCGCCATCGCTTGCGTTGCGGAACGACATCGATTCATGCACCTTCCCGGAATCGATTCGTTCTCGGATCCCACCCTGCAACGCAAGGGGCGCTATGCGTGCCAGGCGATGTCTGTGTCCTTCCCTCGGGCTTCTGCTGGTTCCGTTTATTCTGGCCATGTCGGGGATCCCCCTGGCCGCCCAGACCGGAACCCTGACCGGTCGGGTTCTCGACCTCGAAAGCAGCCGTCCTCTGCCTACGGCGTTCGTCCAGATCCAGGGAGCCCAGGTGAGCGGCCAGCCCACCGACGCCCAGGGTCAGTTCCGCTTCACCCTTCCTGCCGGAACCTACTCCGTCGTCGTCTCCCTTCTGGGCTATGAGTCGCAGCGGGTGGACGGGGTCTCCATTGCCGGGGGTGAGACCACGAACCTCCAGCTGCTGCTCCGCTCCCAGGCCGTGCTCCTCAATCCGGTGACGGTGTCGGTGGGCGGACGGGAGGAGAAGGCGCTGGATGCTCCGGCCAACGTCCAGGTGATCGGTTCCGAACTGATCCAGGAGAGGGTGGCGCTGACCCCCATGGAGCACATCCGCTCGGTGCCCGGGGTGGACATCGCCCAGACGGGGCTGACCCAGGGGAATATCGTGGCCCGGGGGTTCAACAACGTCTTCTCCGGGGGGCTCCTCACCATCACGGACAATCGGTACGCCAGCGTGCCGTCGCTCCGTGTGAATGTGATGAGCTTCATCCCCACGACGGACCTGGACCTGGACCGGATGGAGGTGGTGCTGGGGCCGGGTGCGGCGCTCTACGGCCCCAATGCGGCCAGCGGTGTGCTCCACATGATCACCTCCTCTCCCATCGACCGCCCCGGGAACTCGGTGGCCGTGGCAGGGGGGGAGCGATCGGTGTTCCAGACGCTCTTCCGGTCGTCCCACGCCGTCTCGGAGTCCTTCGGCGTGAAGGTGTCCGGACAGTACTTCCAGGGGAACGACTGGGAGTACACGGACCAGGCAGAGGTGACGGCAGCCCAGAACAACCCGTCGAATCCCCTCATCGGGAACCGGAACTTCGAGGCCCGGCGCTGGGGGGGGGAGGCCAGGATGGATTGGCGACCCACGGACAACAGCGAACTGATCCTGAACGCCGGACTGAACAACTCCGCAAGCTCCATCGAGCTGACGGGGATCGGGGCGGGGCAGGCGCAGGACTGGAGGTATTCCTACCTGCAGGCCCGGTACCGGACCGGGGGCTTCTTCTCCCAGGTGTTCCTGAACCAGAGCAACGCCGGGGACACCTACCTGCTGCGGACCGGTCAGCCCATCGTGGACAAGTCCAGGATGATCGCCGCCCAGTTCCAGCACAGCCTGGACCTGGGGGACCGGCAGAACTTCGTCTACGGGCTGGACCTGCAGAGGACCGAGCCCCGCACCGAGGGGACCATCACCGGGCGGAACGAGGACGATGACACCATCAACGAGGCGGGGGTCTATGTGCACTCCACCACCTCCCTCACCGACCGCCTCGACCTTGTGGCGGCCCTCCGCACCGACTACCACAGCCGACTGGACGACCTGAACTTCTCCCCCCGGGTGGCGCTGGTCTTCCGCCCCGCCGAGGAGCAGAACTTCCGGGTCACCTTCAATCGGGCGTTCGGCACCCCCAGCACCAACAACCTCTTCCTGGATCTCCTGGCCGGACGGATCCCGGTGGGACCGGTGGGCTACGACATCCGGACCCGGGGTGTCCCCGAGGGCGGGTTCACCTTCCAGGACCGTTGCACCGGGGGGGTCCAGGAACTGTGCATGCGTTCCCCCTTCGCCCCGGGGCAGCAGCTCCCGGCCAACGGGGTTCCGCTCTGGAACGGGCTGGTGAACCAGCTCGTCCCCGAAGCGCTCCGTCCGGCTCTGCTGAATCCGGGTGCAGCGCCCGGTGATGCGGCGCTGGTGTCCCTTCTCCGGCGCTTCGACCAGGAGCGTGCCGCCCAGGGGCAGAGCCCCTTCGTGCCGGATTCCGGACCCGACGCCATCGGGTCCATCCGCTCCACCATCACGAACACCTTCGAGGTGGGGTACAAGGGGATCATCGGCGGCCGTCTCCTCCTGTCGGCCGACGTCTACAGCAGCCAGGTGAAGGACTTCGTGGGACCCCTCCGGGTGGAGACCCCCACGGTCTTCTACGATCCGGCCTCGGTACAGGCCTTCGTGCTGGGTCGCCTGGGGCCCCTGATCCAGGGTGGACTGGTGACCCAGGAGCAGGCGGCACAGGTGATCCAGGGGCTGGCCTCGGTCCCCCTTGGGACGGTGGCGCCGGACCAGAGCCCCACCTCCGACCTGATCCTCACCTACCGGAATTTCGGGGATGTGGATTTCTGGGGTGCCGACCTGGCGGCCCAGTTCCTGGTGTCGGACCGGGTCTCCCTCCGGGGGACCTACTCCCATGTGAGCGAGGACTGCTTCCTCTTCTCCGGTGAGGGAGCGGCCGACGGCCAGGAGTGCCGTAGCGCCCTGGACATTGCGCTGAACGCCCCGAAGAACAAGGGCTCGGCCTCCGCCCGGTTCAACGATGTGGCCCGGGGCTTCTCTGCGGAGGGACGGGTCCGGTTCACTGCCGGATTCCCCATGAACTCCGGCGTCTTCGTTGGAACGGTGGAGGGGTACGAGGTCTTCGATCTCAATCTGTCCTACCGGATCCCCGCCCTTCCCGGGGCCACGGCCAGCGTCTCGGGGACGAACATCTTCGACACGGCCCATCGCCAGTTCATCGGAGCCCCGGAACTGGGACGGCTCTTCCTGGTCCGGCTCCAGTACGATTTCTGATCGCCGGTCGGGCCGATCCCGTGTGTGGCCTGCATGCAGCCATTGCCCTCCGATCCCGGACACCCCGCGTGTCCGGGGTCGGGGCACGGTGACCGGACCGGACGCTCCTTCCAGAATCTCCCGCTTCTCCCAGGTCCTGCCATGAACGAATCCAACCCGACCTCTGCCGGCCCGGAGGACATCGCCACGCTGCGATGTAGTTTCTGTCGAGCCCTGAACCGGATCCATCTGTCCCGGGCCGCCCAGCGACCCGTCTGTGGCGAGTGTGGGCGCCCCTTCCTCCTCGACCGGCCCGTGAAGGTGGCCCAGGAGGACTTCGAGCGGAGCGTGCTGCAGTCCGGGGTCCCGGTGCTGGTGGACTTCTACGCCGACTGGTGCGCCCCCTGTCGCATGCTGGCCCCCATCCTGGACCGTCTGGCCGCTGCAGGGCAGGGACGGGTCCTTGTGGCCAAGGTGGACACCGATGCATCCCCCGAGGTGGCCGGCCGCTACGGGATCCGGAGCATCCCCACCGTCATCCTCTTCCGGGACGGAGTCGAGGCCGAGCGGAGCGTAGGGATCGAGCCGGAGCGGCTGGCCACCATGGTGGGCTCCGCGGAGCCACTCTCCTGACTCCCGTCGGAGGCACGAAGGTGGCCAAGCGCGAGCGACATGCCGCCATCCTGGAGCTGGTCCGGGAGAACCGGGTCACCAGCCAGGAGGCCCTCCGGGAGCTCCTCTCCACCCGCGGGATCGAGGCCACCCAGGCCACCATCTCCCGGGACGTCCGTGAACTGCGCCTGGTGAAGGTCCCGGGTGCGGATGGATCGTCCCAGTACTCCATGCCGGAAGAGTGGGAGAATACCCCTCCGCTGGAGACGCTTCTTCCCACCCTGTACGTGGGAGCGGAGGGGGCGGGGAATCTCCTGGTGGTGAAGACCATGACCGGGGGGGCCCAGGCGGTGGCGCTGGCCATCGACTGGGAGGAGTGGCCGGAGGTGCTGGGGACCCTGGCGGGTGACGACACCATCCTTCTTGTGCTCCGGGATCCGGCGCAGATCGACGGGGTGCGGGCCCGGCTGGAATCCATCTCCGGCCAGTCGAGCTGAGCGGAGGCGCCCCCCTCCCCATCGACGTCAGGATGGAATCTCTATGCAGTCGCGACCAATGACGACATTCCCAGTAGTTGTTCCTTGATGTCGTTGCTGCGCCTCCGTTGACAGGCGTTCGCGGGTCCACATAATTATTGCATGAATTCGCATAATTCTCCCACAATCGGCGTCGGCGTGGTGGGGGCCAGCGGCTACACGGGTCGCGAGCTCCTGGTCCTTCTGGACGCCCACCCCGATGTCTCCGTCCGCTTCGCCACCTCCCGTGGCCTGGCGGGGCAGGACACCGGCGTGCCCGGACTGACCTACTCGGATCCTTCCGGAGCGCCCATCGACCAGGTGGAGGTGGTCTTTCTCTGCCTTCCCCATGGGGAGGCGAAGGAGTGGATGGCCTCCCATTCCTCCATCTCCGCCCGGGTCATCGATCTCACTGCAGACCATCGCCCTGGCTCCGGCTCCTCCGAGGGCTGGGTGTTCGGTCTGCCTGAGCTGACGGCCGATGCCGTGGCCACCGCCTCCAGGGTGGCCAATCCCGGCTGCTATCCCACCGGAGTCATCCTCTCCCTGGAACCGCTCCGGCGGGCGGAAGTCCTGGCCACCGATCGGCCGGTGATCGTGAACGCCGCCTCGGGAGTCACCGGGGCGGGACGGACCCCCCGGACCGATCTCCTCTTCGCCGAGGTCTACGGGGATTTCCGGGCCTACGGGGTGGGGAACGTGCATCGACACCTCCGGGAAATGCAGGGAATCCTCTCCGGGGTGCCCCTCATCTTCACCCCCCACCTCCTCCCCGTTCCACGAGGGATCCTGGAAACCATCGCCGTGCCGGTGCGCCCCGGGGTGGACGCAGCCCGGGTCCGGGAGATCTGGAGGGAGGCCTTTGGCGGTTCCCGGGTGGTGCGCCTTCTGGACGGAGTCCCGTCGCTGGCGGGGGTGGTGGGGACGGACCGCCTGGATCTTGCAGTGGTGGACAACGCAGGGCACCCGGAGACCCTCACCGTGATGGCTGCGCTGGACAATCTGGGGAAGGGGGCGGCCGGTCAGGCCGTGCAGAACATGAACCTCATGCTGGGCCTTCCGTCCGAGAGGGGTGTGCGATGTTGACGGTGGTGAAGATCGGAGGGCGGGCAGCGGAAGATCCCGAGGCGCTGGCGGGGCTGGCCCGGGATCTGGTGGCCATCGAGGGACAGTTGGTGGTGGCGCACGGCGGGGGAGCCGAGATCACCCGGTGGCAGGAGCGTCTCTCCCTCCCGGTGGAGTGGCGGGACGGCCTCCGGGTCACCACCACGGAGGGGATGCAGGTGACGGCCATGGTCCTCTCCGGGTGGATGAACAAACGGATCACCTCCTCCCTGGTGCAGGCGGGGCGGAATGCGGTGGGACTCTCCGGAGAGGATGGCGGGCTGTTCGGCGCCGAGAGGAAGGATGGCGGGAGGCTTGGAGAGGTGGGTTCCATCGACACGGTGGATCCGGTGGCGGTGCGGGCGCTCCTGGGGGCGGGACTGATTCCGGTCATCTCCCCCGTATCCAGGGGGCCCGGGGGAGAGCCGCTGAACGTGAACGCGGACGAAGCGGCCATCGCCCTGGCCATGGCCCTGGGGGCGGATCGGCTCCTCCTCCTCTCCGATGTCCCAGGCGTCCTGTCTGGCGGAGCCGTGCTGAATGACATGGACCCTGCGGAGGTGCGGGTGCTGGTGGACTCCGGGGTGGCCGCAGGCGGGATGCGGGTGAAGGTTGAGATGGCCCTTCGGGCCGCCCGCTCCGGAATGGAGGTGCGGATCGGAGACCGTTCACTGTTGAACCACCCCGGGGCCGGGACACGGGTCAGGGGTCAGGCGCGGACGCGGTCCGCAGGGGTGGCGTGATGGAGCCGACGATGGCCACACAGGACGGGAGGGCTGCCCTGCTGGGCGTGTACAAGGTCCCGGAGCAGCTCTTCGTCCGGGGGGAGGGGTGCTACCTCATCGATGAGAGCGGTCGCCGCTTCCTGGACTTCACCGCCGGCATTGCCGTGAATGCCCTGGGCTACGACTCACCGGTGTTCCGGGAGGCGGTGGAGCGAGCGCTGGAATCGGGACTGGTCCATACCTCGAACCTCTTCCGTACCAGCCCCGCCGAGGAGCTGGGGGCGAAGCTCCTGGAGCTCACCTTCCCGGGGAAGGTGTTCTTCTGCAACTCCGGCGGTGAGGCCGGCGAGGCCTGCTTCAAGTTCGCCCGCCGATGGGCGAAGGGTGTGGGTGGGGACGAGAAGACGGAGTTTGTCAGCTTCCACGGGGCCTTCCACGGCCGTCTCTTCGGAACGTTGGCTGCCACCGATCGCCCGGACTACCGGCGGCCCTTCGAGCCTCTCATGCCCGGGGTCCACTTCGCCCGGGTGGCAGACATGGCCTCGGTGGAGGCGCTGGTGTCCCGGGAGCGGACCGCCGCCGTGGTCCTGGAGACGGTGCAGGGGGAGGGGGGAGTGCGCCCGATCCCCCCGGGCTTCCTCCGGGAGCTACGGGATCTCTGCTGCCAGAGGGATGTGGCCCTGATCCTGGACGAGATCCAGTGCGGCGTCGGCCGCTCCGGACGGATGTTCGCCTACGAGGAGGCTGGCATCACCCCCGACCTGCTATCGGTGGCCAAGCCCCTTGGGGGCGGGCTCCCCATCGGAGCGGTGGTGATGGCCCCCCACATTGCGGAGGCCATCCGCCCGGGGGATCACGGGACCACCTTCGGAGGGGGCCCCTTCGTCACCTCGGTGGCTCTTGCAGTTCTCCGGACCATTGCAGAACCCGCCTTCCTGCAGCAGGTGGTGGATAGGGGCGAGCGGTTGGGTGCAGGGCTCCAGGCGCTTGTGGCGAAGCACCCCCGGGTGAAGGATGCCCGGGGAGTGGGGCTCATGTGGGGACTGGAGTTGGAGGACCCGGTGGCACCGGTGGTGGCAGAGGCCCGGAACCAGGGTCTCCTCCTGGTGGGGGCAGGAGCGAATGTGATCCGATTTCTCCCTCCGCTGGTGGTCTCGGATGACGAGGTGGACCGGGCCCTGGACATCCTTGATCGAGTCCTGGCAACGAGTTGACGCTGAAGGGTTGACGCCCTGCATAGACGGTGTATTTTTATTCGCATGGGCCGGCGGCAACCGCCGGAAGAAGGTGCCGGATGTTCGGCTAGCGGGTCCGGGGGGCAGGGCGAAATACGGGCTTAGAAACCCGATCCAGCGCTTTGGCGGGAAGTGTCTGGAACCCTGATCTCCCGGCCCGCCCTTTTTTTTCTCCATGCGTTCCCCACGAACAGAAGGTCATGGCGCTCGCCGCCGGGTCGAATGTGGTCGTTCCCCCCGGGGGGGCGGTTCCCGTCGGCTGTCGATGTGCTCCGCTTTTCCCTACAGTGGTGGCACACGAATCAGTGGGGCCCGACGGGGGCGGAGCGCCGTGCCCGTCCTGCTCCCCCACCTCCTCCACCCCGATCCCGACCCCTCATGACGACACCCCCCTCTCCGTCGAACCCCCGGCCCCTCTGGAGTGGCCGGATCCAGGGTGGCATGGCCCCCGAGATGGTGCCCCTGAACCGCTCCCTGGATGTGGACATCCGACTCTGGAGACACGATATCCGGGGGAGCAGGGCGTGGGCCCGGGCCATCGCCGGAGCGGGGGTGATCTCCGCTGACGAGGCGGAGGCGCTGGTGGAGGGGCTGGACCGGGTGGAGCACCGGCTGGCCCAGGGGGGCTTCCACGATGCTCCGGATGAGGACATCCACTCCCTGGTGGAGCGGCTCCTCTTCGAAGAGGTGGGGTCGGTGGCGGGGAAGCTCCACACCGGTCGCTCCAGGAACGATCAGGTGGCCACCGACCTCCGGATGTGGGGGTCGGACGCCACGGATGCGGTCCTGGCGGAGCTGGGGCGACTCCTCCGGGCACTGCACGGCTTCGCCGGTGGGTCGGTGGAACTGATCATGCCGGGGTACACCCACCTCCAGCAGGGGCAGCCGGTCCGGGGAGCCCACTGGGTCCTGTCCCACTTCTGGCCCCTGGCCCGGGACCGGGGGCGACTCCGGGGCGCTGCGGCCTCGGCTTCGGTGCTCCCCCTGGGCTCCGGGGCGATTGCCGGATGCCCCTTCCCGGTGGATCGGGAGCAACTGAGGGCGGAACTGGGCTTCGACACCCTGTCCCCCAACAGCATGGATGCTGTGAGCGACCGGGACTGGGCTGCCGAGTTGATCTTCGCCGGTGCGCTCCTGGGAGTTCACCTCTCCCGCCTGTGCGAGGACCTGGTCCTCTTCTCCTCCATGGAGTTTGGCTTCATCCGCCTGGGGGACGGCTACAGCACGGGCTCCTCCCTGATGCCCCAGAAGAGGAATCCCGATGTGGCGGAGCTTGGACGGGGGAAGTCCGCCCGGCTGGTGGGGAACCTGCAGGCCTTCCTGACCCTGCTGAAGGGGCTTCCCACCGGCTACAACCGGGATCTCCAGGAGGACAAGTCCATCCTCTTCGACACGGTGGACACCCTCCTCCTGACCCTTCCGGCGCTGGCGGGAGCCGTGGAGACCGCCACCTGGCGGGAGGATCGGGTGGCCCGGGCGCTGGATACCCAGCTCCTGGCCACCGACCTGGCCGACCACCTGGTCCGGAGGGGAGTGCCCTTCCGCACCGGCCACGAGGTGATCGGGGCGCTGGTCCGGATCTCGGAGGAGCGGGGGGTCCCCCTGGCCGAGCTCCCGGACGAGGTGTTCCAGGAGGCCCATGAAGCCTTCGGATCCGAGGTGGGGGGGGTCTTCGACTGGATCCGCTCGGTGGATGCCCGGAGCGTTCCCGGAGGGACCGCCCGGAGTGCGGTGGACGCCCAGATGGCGGCCGCCGCCTCGGCGCTGGCGGGATAGCGGAGGGGGTGGGGGGCCTCAGCCCCCCACCTCTTCCTCCTCCTCAGTCCGCCATCACGGGCTCGGCGCGGCCGGCCATGCTCCGGCCGGCGGCCTCCGCGAAGGGGCGCAGCGCCTGCATGAAGGTGCTGAACTCCTCCAGCGAGAGCGACTGGTCTCCGTCGGAGAGAGCATTCTCCGGGTCCGGGTGGATCTCCACCAGCAGCCCGTCCGCCCCAGCCGCCACCGCCGCAAACGAGAGGGCCGAGACCAGGTCCCGCCGCCCACCGCCATGGCTGGGATCCGCCACCACCGGGAGGTGGGTCTCCTTCTTCAGCACCGGGATCGCCGCCAGGTCGAAGGTGTTCCGGGTGGCGGTCTCGAAGGTGCGGATCCCCCGCTCGCAGAGGATCACCTGCATGTTCCCCTGCTTCATGATGTACTCTGCGGCCAGGAGGAGATCCTTGATGGTGGCCGCCATGCCCCGCTTCAGGAGGACGGGGCGATGGACCCGACCCACCTCCGAGAGGAGGGAGTAGTTCTGCATGTTCCGGGCTCCGATCTGCAGGACGTCCGCATAGCCCGCCACCAACTCCACCTGCCGGGTGTCCATCACCTCGGTGACCACGGGGAGCCCGGTCTCGGACCGCACCGCCGCCAGCAGCTCCAGCCCTTCCTGCCCCTTCCCCTGGAAGGAGTATGGGGAGGAGCGGGGCTTGAAGGCCCCTCCCCGGATCCCCCGGCCCCCCGCCGCCTTCACAGCCGCCGCCGTCTGACGGAGCATCGCCTCCCCCTCCACCGAGCAGGGGCCGGCCACCACCACCATCTCCTCCCCTCCCAGCTCCACATCCCCCAGGGGGATCCGTGTCTCCCGGGCCGTGAACTCCCGGGAGGCCAGCTTGAAGGGCTTCAGGACGGCATGGACCGACTCCACGCCGGGGATCGAAAGGAGGGGGACGTTGGTCAGGATCTCCTCGTCGCCGATGCAGCCGATGATGGTCCGGACCTCCCCCCGGGAGAGGTGGGTCCTGAGCCCCAGCGCTTCCACCCGTTCCCGGATGTGGTCCAACTCGTCTTCACTGACGCCGGGTCGTGTCACGATGATCATGGTACTCTCCTGGGGTTGCGGACCCGCGGCATACAGTCGGGGCAAAGAAAAAGCCCCCGAACCAGTCGGGGGCCAGAGGCGAATCTGTGGAACCGTCGAACGAAACGTTATGACGGACGCGCAGGCCTCCAGCCCCGGCAGGGGCTAAAGTACCGATACCAGACCTGATCGTGCGCGGCGTTCGTCATGAGCGTCAAGATCCGGGGTGGCGGTGGTACTGTCAAGGGGCGCGTCGGACTTTCGCCGCGGCTCCAGGGATGGCAGACTGGAGGTCCACCCCTCCCGGAGACATGATCCATGCTGCTGTCGGCCCCGCCCTCTTCCCGCCGGACCTCTCTGGCCTCGCTCCTGCTGCTGCTCCCCTTCCTTGCCCTGTCTGCCTGTGGAGGGACGGCGGACAGCAGCGTATCCCAGGACGAGGCGGGGACCGGAGACCCCCACTTTCCCGCCACGAACCGACCGGACGTGATGGGGCTCGAGCTGGCGGTGAGCTCCGATCATCCCCTGGCCAGTGCGGCGGGGCTGGAGGTCCTCCGGAACGGCGGGAACGCCATCGACGCCGCCGTCACCATGGCGGGGGTGCTGGCGGTGGTACGACCGCACATGAACGGGGTGGGGGGGGATGCCTTCGCCCTGGTCCGGGAGGGGGCCACCGGGGAGGTCCGGGCCCTGAATGGAAGCGGGCGGGCCGGGGCGCTGGCCACCCCGGACTTCTTCCGGGCGGCGGGGGACAGCACGGTCCCGTCACGGGGGTTCCGGAGCGTGACGGTTCCCGGGGCGGTGGGGGCGTGGGAGGCCGCGCTGGAGCGGTGGGGCACGATCTCGATGGCCCAGGCGCTGGCTCCCGCCATCCGCCTGGCAGAGGACGGGTTCCCCATGTCCCAGCGGCTCCACGACGACATCGCCGGGGCCTCCCGGGGGCTGAACGACGCCGCCACCGCTCTCTACCTCCCCGGGGGGGCGCCTCCTCCGGTGGGGACCCTCCTGAAGAACCCCGCGCTGGGGGCCTCCCTCCGCCTCATCGGGGTCCAGGGGGCCCGGGCCATGTACGGCGGCGACCTGGGCCGGCGGCTGGCGACCTTCGTGGCGGAGGGTGGGGGGCATCTGACCCCCGCCGACTTCCAGGATCACCGCATCGACTGGGAGGAGCCCCTGGAGGTGGAGTACCTGGGCTACCGGGTGCTGGCCATGCAGCCTCCCACCCAGGGGATCACCCTCCTCCAGCAGATGCGCTTCGCCGATGCCCTGGGGGGGATGGCGGGGCTGGAGCACAATTCAGCGGATTACCTGCACCGGATGGCCGCCATCAAGGAACTGGCCTTCGCCGATCGGGACCGGTGGGTGGCGGACTTCGCCTTCGCGCCGGCCCCCCTGGAGCGCCTCCTGGACCCCGCCTACGCGGCGGAGCGGGTGCGGTTGATCCAGGGGCGGGCCCTCTCCGACCTGGAGTCCGGCATCGCCCTGGAAGGGAGGGAGCCCACACGGACGGCGGCAGAGGCGGGGGAACCGGGTGAGAGGGACGGAGGAGACACCGTCTATCTCACGGTGGTGGATGGGGAGGGGAATGCCGTGAGCTGGATCCAGAGCCTGTACGCCAGCTTCGGCTCAGGACTGCTGGAGCCGGAGACCGGGATCGTCCTCCACAATCGTGGCTCCTCCTACGTGCTGGACGAGGGGCACCCCCAGGTGGTGGCCCCCGGGAAGAGGCCGTTCCACACCCTCACCCCCCACATGGTCCTCCAGGGAGACGACCTGGCCTTCACCTTCGGTTCCCCCGGCGGCGACAGTCAGACGCAGACCCTCCTGCAGGTGATGCACAACATGGAGCTCTTCGGCATGTCTCCGCAGGCGGCTGTGGAAGCCCCCCGCTACCGGGTGGAGGAGGAACTCCTGCTGGAGGATCGGATCCCGGGCCCGGTCCGGGCGAGCCTGACGGAGATGGGGTATGTCCCGGAGGTCACCTCGGGGTGGACCGCCACCTTCGGGGGGGTGCAGGTGATCCGCATCCACCCCACCAGTGGGGTGCGCATCGTGGCCTCGGACCCCCGTCGGGAGGCGTACGGTCTGGCCTGGTAGCCCCCGGAAAGTCCCTGTGGACACTGTTCTCCCGGTTGGGCGGGGGGTATCTTCCGGACTCCGGAACCCGGGCTCCGGCCCTGTCCCCCCACCGTCGCACCCATGACCGCACACACACCCCGCAGCGGAGTGGAAGAGCTCAAGCGCGCCGCCGCCGTCCGGGCCCTGGACGAGGTGGAGAGCGGGATGCGACTGGGGCTGGGCACCGGGAGTACTGTGGCCCACTTCCTGGATGTCCTGGGGGAGGCTCTGCGGGAGGGGTCCCTCCGGGAGTTGGTGGGAGTCCCCACCTCCGAGTGGACGGCCTCCCGGAGTCGTCACCTGGGGATCCCCCTGAGCACCCTGGACGAGACCCCCGTGCTGGATCTCTGCGTGGACGGCGCCGACGAGGTGGACCCCCGCCTGGATCTGGTGAAGGGGCTGGGAGGAGCCCTCCTCCGGGAGAAGATGGTGGCAGCCGCCAGCCGTCGCTTCGTGGTGATGGTGGACGAGGCGAAGCTGGTGCAGCGACTGGGGACCCGGGCCCCCCTCCCGGTGGAGGTGGTTCCCTTCGCCTGGACGGTGCATCTGAAGGCCCTGGAGGCGCTGGGGGGGGCGCCGGTCCTCAGGACCTCCCCCGGGGGTGATCCCTACCGGACCGACAATGGGAACCTCATCCTGGACGTGGCCTTCCCCGATGGAATCGGCGATCCGGAGGAGTTGGAGCACGCCATCCGGGGGCGCGCCGGGGTGGTGGAGACCGGCCTCTTCCTGGGGATGGCCTCGTCCGTGATGGTGGCCGCCCCGGAGGGGGTACGGGTTCTGGAGGCGGGGTCATGAACCCGGTGCTCCTGGCCCCCTCGATCCTCTCGGCGGACTTCGGGCGTCTGGCAGAGGGTGTGGCATCCTGCGAGGCGGCGGGGGCCCACTGGATCCATGTGGATGTCATGGACGGCCACTTCGTCCCCAACCTCACCATGGGACCCGTGATGGTGGAGGCCGTGCGCCGGGCCACCTCCCTCCCGGTGGATGTCCACCTGATGATCGAGAGGCCGGAGGCCTACCTGGAGGCCTTCGTGAAGGCCGGGGCGGACCGGATCACGGTGCACCAGGAGACCTGCCCCCATCTGCACCGGACCCTCCAGCAGATCCACGAACTGGGGGTGGGTGCAGGGGTGGCGCTGAATCCCTCCACGCCGGTGGACCTGGTGGCCGACGTGCTGGATTCCCTGGACCTCCTGGTGATCATGTCGGTGAATCCGGGATTCGGAGGGCAGGCCTACATTCCCGGCAGTACCAACAAGGTGCAGAGGGCCAGGGCCATGCTCTCCCGGGCGGGGCGGGAAGGGGTGCGGATCCAGGTGGATGGAGGGGTGGACGCAACAACGGCTCCTGTCGTCGTTTCCGCCGGAGCGGATGTCCTTGTGGCGGGCTCCGCCGTCTTCCGGCACCCCGGGGGGGTCCCCGGGGGGATGGAGGCGCTCAGGGGAGCGTTGGCCCAGGGTTTGCCTCGGTCGGAGGGCCAAGCGTAGGATCTTCTTCTTGAACCACGGTGATGCCGGTCCGGACAACCTCCCGGACGGGCGGGATCCTTCCCCTGGGGAGCGGACGTGACAGAACCGACGATCGACCCCGAGGCGCTGGCTCGTCTCCGGGAGTGGGGGGGAGAGCGGCTCCTTGTCCAGATGATCCGCCTCTTCGTGGAGTCGACCCCCGAGCGGGTCCGTCAGATCGAAGAGGGGCTGGAGCGGGGAGAGATCGAGCTGGTGGAGCGCGGCTCCCACTCCCTCAAGTCCAGCGCCGCCAACCTGGGGGCTGAGCGCCTCCGGGAGCTCTCCGCCGAAGTGGAGGATCTGGCCCATCGGGGGGACCTCCGGGGGGCCGAGCTGCTTCTGGCGCCCCTGGTGGAGGAGCATCGGAAGGCCTGCGAAGTCCTTGGAACCATGGGAGGAGATACGTCATGAAGCACCGGATCGCCCTGGTGGAGGACAACCCGGACAACCGGTTGCTGGTCCACGCCATCCTCGAGGACCGCTACGACATCGACGAGTATGAAACCGGAGCGGAGGCGCTGGTGGGGATCTCCGGAAACCCCCCGGACCTGGTCCTCCTGGACATCTCCCTCCCGGAGATGGACGGGACCGAGGTCCTGGCTCGCCTCCGGAAGGAGGGATTCGACCGCCTCCCGATCATTGCCCTCACCGCCCACGCCATGACCGGCGACCGGGAGCGATATCTCTCCGCAGGATTCGACGACTACGTCACGAAGCCCATCGTCGACGAGGATCTGCTCATCGGCGCAATCGAACGGTGGCTGAACCAGAGCGGTTGACCGGCCCGGAGGGGCTGGACCTCCCCGTCGGCGAGCCCGACGAGCCCCGGTCCGGACGGGAGGTCGTCTACTTGGTTCTGGTGGGCGTCCTTGTGGCGGGGGCCTTCCTCCTCAAGGGGTCTCCCTGGACTGGAGCCCCCACCCTCCACGCCATGGTGGAGATGGCCGCCACCACCCTGGCGGCGGTGGTGGGGGCGCTGGCCCTGGTCCGCTTCTACAGCCGGAAGTCCAGCACCTTCCTCTTCATCGGGGTGGGGTTCCTGGGCACCGCGCTGCTGGACGGCTACCACCTCCTGGCCACCTCCCCCTTCCTGGGGGCCCGCTATCCCACCGAGCTCCTGGACCTGGAGGCGTGGAGCTGGATCGCATCGCGGGTCTTCCTCTCCCTCTTCCTCTTCGTCAGTTGGCTGAGCTGGCGCCAGGAGGAGCGGCGGGGAGCCGATGCCCCGGACGAGCGCTCGGTCTTTGCCACGGCGGGGATGCTGGCCGCACTGATCTTCTGCTTCTTCGCCGTGATCCCGGTGGTGCGGGCCCACTACCCCGAACTGATCATCTCCCGGCCGGGAGAGCTCGTCCCGGCCCTCTTCTTCGGGCTGGCGCTGGCGGGATACCTGACCAAGGGGCAGTGGAGGCGGAACAGCTTCGAACACTGGCTGGTCATCTCCCTGATCCTCAGCACCCTCCTCCACCTGGCCTACATCCCCTTCTCCCGGGGGCTGTACGACGCCTACTCGGATGCCGGCCACCTCCTGAAGGTGGTGAGCTACCTGGCTGTGCTCGTGGGGCTGCTGGACAGTGTCTATACCACCTTCCAGAGGGAGACGGCGGCCCACAGCTGGGCCCGGTGGGCCAACGAGGCGCTGGCCCGGGAGGTGAACGTCCGCCGGGACGCCGAACTGGAGCTGGCCACCTCCAGGGCCAACCTCACCTCCCTGGTGGAGAGCACCGGAGACGCCATCTGGTCGGT
The DNA here is from genome assembly GCA_964420725.1 of uncultured Gemmatimonadaceae bacterium. Classification (GTDB taxonomy): domain Bacteria; phylum Gemmatimonadota; class Gemmatimonadetes; order Longimicrobiales; family Gaopeijiaceae; genus CAYQVI01. Next base: position 28,018 of record CAYQVI010000002.1, on the reverse strand, counting down.
GGATCGGGATGGGAAGCTCATCACCTTCAACACGGCCTACGAGCTCCTGGTGGAGGTGGTCACCGGCCGGGAGCCCCGGGCAGGGGATCCCCCGGAGCTCACCGGGTGGGCCGGCGACGGCGAGTGGTTCCGGGAGTGCTGCGGGCGAGCCCTGGAGGGAGCCCGGTTCTCGGAGGTGCGGACCCTCGTCCTGGGGGGGGAGGAACGGGTCTTCGACCTCTTCTTCAACCCCATCCAGAGCACCCTGGGGACCGGGGGGGTGGTGGTGTTCTCCAAGGACATCACCCGTCGGATCCGGGCGGAGGAGGCCCTCCGGGACGCCAAGGAGGGGGCGGAGTCCGCCAACATGGCCAAGAGCCAGTTCCTGGCGAACATGAGCCACGAGCTCCGGACCCCGCTGAACTCGGTGATCGGGTTCGCCAACATCCTCCTGAAGGACCGCTGGGGTCACCTTGAGACCCAGGAGAAGGGGTACCTGGAGCGGATCCTGGCCAATGGGAAGCACCTTCTTTCCCTGATCAACGAGGTCCTGGATCTCTCCAAGATCGAGGCGGGGAAGATGGAGGTGGAGGCGGGGGATGTGGAGCTCTCGGCCCTCATTGGCGACATCCTGGGGGGGCTGGAGGCCCAGGTCCGGGGTCGACCGGTGGAGCTGGTGTCCACCGTGCCCCCGGGAACCCGCACGCTCCGGACCGACGCGGGGAAGCTCAAGCAGGTGCTCATCAACCTGGCGGGGAACGCCCTGAAGTTCACCGAGCGGGGAAGGGTGGAGCTCCGGGTGGAGGTGGATGGGGAGGGGACCCCGGTGCGGCTGGATGTGGTGGATACGGGGCTGGGGATCCCGGAGGACCGGCTCCAGGCCATCTTCGAAGCCTTCCAGCAGGCGGACGGAAGCACCAGCCGGCGGTTCGGGGGCACGGGGCTCGGACTCACCATCTCCCGGTCCATGTGCCAGCTCCTGGGCTACGACCTCTCCGTGCGGAGCGAGGTGGGGAAGGGTTCCGTGTTCTCCGTCGACTTCAGGAGCGGAGTCCGGCGGGCGGACCCCCCGGGGCCCCCGGCTCCCCGGGATGACCTGGGGATCACAGGGAAGACGGTCCTGGTCATCGACGACCAGGAGGAGATGAGGGAGCTCCTCCGGTCGCACCTGGAGTCGGTGGGGTGTCGGGTGATCCAGGCGGGGGACGGCGCCTCGGGGCTGGAACTCGCCCGGAGGGAAGGGCCGGACCTGATCTGCCTGGACCTGATCATGCCGGAGGTGAGCGGGTGGGAGATCCTCCGGGCGGTGAAGGAGGATCCGCTCCTCTCCGAGACCCCGGTGATGGTGGTGAGCGTGGTGGCAGGGGAGGGGAGGGGGCGGCTGAGGGGGGCGGTGGACCTGCTGGAGAAGCCGGTGGATCGGGACCACTTCGTCCAGCGTGTGGCGGAGGCCATCCGGGAGTCCCACCCCCGGATCCTGGTGGTGGAGGATGACCCTGCATCCCGGACCGTTCTCCGGGCCCTCCTCTGGCGGGAACGGGTGGAGGTCTGGGAGGCCCGGAACGGGCAGGAGGGGCTGGATGTCCTGGCCCACGCCAGGCCGGCGCTGATCATCCTGGACCTGATGATGCCGGTGATGGATGGACACGAGTTCCTCCGGAGGCTCCGGGACGACCGGCGCTTCGAAACCATCCCCGTGGTGGTCCTTACCGGCCGTTCCCCGGAGGGGGAGCTGTTCCGTTCGCTCCGGGAGATGGGAGCGGTGGTGGTCTGGAAGGATGGGGACATCGCAGGGACGATGATTCCGGTGATCCGGGCCCGGTTGGGGAGGGGCGCCCCCTCCCGGGTGCCTGGCGTCCTGGCAGGAGAGCCTGGCTGACTCCAGGGGACGGGATGAGGGGGAAACGCCGGACCCTCCCACGGGTAGGCTGGGGAGAGAGCAGGGGGAGGCCCCCCTGCCACGTCGCCGTCTTCCTCCCCGGTGGTCCCTGTCATGCCCTCCACACGTCTCCGGGTCCCCTCGTCCCGGATCCGCGTTGCCACCTCCGCTCCGGTGCGGGCTGAAGGGCGCTACGTCCTCTACTGGATGATCTCGGCCCGACGGACCGGGTGGAATCATGGTCTCCAGCGGGCGGTGGAGTGGGGGCAGGAGCTGGGTCGACCCCTGCTGGTGCTGGAGGCGCTCCGTGCCGGGTACCGATGGGCCAGTATCCGTCACCACCGCTTCGCCCTGGATGGGATGGCGGACAACCGGGACGCCCTGGCGGGGACCGGAGTGGGCTACCACCCCTATGTGGAGGATCGGGCCGGGGCGGGCTCCGGGCTCCTGGAGAGGCTGGCTGCCGAGGCGTGCGTCGTGGTGACGGACGAGACGCCGGTCTTCTTCCTTCCCCGGATGCTGGCCGCCGCTGCGGAGAGGATGCCGGTGCGGATGGAGGCGGTGGACTCCGTGGGCCTCCTCCCCCTCTCCGCGGCGGGAAGGGACTTCACCACCGCCTACTCCTTCCGCCGGTTCCTCCAGAAGACCCTTCCGGACCATCTGGATGCCCCCCCCATGGCGGACCCCCTCTCGGGCGCCCGCCTCGAGCCCTTCCCGGGTCTTCCTGCCGGGGTGGGGGAGCGGTGGCCGGCGGCGCCCCCGGAACTGCTGGATGGGAGCGGGAGCGGACTGGCCCGGCTTCCGGTGGACCAGACGGTGGGTGTGGTGGAGGAACGGGGAGGTGCACGGTCCGCCTCCCGGCGACTGGAGGAGTGGCTGGGAGACGGCTTCTCCCGCTACCACGAAGCCCGGAACGATCCCGGCGATCAGGTGGCCAGCGGCCTCTCCCCGTGGCTCCACTGGGGCCACATCTCCCCCCACCAGATCGTCCACCGGGTGGCGGAACGGGAGGAGTGGAATCCCGGTCGACTCTCCCCGGAGACCCACGGCCGCCGGGAGGGGTGGTGGGGGATGGGAGAGGCGGCGGAGGCCTTCCTGGACGAACTGGTCACCTGGCGGGAGATCGGTCACGTCACCGCCCACCGGGTGGAGGACCACGAGCGCTACGAAAGCCTCCCCGAATGGGCCCGGGCGACGCTGGAGGACCATTCGGCGGACCCCCGGCCCCACCTGTACACGTACGAGGAGTTCCGGGACGCCGAGACCCACGATCCCCTCTGGAACGCCGCCCAGCGCCAGCTCCTGGGGGAGGGGAGGATCCACAACTACCTGCGGATGCTCTGGGGGAAGAAGATCCTGGAGTGGACCCGTTCCCCCCGGGAGGCGCTGGAGGTGATGCTGGAGCTGAACAACCGGTACGCCCTGGACGGCAGGGACCCCAATTCCACCAGTGGCATCTTCTGGGTCCTGGGGCGTTACGACCGGGGGTGGCCGGAACGGCCGGTGTACGGGACCGTCCGCTCCATGACCAGCGCCTCCACCCGCCGGAAGGTCTCCGTGGAGGGATACCTGGAGCGGTGGAAGGGGTGACCATGGGAGCGTTCGCCCGGGAACTCGCGGACCGGAATCCGGATCCGGCAGGAAGGCGGTGGCTGTTCGTCCCCTACGACCAGCTCTCCGACGCCATGGGCCCCCTCTCCCGGGAGGATCCCTCCACCCTGGGGATCGTCCTGGTGGAGACCACCGCCAAGGGGACCCGCCGCCCCTACCACCGGCAGAAGCTGGCACTGGTGCTGGCCAACCTGCGGCACTTCGCCCTGGAGCAGGCGGCCCGGGGGGTGGCGGTGCGCCACGTCGCCGGCTCCGCCGGATACCGGGACCTCCTGGAGCCCCTGGTGGGCCAGGTGGGACCCCTGCGGATGATGGAGCCGGCGGAGCGGGAGCTCCGGGTGGAGCTGGCGCCGCTGGTGCGAGCCGGGGGGCTCGAGTTCCTTCCCCACGAAGGGTGGCTGACTCCCCCCGACGCCCTGGAGCGGAGCCAGGACGGCCCTCCCTGGCGCATGGACCGCTTCTACCGGTGGGTCCGTCGGGAGTCGGGGATCCTCATGGACGGGGGGAGTCCCGTGGGGGGACGCTTCTCCTTCGACGGAGAGAACCGGGAGCCGTGGAAGGGGGAACCGCCGGCGGCGGAGGAGCCGACGTTCCCCATGGACCCGGTGAAGCAGGAGGTGCTGGAGCTTGTGGAGCGCCGCTTCCCCGACCACCCCGGGGAGTTGCGACCGGACCACCTCCCGGCCACGAAGGAGGATGCCTTGGCGCTCTGGCGCTGGGCCCGGGAGAGCTGCCTTCCCCACTTCGGCCCCTTCGAGGACGCCATGTCGGTGGCCTCCACCACCCTCTTCCACACCCGGATCTCGTCGCTGGTGAACCTGCACAGGCTCCTCCCCCGTGAGGTCCTGTCCGATGTGCTGGCGCTGGAGCTGCCGCTGTCCAGCCAGGAGGGCTTCGTCCGGCAGCTCCTGGGGTGGCGGGAGTTCGTGCGGCATGTGCACCGGGCCACCGACGGGTTCCGGGAGCTTCCCGGAGGGCCCCTCACCACCGGCGAGCCCCTCCCGGCGGCCTGGTGGGGCACCCCCTCCGGGCTCCACTGCCTGGACCGGGTGGTATCGGATGTCTGGCGGGAGGGGTACAGCCACCACATCACCCGCCTCATGGTCCTCTCGAACCTGGCCCTGCTGCTGGATGTGGATCCCCGGGAGCTCACCGACTGGTTCTGGGTGGCCTACACCGACGCCTACGACTGGGTGGTGGAACCCAACGTGCTGGGAATGGGGACCTTCGCGGCGGGGGATCTCATGACCACAAAGCCCTACGTGTCGGGGTCCGCCTACCTGGACCGGATGGGGGACTACTGCGGGGACTGCACCTTCGATCCGAGGGGGAACTGCCCCGTCACCCCGATGTACTGGGCCTTCCTCCAGCGCCATCGGAGCCGCCTGGAGGGGAACCGGAGGATGTCGCTTCCCCTGGCCTCTGCGGCGAAGCGGAAGGAGGCGCTGCAGGAGCGGGACCGGGCCGTCTTCGGAATCGTCTCCCGACGGCTGCAGGCAGGGCTCCCGGTGGGGCCTGGCGATCTGCCGCCCCCCTGAGCACAGGTCGGACACCATCACCGGACAGCAGCACGCGATCCCCATCGGTCAACACCTCCTCGCCGTACCGGAGCCTTCCATGCCCGTACACCATCAGCGCAGCGAACTGGACCATCCCATCGAGGAGGTCTTCGCCTGGCACACCCGTCCCGGGGCCTTTGAGCGGCTCACACCCCCCTGGGAGAGTGTGGAGGTGCTGGAGCGGACCGGGGAGATGTGGGATGGGGGGAAGGTGGTCCTGGGGCTCCGGAAGGGGCCTGCCCAGCTCAGGTGGGTGGTGAAGCACACCGCGTTCGAGGAGAACGTGCTCTTCCGGGACGAGCAGGTCTCGGGACCCTTCGGGAAATGGGTGCACTCCCACCGGTTCTCGGAGCTGGGGGGAGGGCGCACCCTCATGCACGACGAGGTGGAGTGGGAGGCCCCCCTGGGGGCCCTGGGAAACACCTTCGGGGCGGGCTTCATCGCCTCCGAGCTCAGGCGCCTCTTCGCCTTTCGCCACCGGAGGCTGGCCAACGACCTGGAGCTCCTGCGGCGGTATCCCCTCACCCCGGGGATGACCGTGGCGGTGAGCGGGGCCAGCGGGCTGGTGGGGACGGCCCTCACGGCCCTCCTCTCCACCGGGGGGCACCGGGTGCGCCCCCTGGTCCGGAGGGGATCCTCCGGAGGGGGTGGCGACGGGATCGCCTGGGACCCCACGGGTGGGACCATCGACGAGGCGGCGCTGGCCGGCGTGGACGCTGTGGTGCACCTGGCGGGGGAGTCCATTGCCGGGCTCCGGTGGACCCCGGAGAAGAAGCGGCGGATCATGGACAGTCGGGCGAAGGGGACCCTCCTCCTCTCCGAGGCCCTGACCCGGATGTCTCCCCGGCCGGCGGTGCTGGTGTCCGCCTCCGGCGCGGACTACTACGGCGCCCGGGGGAATGAGGTGGTGACGGAGGACTCCCCCTCCGGCACCGGGTTCCTGGCGGAGGTGTGCCGGGCGTGGGAGGGTGCCACCGAGCCGGCCCGGAGGGCGGGGATCCGCACCGTCCTCCTCCGGAGCGGGATGGTGCTCTCGCCGAAGGGAGGAGCGCTGGGGCAGATGCTCCTCCCCTTCAAGCTGGGGGTGGGGGGGCGGATCGCCAGCGGCCGGCAGTACTGGTCCTGGATCGACCTGGACGACGAGGTGGGGCTGATCCTCCACGCCCTGGCCACCCCGGGGCTGGCGGGCCCGATGAACGCCGTTTCCCCCGAGCCCCTCCCCAATGCGGCCTTCACCGATGTCCTGGGTCGGGTGGTGGGCCGCCCCACCCTGATCCCCCTCCCGGGGCTGGCGGTGCGGACCCTCTTCGGGGAGATGGGACAGACCCTTCTGGTGGAGGGAGCCAGGATCGTTCCCCGGAAGGCCGTAGCCTCGGGGTACACCTTCCTCTTCCCGGACCTGGAGGACTCGCTGCGGCACCAGTTGGGGCAGCCTGAGGACGGAGGCGGGGAGGGGGGCTGACGAAGGCGGAGAATGGGCCCGGGGGAAGGGAGGAGGCCCCCTCCGCTCCCGGCCCCTTCCCCCGTCCACGGGGACTTCAGTCCGAGGCCACCCGGGGGCGCTCCCCCAGGACCACCTCGCCCTTCCGGCTCCAATCCCACTGGTCCGGGAGCCCCAGGTCCCGGGCCACACACCCGTAGGTGGCCTCGGCGGAGAGGAGCACCCCGGGCACCCCCGCCCCCGGGTGGGTGCCGGCCCCCGCCAGGTACACATTGGGGACCTCCTCACTCCGGTTGTGGGGCCTGAACCAGGCGGTCTGGCTCACCTTCGGCTCCACGGCGAAGGCGTTCCCCAGGTGGGCGTTCAACTCCGAGGCGAAGTCGTCGGGGGTCATGATGTGCATCACCTCCAGCGACTCCTGGAGCCCCTCCATCCCCCATGCCTCCAGGAAGTCCAGCACCCGCTTGGCGAACGGCTCCTTCTCGCTGCTCCAGTCGATCCCCGAGGCATTGTTGGCCACGGGGACCAGGACGTACATGCTCTCGCACCCCTCCGGCGCCATCGAGGGGTCGGTCCGTGTGGGGACGTGGAGGTACATGGAGAAGTCGGGCGGAAGGATCTTCTTGTCGAAGATGTCCACCAGGAGCTCCCGGTAACGCTCGGCCAGGATGAGGGTGTGGTGCTCCAACTGGGGGTACTGCTTCCGGCTTCCCAGATAGAGGAGGAAGCAGCTCATGGTGTGGTCCAGTTTCCCCAGCTTCTTCTCGGTCCACCGCTTCCGGGGCGTTTCCTTCAGGAGGGTGCCATAGAGGTGGGCGATGTCGGTGTTGCTCACCACCAGGTCGGTGGGGAAGGAGCGCTCTCCCGCCTCCACCCGGGTGGCCCGCCCCCCCTCCACCACCACACGGGTCACCTCGCACTCTGTTTCGATGACCCCTCCGATCTCCTGGAAGACGGTGGCCAGCGCCTCCACCACCCGGTACATCCCCCCGGTGGTGAACCAGACTCCCCCCACCCGCTCCAGGTAGGGGATCATCAGGTAGATGGATGGCGCGGTGAAGGGATTCCCCCCCAGGAAGAGCGGGTGGAACGAGAACAGGAAGCGATGCCGGGGGTCCTTGAAGTACCGGTTGACGAACCAGGCGGCGGGCATCCACGCATTCAGCTTCAGCAGCGTGGGGAGGAAGGATGCGAATCCCCCCAGGCGATCGAAGGGCTTCGACCCGAGGCGATCCCCGATCACCGCATCGTAGATCGGCTCCACCGCACGCATGAAGTCGTCGTAGCGGTCGGCGTCTCCGGGGTGGAAGGCCCGCATCCGATCCTTCATCTCCTCGGGGTTCCCGTTGTAGTCGATGTATGACCCGTCGTGGAAATAGACCCGATAGAAGGGATCCAGGGGAATCAGGTCCACGTAGTCCCTGAGATCCCGGCCGGCGGCCTGGAAGACCCCGTTGAGGATGGCCGGGGCGGTGATGAGGCTCGGGCCCATGTCGAAGGTGTATCCCCGGTCCTTCAACTGGTAGGCGCGCCCTCCCACCTTCTCCCGCTTCTCAAGGAGGGTGGTCTGGACTCCGGCGGCCTGGAGGCGGATGGCCATGGCCAGTCCGCCAAAGCCTCCTCCCACCACCACGGCCCTCTTCTGATCGGTGCTGGTCTGTGCAGTATCCATCATTGGTCCGGAAAGGGGAGGGTGGGGGCGTGCCCCCGGATCCCCAGGGGTTCAGGGTGGAATCCGCCTCCGTCGGTGGGGCGGGGCAACGGATGTGCGGGGCCGGGCCAGCGACGGGCCGCCTCCTCCCCGTGGAGGGCCAGGAAGGCCAGGATGGAATCGAGTTCCCCCTGGACCAGCCCCTCCAGCTGTTCGACGTCGGAGCCTGCCGGGTCCCCGGCTTCCACGGGCGGTCCGGCGGAGAGCCAGGCCTGCTGTCCCGAGGTGGCACCCGGAGACAGGTGGATTCCCAGGGGGAGCACGGTGGCGTCCCCCAGCGACCGTCGGATGGCCCGGACCCCCGGCAGGAAGCCCAGGGGTCGCCGGTGTCCCGGCCAGAGACGCCCCTGTGGGAAGAACAGGACCAGCGCCCCGGGGGACTCCTCCCGGAGCCGGGCCAGGGTCCGGAGCAGGCCCCGGAGCGAGGAGGTAGAGCCCCTGGTGAGGCCGATCCCCCCCAGGCGCCGGAGGAAGGGGTGACGCTGGAGCTCCTCCTCCAGCATGACCGTATGGAAGGGGTCCGCCGGGCGCAGCGCCCTGTGGATCTCCCTCACCAGGAATCCATCCCACCAACTGGTGTGGTTGGCCACCACCAGGAGGGGGCTACCCCGGTCCAGCGAGAGGGGGAGCCCGGCCAGGTGGACCCCGTCCAACCGGCCAGGCCTCCACATGCGAGAGCCCAGTTCGAAGATGCGCCAGGCCGCAGGGGAGTAGGACACGGACATCACCTCCCCGGATCCGGGTCTTCCAGTCTGTCCCCGGACGGGCCGCGGGTGACGTCTCCTCCGGTGCCCAGGGGCGAAAGCGCCTGCAACGGGTCAGCCGGCGTGATGGCCAGCGTCTCACCCCGGAGATCCTGTACCTGCTCCCTGGACACACCCTCCAGCCGGTTCGACTCCAGGAGAACGTCGGTCATGGCCACGAGTGTCGGCCCGGGAAACGAGGTGCGGGCCGCAGGGAGGAGCTGGGCCAGGACCCGTGCATCCTCCCGGGCGCCGTCCCCCCGTCCGAAGAAGAACGGGAGGTAGGCAGTGCTCACCAGCCGGAGGTAGCGCACCTCCGGATGCACAGGGTAGGCGTCCACCAGTCCGTCCAGGGCTGCCAGACCCGTCCGGAGATGCCCGGTCTTGGAGCCGGGCCAGAAGGCGTGCTTCGCCCTGAGCACCTCTGCCGCCGCCTCGTAGGCCTGGAGGGTGGCCTCCACCGTCTCCCCCCGGTCCGGATGCAGCGTCCGGAAGCGGTCGGTTTCCCGATCCAGTCGGTCCACGTGAACCTCCTCCTCCAGCCCCAGGAAATAGACGATCCGGAGTCGCTGGAGATCGTACCAATCCGCCAGGGGCCCCCCTCCACCCAGCTCCTCCAGGAGGGCCAGATCCCTCCTGGCCCGGTCCTGTGCCTCTCCGTGGCTCCGGGGCGGAACCCACTCCCCATGCGGCCCGATCTGGGCGAGCGAAACGGAGGGGAGGAGAAGGAGGAGGGTCATGGTCAGGGTGGCCCACCGCATCAGGCGGTCTCTCCCCGACCTTCCCGGGCGAGCCACGGCCTTGGAGTGGCCAGGGGTGCCCCGGGCCGATGGTCCCGGCGCGCCTTCCGGAGCGCCAGGAGCGCCTCTCCCGCCAGGACCCCCTTCCGGGGGAGGGAGGTGAAGGCCCGACGCCCGAGGTTGTCGTACCCGTTCTTCCGGATGACGCTATGGATCCCCCGGTACACGTGGGCCGCCACCGCCACGGGGCGCTGGAAGAAGTCGGGGAGGGCAGCGATGGCTGGGAAGGCCTCCTGGTAGTCGTGCTCGGCGTAGCGGAGGAGCTCCTCCACGAGGCCGGGATAGCCGCCCGGAAGAGGAGCTCCGCTCCGGGCCGCGTGCTCCAGTTCACCCCGATCCACCCCGTGGGCCGCCAGCCGATCCAGGGGGAGGTAGAGGCGCCCCCGGTGGAGGTCCTCCCCCACATCCCTGAGGATGTTGGTGAGCTGCATGGCGTGACCCATCGCCGCGGCCCGAACCAGGACCCAGGGGTCACGGATGCCGAACCGCTCCGTGAGCCAGAGTCCCACCACCGAGGCCACGTGATAGGAGTAGATCCGGAGGGAGGCCGCGTCCGCGTACTCCACCGGGGAGAGGTCCATACGGACCCCTTCCACCAGCTCAGTCGGATACCGGAAGGGGACACCCGCCCTGGCGGCATCCCCCATGACCTGGTCCAGGAGGAGGACCCCGGACCGGCCCGTCTCGTAGGCCTCCCGGGCCAACTCCAGCCAGGCATCCAGGAGTGCCTCCCTCTCTGCAGGGGGGAGCTCCTCCCGGTGGTCCACGAGGTCGTCGGTGAAGCGGCAGAAGGCGTAGACCCCCGAGACCACGTCCCTGGCGTCCGGGGGGAAGAGCCTGGAGGCGAACCGGAAGGAGGTCCCGTGCCGGGCGAAGTAGGCCAGCCACTCCGGGGCGGAGGAGAGGCGAGAGGCCTCCTGGATCACCATCTCCCGCGGGGAGCTCTCCCCCATGGTGCGACGTGGCTGGAGGGGGGGGGCCGCAGGGCGGGAGCCCTGCTCCCTCCGCACCACCTCCCCAGCCCGATCCAGCCAGCTCTTCAGGATGGACAGGGCGTCGTCCCCCCCGGGGAACACCGTCCGGACCGAGGCGGCCACCAGCGCCTCCTCCTTCTCCAGCGTCTCCACCGCCTGTTCCATGGGGGAGAGGGAATGTCCCTGTCTCCCGAAGAGCACCTCCAGCAGGGCGGGAGGAGGTGCCTGGAAGTCCGACACCCCTGCCAGTCCCAGGGGAAAGGTCCACCGCTCCTGGAGGTAGTCCTGGAATGGAGGTTTCCCCAACGCCGCACCGGGGCAAAGGTCCAGGAGGTCGTCCACCATCTGGTAGAGCGATCCCACCTGGCATCCCAGCTCGAACGCCTCCTCGGTGTCGCGATTCAGCGCCTCCGCCGCCAGCGCCAGCGCCGCGCCGAAGAGTTCTCCGGACTTTCCCCGGATGATCCGGCGGTAACAGCTCTCGGAAACCACCTCTCCGCACCTGGACCCCTGCTCCCGCTCCCCGGCCACGGTCCCCTCCACCGCCCGGCAGAACGTGCGAAGGATCCCCGGGGGGCCATGCTCCGCCATGACCCGGTAGGCTCCGGTGAGGAGGTGGTCCCCTTCCACCAGGGCGGCGGCGAGGCCGGCGGCCTGCACCCGGGAGGGCACCCCACGGCGCTCCTCTCCCCCATCCACCACATCGTCGTGGAGGAGCGAGGCCTCGTGGATCATCTGGATGGCCAGCGCCCCCGCCCAGAACCCATCCCCCAGGCCAGCCCGACGATCCGGGGGGATCAGGGCGAGCGCCAGGACGGGGCGGAGGAGCTTCCCCTGCGGAGCCGGCAGGGGGAAGCGTGAGCCGGCAAGCCTGGACCGAGCTCCTTCCAGTCCGACCCGGACCTGCTCGCGCAGCGCCTCCACCTCGGGGGGCACCGAAAGCGAGTCCAGTTCCGTCACGCCCCCTCCCCGGCCCTGGCGAGTCCCCCGGCGGCGGCCCGCTGGTTTCCCTGGATCAGCACATGGAGTCCCCACGCCAGCCCCAGCGCCGCAATGGTCACCCCCACCCCCAGCCAGAGCCCGGCCATCATCATCATCCCCAGGGGCATGAGGAGGACTGCCATGTAGTAGAACAGCATCCAGCGCACCGACAGACGCGGAGCCCAGTCGGTTCCCCCCATCCGGTCGATGGCCGTGGTGATGACCAGCCCCGTGACGAACCACCCCGCCAGGTTCAGCCACGGCATCCCGTAGTAGGGGCCGGTGTCGTCCCAGCGCCAGTAGGGGGTCAGGTAGCTCATGGCCGGATCCAGGGCCAGGTCCCACATCACCAGCAGGGTCGAGGCGAAGAGGATGCGAAGCAACCTACGTCCGGGAGCCGGAAAGGTCGCCGACGCCAGCAGGTAGGACGGAAGCGCCATGAGGAACCAGCTCAGCGGGATCACCAGCGGAACCCTGGAGCCCACCCTGGGGCCCAGCAGCTCGGTGTAGGAGTAGCCGCCGAAGGGGATGCCATACCCGGTCCCCACATGCTCGCTGGTGAAGCTCAGCAGGTACACCACCGAAAGCGCCGGAATCCAGCTCCACCCGATGTGCCGCACCAGGGCAATGGCCAGCACCAGGAGACAGATCCAGATGTGGGCCTGGGCGAAGAAGTTGAACGAGATGGAATAGAACGCGAAGAGCGCGGGAACGTTGGGGATTCGCCCTGGATTCAGGGCGAATACGCCATATCCCAGCACAGCCACCAGCGTGAAACCGTACAGCCCGATGAGCGCCTTCCCCTCCGGCGTCCTCCGGAGGCTGGTCGTCAACTCCGTCCCCATGGAATCCCTCATGCTGAAGCCTTGCGTCCCTGTTGCGATCCGTGGTTCAGTGCCCGGACGCCATCGGCAAGGTGCTCCCATGAGTCGGAGATCGCCAGTGACGTGAAGGGCCCTCCTCTCCCCTGGACCTCCTGGAGCCCTTCCGCGACGGCGATGAAAAGGGCAAAGGGAGACCGGGGGTCGTAGTCCGCAGCCAACTGCTGGATGGTCTCCCTTACGTTGGACCCCGCCGAGAGGGAACCACAAGCGATGCAGACCAGAACGGCCCCATTGGCCCGCTGAGCGGCGGGAAAATCGGCGGCAGGCACGTCGGACCCCAGGGAATGCACCACATACCCCTCCCTCTCCAGGAGCACTCGCAGTCCTACAAGTCCCAGATCGTGGAGATCCCCCTCCAACCCTCCCACCACCGCCACCGGAGCACCCCGTGTGGGGGCTGACCCGGCATTCAGGGGGACCCCCAGGCGAATCCGGAAAAGGGCATCCAGCAGGATCTGGCTCACCAGTCGCTCACCCGCAGACCTGAGGCGACCCTCTTCCACCGCCTCGGACACCTTGTTCAGGAAGGGGCGGACACCCCGGTCCAGAAAGAGATCGAAGGGGACGACACCCCGATTCCCCAGCTCCACGAAGAGGTCTCCCACACGCTGGGGATACTCCCGCAGAAGCCAGCCCATGGCAAGGCTCAGGACCCGGCGGAAATCCCCCAGCTCCTCTGCGTCCTTCACCGCCCGCCATACGTGACCCTCGAAGGGGGTGAAGGGATCCAGGTAGGTGACAATCCCCCGGGACTTGGCCGCGGTGAGGGCGTCATGGAGGTGGATCCTGCGGTGGCCTCCGGAGGTGGTTGTGGCCAGGAGGTCGCCGTCGTTGGTCCATCGCTTCACCGAAGAGACATGCACGCCCAGGAGGTCGGCCACCTGGGAGGAGGTCAGGAGGAGCCCTGTGCTGAAATGTTCCATGCTTCGCTTCCGGAAGGGGGGCCCGGACGGGAACCTGACGGAATCCGTTCGTTCCGGGAATATCGAACGGATTGTTGTGCGGCGTCAAGCTCTTGTACAACATCTTTCTGCACCATGGTTGAACACGGTGCTTCTGTCACCCGGCTCCGGCGTCCGAGTTCCGGCCCCTTCCATGCGGGCGTCTCCTCAGGCGCTTCCATAGACGCCGGGGAACCTGGCGGCCGCCCCGGGGGTCGATTCCCTGCCATGCCACAACTCCTCGAGGTCACTCCCGACGGGCTCTTCTGTCCTCCCGGCCGCTTCCACATCGATCCCTGGCGACCGGTGGAACGGGCCGTCATAACCCATGCCCACTCGGACCATGCCCGGGGAGGCTCCCGGGCCTATCTGGCCGCCCACTCCGGGGCTCCCTTCCTCAGGGGGCGCCTGGGGATGGACCTCCCCCTGGAAACGGTGGGGTGGGGAGAGGAACGGCGGATGGCGGGGGTCTCGGTGTCCCTCCACCCCGCCGGCCACATCCGGGGGAGCGCCCAGGTGAGGGTGGAATACCGGGGGGAGGTCTGGGTGGTGTCCGGGGACTACAAGCTCCAGCCGGACGCCACCGCGGAGTCCTTCGAACCGGTGCCGTGCCACACCTTCATCAGCGAATGCACCTTCGGGCTTCCGGTCTACCGCTGGCCCGGGCCGGAGCAGGTGGCGGAGGAAATGAAGGAGTGGTGGGCGGAGAACCGGGCCCGGGGGCGCACCAGCGTCCTCTTCGCCTACTCCCTGGGGAAGGCCCAGCGTGCCCTCTCCCTGCTGGACCCGGAGGCGGGGCCCATCCTGGCCCACGGCGCCATCCGCCGGATGACCGACCTGTACCGCCAGGAGGGTCTTGACCTCCCGCCGCTGGGGGAGGCCAATCGCCAGACGGTGCGGGCCGCCGAAGGGGGTGCGTTGGTCCTGGCCCCTCCATCGGCGGCGGGGGGAAGCTGGCTCAGGAGCCTGGGGGCCGTCTCCACCGCCTTCGCCTCCGGATGGATGCGGATCCGGGGGACCCGGCGCCGGCGGGGGGCGGACCGGGGCTTCGCGCTCTCGGACCACGCCGACTGGGACGGCCTCCTCCAGGCCATCGAGGCCACCGGGGCGTCCCGGGTGGACCTCACCCACGGCACCACCACCGCCATGACCCGCTATCTCAGGGAGCGGGGGGTGGATGCCCGGGCCCTCGCCACCCCGTTCCAGGGGGAGGGGGGGGCGGAGTCGCCGGACGACGCGGAATCCCGGGACGACGTGGCTTCTCCCGAGGGGGCAGACTCCGGGAGTGCCACGTCCCCCGGGGAGGGGGAGCGGTCCGCCGGGGCAGCGGGAGAGGCTTCCCTGGAGGCACCGACGCCGGGGACGGAACCGTGAAGGCCTTCACCACCCTCTTCGGTGCCCTGGACCGCACCACCCGGACCAACGAAAAGGTGGAGGCCCTGGTCTCCTACTTCTCCACCGCTGAGCCGTCGGATGCCGCCTGGGCCCTCCACGTCCTCACCGGGGGGCGGGTGAAGCGGGCCGTGAACACCCGACTCCTCCGGAACTGGGCGGCCGAGGAGTCGGGGCTTCCCCTGTGGCTGGTGGAGGAGTCCTACGATGCGGTGGGGGACCTGGCGGAGACCCTCTCCCTCCTCCTGCCGGAGGGGAGGGGGAGTCTGGAGGAGCCTCTGCACCGGGTGATGGAGGATCGGGTCCTCCCGCTCCCCACCCTCCCGGACTCCCTGAAGCGGGAGACCGTCGTGGAGAGTTGGCGGCGGATGGACCAGCCCCAGCGGCTGGTCTTCCTCAAGCTCATCACGGGGGCCTTCCGGGTGGGGGTGGCCCGGACCCTGGTGATCCGTGGGGTGGCCCGGGCGCTGGACCTCCCCCCGGCGGTCCTGGCCCACCGGCTGGCGGGGGGTTGGGCTCCCTCCGCCGAGGCATGGGAGGCGTTGAAGAGCCCCCGGGATTCCGGTGGAGAGGGTCCGGGGGGACCCTACCCCTTCTTCCTGGCCCACCCCCTGGAGGAGGCTCCGGACACGCTGGGCTCCCGGACGGACTGGCAGGTGGAGTGGAAGTGGGACGGGATCCGGGCGCAGCTCCTGAAGCGGGGGGGGGAAGTGCTCCTCTGGTCCCGAGGGGAGGAACTCATGACCCACCGGTTCCCGGAGATCGTCGAAGGGGCGGCCGGGGTTCCGGACGGCACCGTTCTGGATGGGGAAATCGTTGCATGGAATAGAGATGGAATTCTTTCTTTCAACCATCTTCAGAAGCGATTGAACCGGAAGACAGTGGGGGCGCGGCTCAGGGGGCAGGTCCCGGTGCGCTTCCTGGCCTATGATCTCCTGGAGTGGCAGGGGGAGGACGTCCGCCCCCGCCCCCTGAGGGTCCGGCGGAGCCTGCTGGAGGCGCTCCTGGAGGGGCTGGAGCCCACCCCGTTGGAACCGGTGCAGACCAGCCTCCTTCCCCCTGAGCCGGATCCAGGGGAGGCGGAGGTCCTGACCCTCTCGCCCCTGTTGGAGGGGAAGACGTGGGAGGAGGTGGCCGGGGCTCGATCCGCTTCCAGGGAGCAGGGGGTGGAGGGGGTGATGGTGAAGCGACTGGAGAGTCCCTACGGGGTGGGACGCCCCCGGGGGGACTGGTGGAAGTGGAAGGTGGACCCCCACACGGTGGATGCGGTCCTCCTCTACGCCCAGCGGGGGCACGGCCGCCGGGCGGGGCTCTACACGGACTACACCTTCGGGGTGTGGGAGGAGGGGGAGCTGGTGCCGGTGGCCAAAGCCTACTCCGGCCTCACCGACCAGGAGATCCGCAGGGTGGACCGGTGGATCAAGGCCCACACCACCCACACCTTCGGCCCTGTCCGGGCGGTGGAGCCCCTCCTGGTGTTCGAACTGGCCTTCGAGGCGGCCCGACCCTCCCCCCGCCACCGGGCCGGGGTGGCGCTCCGCTTCCCCCGCATGTCGCGCTGGCGGGAGGACAAGCCCGCGGCCGAGGCCGACCATCTGGACTCGCTCCGCAGGCTGGCCGCCGGGGGGGACGGGGCGTGACGCCTTTCCCTGCATGGCCGCATTCCCCGCTCCGTGGTTGGATCCAGGGCCGGGGATGGCGTCCCTTCCCCTTCCAGGAGGAGGTCTGGAGGGCCTTCGCCGGCGGTGGTAGCGGCCTGGTGCACGCCGCTACCGGGGCCGGAAAGACGCTGGCCGTCCTGGGGGGCCCCCTGATGGAGATGCTGGAGGCGGGATCCCGGAAGGCCCCCCCCCTGGAGATCCTCTGGGTCACCCCCCTCAGGGCGCTGGCCCGGGACACCACCGCCTCCATCCAGGAGGTGGTGCACGGGGTGGCGCAGGAGTGGCGGGTGGAGCTCCGGACCGGCGACACCACATCCGGCGCCCGGGCCCGGCAGCGCCGGGCCCTTCCCACCATCCTGGTCACCACCCCGGAGAGCCTGTCGCTGCTGCTCACCCATCCCGATGGGGCGGGGCGATTCGGCGGGCTGCGCTGCGTCGTGGTGGACGAGTGGCACGAGCTCCTGGGAGGGAAGCGGGGGGTCCAGACCGAGCTGGCGCTGGCCCGGCTCCGTGGATGGGTCCCGGGACTCCGGACGTGGGGGCTCTCCGCCACCCTGGGGAACCCGGTGGAGGCGGCCCAGGTGCTCCTGGGGGAGGGGGGGGCGCTACGGGTGGTGGAGGGGCCAGTGGGGGATCCCCCCGTGGTGGACTCCCTCATCCCCCCGGACCCCACCCGCTTTCCCTGGGCCGGGCATCTGGGGATCACCCTCCTGCCGGCGGTGCTGGAGCATCTGGACCAGGGAGGCACCCATCTGGTCTTCACGAATACCCGTTACCAGGCGGAGCAGTGGTTCCGCTCCATCCTGGAGGCCCGGCCGCAGTGGTCGGACCAGGTGGCCCTGCACCACGGCTCGCTGGACCGGGGGGTCCGGGAGGCGGCGGAGGAGGGGCTCCGTACCGGGACGCTCCGGGCGGTGGTGTGCACCTCCACCCTGGACCTGGGGGTGGACTTCGCTCCGGTGGACGGGGTGATCCAGGTGGGGAGCCCCCGGGGGGTGGCCCGGCTCCTCCAGCGCGCCGGTCGGAGTGGCCACCGCCCGGGGGTGCGGAGCCGCATCCTCTGCGTCCCCACCCACGCCCTGGAGCTGGCGGAGTTCGGGGCCGCCCGGGAGGCCATCCGGGTAGGTCGGCTGGAGGCCCGCCGTCCCCTGGAGAATCCCCTGGACGTCCTGGCCCAGCACCTGGTCACGGTGGCGCTGGGGGACGGCTTCCAGGAGGCCGACCTGCTGGCGGAGGTCCGCACCACCCGGGCCTTCCGGACCCTGTCGGACGCCCAGTGGCGCTGGGTCATGGACTTCGTGGTCCGGGGGGGGGAGGCGCTCCGGGCCTATCCCCGGTTCAGCCGGGTGGTCCCCGGGGGCGACGGAGTCCATCGGGTAGAGTCCGCCGAGGTGAGCCGGATGCACCGGGCCTCGGTGGGGACCATCACCTCCGACACCGCCATGGAGGTCCGCTACCTCCGGGGGGGGCGCCTGGGGTCGGTGGAGGAATCCTTCATCTCCCGCCTCCGCCCCGGGGACGGATTCCTCTTTGCCGGTCGGTCGCTGGAGCTGGTCCGCACCCGGGAGATGACCGCCTGGGTCCGGAACGCCCCCCGCTCCGCCGGGGTGATCCCCCGCTGGGCCGGGGGGCGCCTCCCCCTGTCGTCTGAGCTGGCGGAGGCGGTGCTCCGGCTCCTGGCCCGGCGGGAGGGGGAGGGGGAGGGGGACGGAGGTGGGGACGCCGGAAGTGGGCCCATCCCGCCGGAGCTCGTGGCCCTGGAACCCCTCCTGGCGCTCCAGGCCCGGTGGTCCCGGATCCCCCGGGGGGGTGGGCTGGTGGTGGAGCGGACCCGGAGCCGCGAAGGCCACCACATCTTCCTCTATCCCTTCGAGGGGCGGCTGGTGAACGAGGGGCTGGCGGCGCTGCTGGCGTGGCGCCTCTCCCGGGAGGCCCCCCGCTCCATCCGGGTCTCCGCCAACGACTACGGGCTGGAGCTGGTCTGTGCGGAGGACATCCCCCTGGAGGCGCAGGCGTGGACCCGACTCCTGGCCCCCGGGACCCTGGTGGAGGATCTCCTGGAGTGCATGAATGCCGCGGAACTGGCCCGGCGGCGGTTCCGGGACATCGCCCGGGTGGCGGGGCTGATCTTTCCCGGCTATCCCGGCCGGGGGAAGGGGTCGCGGCAGTTGCAGGCGTCCGGGGAGCTGATCTTCGACGTCCTCCAGCGCTACGATCCGGAGAACCTCCTCCTGGACCAGGCCCGGCGGGAGGTGCTGGACGGAATCCTGGAGGTCCAGCGTCTGCGGGAGGCCATGGAGCGCCTGTCCGCTCAGCCGGCCCACGTGATGGAGACCCCCCGGTTGACCCCCTTCGCCTTCCCCATCTGGGCGGAGCGGATGCAGGCGGAGGTGTCTACGGAGCGGTGGATCGATCGGGTGCAGCGGATGGCGGTGACGCTGGAGCGGGAGGCGGTCCGGGGTGCAGGGCAGCGGGGTAGGGGGGGGCGTCGGGACGGACCGTCTCCTGCCGGGGTGACCCCATGACGGATCCGGCACCGCAGGTCCCCCCCCGGGTGCCGGAGCCCTGTCCCCCGGTGCCGGAGTCCACCCTTCCTCCTGGATCCCTCCCGCTACAGGTGGGTGGATTCGAGCTGCTCCTCCTCCCGGAGCGGGGGGTTTTGGTCCCCGACCGCCGACTGCTGGTGGTGACGGACCTCCACCTGGGGAAGGGAGCCACCTTCCGGAGTCGGGGGATCGCCCTTCCCTCCGGAGACTCCCGGGCCGACCTGGAGCGCCTCTCCTCCCTCCTGGTGGCCACCGCCCCTCGGAGGCTGGTGATCCTGGGGGACCTCTTCCATGCCCGGGACGGTCGCTCCCCGGAACTCCACCACGCCATGCTGGAGTGGAGGAAGGGTCACCCCCGGGTGGAGGTCCTGCTGGTCCGGGGGAACCACGACCTGGGAGCGGGGGATCCCCCTCCGGAGTTGGGGATTGAATGCCGGACCGGACCGGTGGAGGACGAGGGGCTGGTCTTCCGCCACGAGCCCGCCGGGGAGGGAGAGCCGGACCCCCGGGGATATGCCCTGGCCGGGCACCTGCACCCGGGGGTCCGGCTCAGGGGGGAGGGGCGGGAACGGATGCGCCTCCCCTGCTTCCATGCAGCCCCATGGCAGGCCATCCTCCCGGCCTTCGGCGCATTCACCGGGATGGCGCTGGTGACGCCCCGCCCCCGGGACCGCATCTTCGTGGTGGGGGACGGGATGGTGGTGGAGGTCCCGGTCCGTCGTTGAGGTTGCCATTCCCCGGGGGGTCTTCCCCGGTCCCTGTAGATCCCAGCCGCGGAGCCATACGGATGTCGTCAGCGCCCGACAATGAACTCACCCTGGAGATGCTCCAGCCGGACCCCATGGACCAGTTCACCCACTGGTTCGAGGATGCGGTGGCCAGGAGCGGCCAGAACGATCCCAACGCCATGTGCCTCTCCACCCTCTCGCCGGAGGGGGTGCCCGAAGGGAGGATCGTCCTGCTGAAGGGGGTGGACCCCCGGGGCTTCGTCTTCTACACGAACCTGGAGTCGGCGAAGGGAAGGGCGCTGGCGGCCCACCCCGTGGCGGCCCTCACCTTCCACTGGGACCGCCTGGCGCGACAGGTCCGGGTGCAGGGTGCCGTGGAGCCGGTGACCGACGAGGAGGCCGATGTCTACTACGCCTCTCGCCCCCGGGGGAGCCGCCTGGGAGCGTGGGCCTCGGAGCAGAGCCGTCCCCTGGTGGACCGGGGAACGCTGGAGGGGCGGGTCCAGGAGATGGAGCGTCGGTATCCAGGGGATGAGATCCCCCGCCCTCCCCACTGGAGCGGCTTCCGCCTGCTTCCCGGCGCGGTGGAGTTCTGGCAGGGGCGCACCAGCCGTCTCCACGACCGCTTCGTCTACCGGAAGGACTCCGGGGGGCGGTGGACCATCCAGCGCCTCAACCCCTGAGAGCACGGGGCTCAGGTCGGGGCGGTCCTCGCCGGTGCGGCGTAGGCCAGCAGCGGAGGCGGCCGCCTCAGGAGGGGGTGACGGAGTCCTCCACCGCCGCCGCCTCCTCCCCGGGGGCGGGGGCACCGGCAGGGAAGGGCTCCGTGACCTCCCCCTCTGAATCCATCGGGGGATACGGGAGGCGGCGGTCGTCGTACCATCGGGCCAGTCGGGGGTGGGCCCACTGGAAGAGGGTCCGGGCGTAGAACTCCGGGTCCAGGCGGGAGACGTCGTACATTCCCGCCTCCTCCCGCTGCCGCATGGCCTCGAAGAGGAGAAGGGCGGTGGCCACAGAGACGTTCAGCGACTGGACCATCCCTCGCATGGGGATCACCACCTCGTGGTCCACCAGGGCCAGGGCGCCGTCACTGACCCCATGCAACTCGGCTCCCATGAGGATGGCGGTGGGGCGGGTGTAGTCGATGCTGCGGTAGTCCGATGCCCCGGGGGAGAGGTGGGCCGCCACCACCTGGAAGGCATCCTCCTTCAGCCTTCCAATGGCCTCCTCCACCGTCCGGTGGACCGTCACCCCCACCCACTTGGCGGTGCCTCCTGAGGTGTGGTGGAAGATGTCGAACCGCCCCCGGTCCGGCGGCACCACATGGGTCCCCATGACGCCCACCGCGTCGCAGTTCCGCAGGATGGCCGAGACGTTGTGCCCTTTGTTCACCTGGTCCATGAGGACGGTGAGGTCGGGCTGGCGGCGATCCAGGGTGGCCTTGAGGCGGTGGAACCGGCGGGGAGAAGGGGTCATCGGTCCTGGGGTTGCCCCTGGGCCGGAGCGGAGGCCCGGGGGGAGTCGGAGAGGGGGGATTCAGCCTGCATACGGAGGGCCTCCCGGGCCACCGCGTCAACCATGTCGCTGAAGATGAAGCGGTGGATCGGGAAGGACGAATACCAGTAGGCGGCTCCCCAGAACCCCCGTGGAGCGAAGAGAGCGGTCTGGACCAGCCGGGTCCGGGGACCCTCGGGGACAGCCTCCCACTGGAGCCAGGCCCGCCCGGGAACCTTCATCTCCGCCCGGAGGCGGAGGAGCCTCCCCGGCTCGATGTCCTCCACCCTCCAGAAGTCCAGCGCCTCTCCCTGGAGGAGATCCTGGGGGTGCCGGCGTCCCCGGCGGAGTCCCGGACCCCCTACCAGGGCGTCCAGCATCCCCCGGAGTTCCCACGCCCAGCGCCAGACCAGCCACCCCTTCTCTCCCCCCAGGGAGGCGAAGCTCCGGAACACGGTGTCCGTGGGGGCGTCCACCATCCGGGTCCGCACCTCCCGGGCGATCCCCTCCCGGTCCTCGAAGGAATAGGTGTCCCGACCGCCCAGGGCGCCGCTCCAGCGGGTGGCCACCTGTCCATCCCGGATCCGGGTGAGGGCCAGGTCCACCGCCGTCGTGTATGAGAGGGGCTCCACCTCGGGGAAGGCCTCCCGGGCGGCCCGGGTGTCCCCCACCACCGGCTGCAGCACCCCTTCCACCAGGGGAACGGCCATGGAGTTGGGGATGGGGGTCACCAGTCCCACCCAACGACCGGCCAGCCCGGGAGCCAGGACCGGTACCGGGATGATCAGTCGGCGGAGTCCCCGGACCCGTGCGTACTGGGTCATCATCCCCCGGAAGGTGATGGCCTCACTCCCGATGTCCAGCGTCCCCAGCGCCTCTCCCCGCTCCCCCGCCAGGAAGAGGTAGGAGAGGACGTCCCGGACCGCCACCGGGCGCACCGGGTTCAGGATCCACCGGGGTGCCGTCATCACCGGGAGCCGCTCGGTGAGGTAGCGGACCATCTCGAACGAAGCGGAACCGGAGCCGATGATGGGGCCAGCCCGGAACTCGGTGGTGGGGAGCCCCTTCCGGAGGAGCTCCCCCACCTCCACCCGGCTGGAGAGGTGGGCCGAGCGGATCCCCTCGCCGGGAGCCTGGTCCGGCACGATCCCCCCAAGGTAGACCACATGGGGCACTCCCTGCAGCGCGTCCACGAAATTCAGGGCGGCGGCCCGGTCCTGGGCGGCGAAATCCTCCCCCGAGGCCATGGAGTGGACCAGGTAGAAGGCGCCGTCCACACCCTCTCCCACCCCCTCCAGCGACCCCCGGTCCAGGAGGTCTCCCTCCACCACCTCCACCTGGTCGGCCCACTCCCTCCCCTGCACCCGACTGGCATCCCGCACCAGGACCCTCACCCTGTGGCCCCGCCCCAGGAGCCGACCCACCAGCCGCCCTCCGATGTAGCCGGTGGCCCCGGTGACGAGGAAGTGCATGACGATCTCCAGAAGGAGGGAAGGGGGTGGGAGGGTACGGGTACCTTCGTGAGTGCCTCAGGGTCCACCGGGAGGGCAGGTGGGGCAGAATCTGCTGGCCCTGCAGAGGCTCCGGTCACAGATTGCACTGGTCACCCTGCATCACTCCCGGCCCCGGAAGACCCATGCCGATGCCCGAACCGCTTCGCCGCTCCGCTCCCCTCGCCCTCGCCCTCGTTCTCCTGCTCCTGGCGGCTCCCGGGGGCGCACAGCAGGCCGCCACCCCGGAGGCCGCCCGGGTCGTCCGTCTCCAGGCTGAACCGGAGCAGGTGGATCTGGTGGTGGGGGAGAGCCGCTCGCTGCGGGTGACGGCCCGGGATGCCGCGGGTGCCGTGGTGGACGTTCCGGTGCGGATCGTAGGGCCCAGGGGTGATGTGGAGATTGAGGATGGTTCGGTCAAAGCGTTGTCAGCAGGTAACTTCGAGGTTTTCGCAACCCTGGTGGTGCCTCCGGGCAGCGGGGTGGAGCCCCTGCGTCTGACCATCCCGGTGAGGGTGGGGTGGCCCCCGGTCTCCAGCGTGGCCGTGGAGGGGACGGGAGAGCGGCTCTTCGTGGGGACCCTGCACCGTCACCGGGTCCGGGCGTTCCACGGCGACGGCTCTGAGCGCTCCCACCCCCGGGCCAACTGGCGCTCCTCGGATCCCTCCGTTGCGGTGGTGGACGACTTCGGCGACGTCCGGGCCAGGGCCCCGGGGCAGGTGACCCTCACCGCCAGCGTGGAGGGGGTATCCACCAGCGTGGTCTACCGGGTGGAGGCGCTTCCGGAGGGAGCCACCCTGGAACTCTCCGGGGGGGATACCGAGGCCCGCACCGGGGATGTCCTCACCTGGACCGCCACGGTCCGGGACGGGGCCGGGCGACCGCTGGCCGACGTGCCGGTGACCTGGGCGCTGGCCTACCTCCCCGACGACAGCATCATGGCCCCTGCCGCCCCCGGTCAGATCCAGGGGGGGAAGGTGGTGGCGGATGTGCCGGGGCTCTTCACCGTGGTGGCGGCGGCCGGCCCCCTCACCTCCACCGCCAGCTTCCGGGCGGTTCCCCGGGACGTGGTGCAGACGGTGGACTTCGTGGGGCAGGGACGACGGGACCACATCCGCACCACCGATCTGTGGGTCTTCGAGGGGGTGGATGGCCGGGACTACGCGGTGACCGGGGCCAAGGTCTCCGGGGGGTGGGCATATGTCTGGGACGTCACCGACCCCTCCAACATGGTGGTCACCGACTCCATCCTGGTGAACGCCCGGACCATCAACGACATGAAGGTCTCTCCCGATGCCCGGTATGCCACCCTCACCCGGGAGGGGGCCTCGGACCGGAACAACGGCTTGATCCTCCTGGACATGGCGGACCCCGCCCACCCGGTGGTGGCTGCGGACTTCACCGACGGGCCCAGCGGGGGGGTGCACAACGCCTTTCCCACCAACGACTACGTCTACGTCCTGGCCAACGGGGAGAAGTACATCATCGTGGATGTCCGGGACCTCCGGAATCCCAGGGCGGTGGGGGAGGTGCAGCACGGGGACTGCCGGATCCACGATGTGTGGGTCCATGACGGGGTGGCCTATTCCGCCCAGTGGGAGTGCGGGGTCGTGGCCTACGATGTGGGGAACGGCCGCTGGGGAGGAACCCCGGAGAATCCGGTCTTCATCAACGCCTACCCAGTGCCCAGTGGAGCCACCCACGCCGTCTTCCCCTACCGGTCGCAGTCGGTGGATCGCTTCTACCTGTTCATCGGGGACGAGATCATGAATCGCCGGGGCTACGCCTGGGCGGGCCCCAGCAACCCCGGCTCCTACCAGGACCGCTACGATCCCGTCACCGGGGAAGGGGGCTTCCCCGTGGCCACGGCGGGCTACATCCAGGTGGTGGACTTCACCGATCCGGAGTCGCCGGAGATGGTGGCCCGCTACGAGGTGAAGGAGTACGGGGCCCACAACATCTGGGTGGAAGACGACGTGCTCTACCAGGGATACTACGAAGGGGGCCTCCGGGTGGTGGATGTCTCCGGTGAGCTGAAGGGGAACCTCTACACCCAGGGGCGGGAGATCGCGGTCTTCAAGCCCTACGACCCCACCGGGTACGTCTCGAACGCCCCCATGGTGTGGAGCGCCATGCCCCACAAGGGTCACATCTTCATGTCCGACACCAACTCCGGCATCTGGTCGGTGAAGCTCCAGCCGAAGGGACGTCCGGTCTCGTGAAGCTCCAACCCCGTTCCCGCGGAGACGCCTGCGCCATGAACCCATCCCCCTTCCGCCTGGCCGGTGTGGTCCTGACCCTGTCGCTCCTCCTGGCAGCGCTGGTCCCGGCAAAGGCCTCCGCCACCTGGTCGGTGATCGCGGTGGACGGTCGCACCGGCCGAATCGTCATCGCCTCCGCCACCTGTGTTCCCCAGGGCCGGCTCCTCACCTTCCCGGCAAAGGGGCTCATGGATGTACAGGCCATCGTGATCCCGGGGGTGGGGGTGGCAGCCGCCCAGGCGGGTGTGGACCGCACCCGGGAGAACCAGCGGCTCATCTACGCCGAGATGAAGAAGGGGACGGATCCCGCCGAGATCCTCCGGATGCTCTCCTCCGATCCCGACTTCCAGCGCCGCCAGTTCGCCATGGTGGACCTCCAGGGGCGGATGGCCGGCTTCTCCGGGAGCGGGAACGGCGCCGCCTCCCTGTCGGTGCAGGGGCGGATCCCCCACGAGGAGATCTACTTCTCCATCCAGGGCAACATCCTGGCCTCCGACCGGGTGGTCTATGATGCGGTGCAGCGGTTCATGACCGCCGAGGGCTCGCTGGAGGACCGGGTGATGGCCGCCATGGAAGGGGCCGACGAGGCGGGGGGAGATGTCCGCTGCACCTGCGAGACCGAGCCGGTGCCCGATGCCCCCTGCAATGGCCGGAACGCCCATGTGGCCTACATCCTGGCCGCCGACCCCGGCGATCCCGAGGGGACGAGCTTCAACGATGGCGACTACGCCCTCTTCATCGATGTCCACGACGAGAACATCCAGCCCCACGAGAACGGCAACCCGGTGCTGACCCTCCGGCAGCGCTACGGGGCCTGGAAGGCGCAGCAGGGGGGGTGAGCGGGGCGGGACGGGGAGGGGGGGTGCGCCGGACTCTCCGGCGCACCCCTGGGATCCATCCCCCGGGGCGCGCCCTCCCTCCTTGGCGTGCCGATGGCCCTCAACCTACCTTTCCTTCATCTGTGGTGTACCGACCAGGGCAGGCACGGCCGAACCGAGTGTCTCTCCATCCACGGGGTGATCCCCGATGATCCAATGATCCGAACCCTCCAGGGCACCGTCCTTCTCGGCGCCCTGATCCTGTCGGGGTGCGCCGCCTCCCGGGGGGAGCCCGCTCCGGATCCCGGGGCCGGCTCCGCCGCGCAGGGCGGGCATGTCCACCCCACGGGCCCCATGGTCTCTATGGGGCCCGCCGCCTCTGAGCACGCCCACCACCACATGCTCCCGGCCCACGCCGGACCAGGCTACACCGTGGACGACGTCATCTTCATGCAGATGATGATGGGGCATCACGCCCAGGCGGTGACCATGTCCGAGATGGCCGCCACCCGGGATTCCGGTCCCCGGATCAAGGCCCTGGCCCAGCGCATCGACATCTCCCAGCGGGATGAGATGGCCCTGATGTCGGGGTGGCTCAGGGACCGGGGGCAGGTGGTGCCGGACGAGGGGCAGATGCACTCCATGCAGATGCCGGGAATGGTGTCCCCGCAGGACATGGAGCGCCTCTCCCGGGCAGGGGGCGAGACCTTCGACCGGCTTTTCCTGAACCTCATGATCGAGCACCACCTGGGAGCCATCCGGATGGTGGACGACCTGTTCGCCAGCCCCGGGTCGGCCCAGGACCCTGACCTCTTTCGCTTCGTCACCGATGTCTCCGCCGACCAGTTGGACGAGATCGCGGTGATGGAGCGGATCCTGTATGACGAAGACCCAACCCCACGGAGTTCCTCCCGATGATGCGAAGCCCCCGGTTCCTCTCCGGTAACGGTTCCCGGAATGCCCGTCGCTGGAGCACCAGAGCAGTGATGGTGGCCGCCGCCCTCTCTCCCGCTGCCCTGGTGGCCCAGGACGCCACCTCCACCATGGACGACCCACGGGTGGGACTGTCGGCTGGAGCGGGGAACACGGCAGGGCAGGCGCTCCTCCACATGCGCCTGGTGTCCTACACGCCCAAGCCCCCGGCCTTCGACTCGGCCCGGGGACTGGCGTACATCAACTCCGATCTGGCCTTCCAGGGGACCCGGGTCTTCCAGGGGAACTTCAGCGGCTTCCAGATCTGGGATGTGGCGGACCCCACCCGTCCGGAGCTCCTGAGCGTGGTGCCCTGCGCCACCGACCAGGGCGATCCCTCCATCTACGGGAACCTCCTCTTCATCTCCGCAGAGAGCCCCCGATCCCGGGTGGACTGCGGCATGCAGGGGGTGGAGGATGGAGCGGACCGGGCCCGGGGCGTCCGGATCTTCGACGTAGCGGACCCCCGGAACCCCCGCCTGATCAAGAACATCCAGACCTGCCGGGGCTCCCACACCCACACCATCGTGCCCCACCCGTCGGACCCGGGGGTGATCTACCTCTACGTGGGTGGTTCCTCCAGCGTGCGGGATTCCACGGAGATGGCCGAGTGCACCTCCGGCACCGTGGAGGAGAATCCCAACACGGCACAGTTCCGGGTGGACATCATCCGGGTGCCCCTCTCCGACCCCACGGCATCGGAGGTGGTGGGCTACAGTCGGATGTTCGAGGGGCTGGCTCCCTTCGGCCGTCGGGGCGGACCCTCCGGGTGCCACGACCTCACCTCCTATCCGGCCTTCAGCCTGATGGCGGGGTCCTGCGGGAGCTACGGAATCCTCCTGGACATCTCCGACCCGGAGAACCCCCGGCGGATGGATGCCCTCTCCGACGAGAACTTCTCCCTCTGGCACACGGCGATCTTCAACAATGAAGCCACGGCCGTGGTCTTCACCGACGAGTGGGGGGGAGGGACGGCACCGCGGTGCCGGGTCACCGACCCCCTCCACCTGGGGGGGAACACCATCCTCCGCATCGATGGGGGACGCTTTGATCAGCGGGCCTACCAGAAGATGCCCGCTGCCCAGACCGAGACCGAGAACTGTGTGTCCCACAACGGGGGGCTGATCCCGGTGCCTGGGCGGGACATCATGGT
>CAYQVI010000001.1:0-121268 GCA_964420725.1 uncultured Gemmatimonadaceae bacterium | reverse complement strand
ATCACCGCTTGCTGAACTGGAACCGCTTCCGGGCCTTCGGGCGACCGGGCTTCTTTCTCTCCACCTTCCGGGGGTCCCGCGTGAGCAGACCTCCCCTCCTCATGGGCGACCGGACCTCCTCGTCGTTCAGGACGAGGGCCCGGGCCAGACCGAGGCGGACCGCGTCGGCCTGACCGGTGAGACCGCCGCCGGTGACGCGAGCCCGGACGTCAAACTGCCCTTCCACCCCTGCCACCGAGAGGGCCTCCAGGATCCGCTTCTGGTGAAGCATCCTCGGGAAGTAGTCCTCGAGAGAGCGACCATTGATGGTCAGCTTCCCGGTTCCGGGGCGGAGAAGGATCCGTGCGACGGCCGTCTTGCGCCGTCCAACGGTCTGCTGCTGCGCGGAAAGATCTACGGCCATGGAACCGTTCGGACTCACAGCTCGAGGGGGACGGGCTTCTGCCCGTGATGGGGGTGCTCAGTTCCCTGATACACCCGCAGCTTCTTTCTCATGGCACGGCCCAGGGCCCCCTTGGGGAGCATTCCCTTCACCGCCAGCTCGATCACCCGCTCCGGATGACCCTCCAGCATGCGGCGGTAGGGGATGTGCTTCTCGTGACCCATGTAGCCGGTGTGGCGGAAGTATGTCTTCTGGTCCGCCTTGTTGCCGGTGAGCTGGATCTTGGAGGCGTTCAGCACCACCACGTTGTCGCCCGTATCCAGATGGGGCGTGTACATGGGCTTGTGCTTCCCGCGAAGGATGCGGGCAACCTCGGTGGCCAGCCTGCCCAGGGTCTTCCCCTCGGCGTCGACGACCCACCAGGCATGCTCGATCTCGTGTTCTTTCGGCGTGTACGTCTTCATGACCTTTTCAACCCGTGGGGCGCCATGCCTACAGAGCTTTCAAGTCTACCCGCGGGAGGCAGGGGTGTCAAGGCAGCAGAACAACTTCCCCCGGACGGGGCCGGGGCTGGAAACCAGTGGGCCGGGAGGGGCGCCGCCGCCGGTGCGGTGACCGGCGGACGGGGGGTCTGCCCGCTATGTAACGAAGGTCTCCAGGAAGCGGGCCCGGGAGGCATGCCGGAGACGCTGCAACGCCTTCTCCTTGATCTGCCGCACCCGCTCCCGGGTGATCCCCATCAGCGAGCCGATCTCCTCCAGCGTCATGGGCTCCTGGTCGTCCAGGCCGAAATAGAGCCGGAGGATCTTCGACTCCCGCTCCTTCAGGGAGGAGAGGGCCTCTTCGACGGTGTTCTTGAGGGCGTGATCGTAGGTCTCGTCCTCGGGACCGGGGGAGTACTGGTCCGGCAGGTAGTCCAGAAGGCGATTGTCCTCCCCCGGGGTCATGGGAGCATCCAGGGAGAGGTGCGACTGGGAGATGGCCAGGGTGCGCTGGACTTCGTCCTCGGTGATGTCCAGGTCGTCGGCGATCTCCTCCACCGTGGGCTCCCGCCCCAGCTCCTGGAGGAGTGAGGAGCTGCGTCGGCCAATGCGGTGGAGTGCCCCTGCCCGGTTCAGCGGGACCCGGACGATCCGGCTCTGCTCCGCCAGCGCCTGCAGGATGGCCTGGCGGATCCACCAGACGGCGTAGGAGATGAACTTGATCCCCTTCGTCTCGTCGAATTTGTGGGCAGCCCGGATGAGCCCCAGGTTCCCCTCGTTGATCAGGTCGGAGAGGGGAACCCCCTGGTTCTGGTACTTCTTCGCCACCGACACCACGAAACGGAGGTTGGAGCGGACCAGTTTGTCCAGCGCCTCTCCCTCCCCGGCCCGGATCCCCTGGGCCAGGCGGACCTCCTCATCCCGATCGATGAGGGGGTACTGGGAAATCTCCTTCAGGTACTGATCCAGGGATCCCTCCCGGAAGGCGGTCCGTCCACGGAGAACGCTCATGGGCACCACCGGGGGTGCAGGGAGCGGGAAGGCGGGCCCGGGCAGGTTGCTTCAGGAATGGCTGGGGGATCCATCCGGAACATGGGCGGCGCTCTACTGGATCGGTGGCCACTGCGAGCGGAGGGGGACCTTGTCCGCAGCGCCGGATGAAACATCTCGGATGGGTCGATCCCCATCCGGGAGTTCATCATGCGGGGGGGGATGGGGGAACCGCAACCGTCCCCCCCCAAAAACAGCCAGACTGGAGGAAGGGAGACCCGCCTAGCGGATCAGGCCACCGATGCGCTCCCAGCGGATGTCACGCACCCAGGGAAGCCCACGGATCCGTGCGGGATCGAAGGAATAGTAGACGAACCACGGACGCCCACGGATGGAACTCCGGTCCACGAAACCCCAGTACCGGGAGTCCTCGCTGTTGTCCCGGTTGTCCCCGAGCACGAAGAAGCGATCCTCCGGGACCTCAATGGGTCCCCAACTGTCCCTGGAGGGACGATAGCCCCGACGGCGGTTGGATGCCACGAGGTGGGACTCCTGCCACGCCATCCCGGGATGGACTGCATCCCCCTCCCGGTCCACGTAGCGGGCGTAGGGTTCGTCCAGGGCCACCCCGTTCAGGTAGAGCTGCTTGCCCCGCATCTCCAGGGTGTCCCCGGGCATTCCTACCAGGCGCTTCACGTAGTTCTTCACCGGGTCGTGGGGGGGATTGAAGACCACCACGTCCCCGCGGTCCGGCTCCGTGAAGGCGGGAAGGGTGATGCTGGTGCCCGGGATCTCGGCCCCATACACCGCCTTGTTCACCAGGAGGAAATCTCCCACCAGGAGGGTGTTCTCCATGGAGGAGGTGGGGATCTTGAAGGCCTCCACCACGAAGGCCCGGATGAGGAGGAAGAGGAGGAAGGCCACCGCCAGGGACCGGGTCCAGTCCCAGAGGATCGACAAGACCGACTCATCCCGGCGCCTGGACGCCGGCTCCGCCCCCGGCTCGCCGCCGCCGGTGGCGTCGCCCTCCACCTCCTGCCCCTCTCCACCCTCCACTCCCGGCTGCGTCTCCAAGCCATCCCCCTGTTCTGCGTCGGTTCCAGGCCGGCCGACCGGCACCGCCTTCCGTACACGGCGTCGGAGGGGGCCGTTCCCTCAGTAGTTGTCGATCTGGGCCCGCTGCAACCGGCCCGAGTAGTCCACGTACCCCACCTTCGTCTCAGAGTAGAACTCGTAGACCTCCCAACCCCCTTCCCGGTGCCCGTTGCCCGTCTGCTTCACCCCGCCGAAGGGGAGGTGCGCCTCGGCCCCGATGGTGGGGGCATTGATGTAGGTGATCCCGTTGTCCAGCTCCTGGAAGGCCCGGAAGGCCGACTGCACGTTCTGCGTGTAGAGGCTGCTGGAGAGCCCGTAGCGGACTTCGTTGTTCACGCGGATGGCCTCCGGCAGGTCCCGGATGGTGATCACGCTCAGCAGCGGTCCGAAGATCTCCTCGGTGGCCAGCCGGCTCCCAGGGCGAACCCCCCTGACCACGGTGGGGCGATAGAAGCACCCACCGTCCAGGTGGTCGCCGGTGGCCCGCTCCCCACCGCACAGGATCTCCCCCTCCGATCGGGCGATCCCGGTGTAGTGCTCCACCTTCGCCACCGCCCTCTCGTGGATCATGGGCCCCACCTGGGTCTCCGGCTTGAGCCCGTCCCCGAGGCGGAGCTGATTCGCCCGGGCCACCAGCTCCCGGAGGAATTCCTCTTCAACGGCCTCGTGGATCAGGAGTCTGGACGTGGCGGTACACCGCTGCCCCGTGGTTCCAAAGGCCCCCCAGAGGACCCCCTCCAGCGCCAACTCCAGGTCCGCGTCCTCCATGACGATCTGGGCATTCTTCCCCCCCATCTCCAGGGAGAGGCGCTTGTGCATGCGGCCGCAGGTCTCCCCCACCCGGCTCCCGGTGGCGGTGGAGCCGGTGAAGGAGATCACGGAAACATCCGGATGCTCCACCAGGGGGGCCCCCACCTCCTCACCGGTGCCGTGGACCAGCTGGATCACCTCGGGAGGGACGCCCGCCTCCAGGAGGATCTCCACGAAGACGTGGCCGGTGTGGGGCACATCCTCGGCGGGCTTGAATACCACGGAGTTCCCGCAGACCAGCGCCGGGAAGATCTTCCAGGTGGGGATGGCCAGGGGGAAGTTGAAGGGGGTGATGATCCCGGCCACCCCGATGGGGCGGCGCCAGCTCATGGCCCACTTGTCCGCCAGCTCCGAGGGGACGGTGTGCCCGAAGAGCCGGCGCCCCTCGGTGGCGGCGTACCACGCCGTGTCGATCCCCTCCTGGACGTCCCCCCGGGTCTCATCCAGCACCTTCCCCATCTCCCGGGTGGCGATCCGGGCGATCTCCTCCTTCCGGGCGGAGAGGAGTTCCCCTGCCCTCCGCAGGACGTCTCCCCTGGCCGGTGCCGGTGTGCGCCGCCAGAGCTCGAACCCGGCGGAGGCAGAGCGCACCGCGGCGTCCACGTCGTCCCGTCCGGACCGGGGAAACATCCCAATGAGGTCGTCATGCCGGGCTGGATTCCGGTTTTCGAACCAGTCTCCCGTGGAGGGCTCCACCCAGCGGCCACCGATGAAGTTCAGGAATCGCTCTGCCATGACGCCTCAGTCCTCCCGGACCAGTTCGTACTTCTCGATCTTCTTGTAGAGGTTCGACCGGGGCATGTCTACCGCCCTGGCGGTCTCCGACACGTTCCAGTCGTGCTCCCTCAGCTTCTGGAGGATGTAGGCCCGCTCGGCCCGATCCTTGAACTCATTGAATGTGGCGGTGGAGAGGAGTTCGGAGCCCAGCCCCAGCCCCTCCGGACGCCCCGTCACGAGCTGATCCACATCCTCCCGCCGGATGGGATCCGAGGAAGAGAGGATCAGGAGTCGCTCCACCGTGTTGCGGAGTTCCCGGACGTTCCCCGGCCAGGGAAGGTCCTGCAGCCTGGCCACCGCCTCCGGCGAGAAGCTCCGGGGGGGAAGTCCGTCAGCACGTGCGGTGCGATCGGTGAAGTGCTTGACCAGCATTGGTATATCTTCCCTCCGCTCACGTAGTGGTGGAAGAACGATGGGGACCACGTTCAAGCGATAGAAGAGGTCTTCCCGGAAGGCTCCTGCCCCGATCTCCTCCTCCAGCTTCTTGTTGGTGGCCGCCACCACCCGGACATCCACCCGCACCGGCTTGGTTCCCCCCACCCGGCTCACCACCCCTTCCTCCAGGGCCCGGAGGACCTTCGCCTGGGCGGCCAGCGACATGTCTCCGATCTCGTCCAGGAAGAGGGTGCCCCCATCCGCCTGCTCGAACTTCCCCGCCCGATCCGACACGGCGCCGGTGAAGGACCCCTTGATGTGGCCGAAGAGTTCGGACTCGATGAGCTCCGAGGGGATGGCGGCGCAGTTCACCTCCACGAAGGGCTCATCCTTCCGGGGGGAGAGACGATGGACGGCCCGGGCCACCAACTCCTTCCCCGTGCCGTTCTCGCCGGTCACCAGGACCCGGGCCTCGGTGGGGGCCACCTTTTCGATCCGCTCCAACACCTGCCGGATCTGGAAGGACCCTCCCACGATCTCGTAGCGGCTCTCCACCTGGCTCT
Source organism: uncultured Gemmatimonadaceae bacterium (assembly GCA_964420725.1). GTDB lineage: Bacteria > Gemmatimonadota > Gemmatimonadetes > Longimicrobiales > Gaopeijiaceae > CAYQVI01. The sequence goes on along the minus strand of CAYQVI010000001.1, from coordinate 115,794 downwards.
GAAGGCGCTCCACGCTGGCGGAGAGCCCCTTCAGCGCCAGGACATTCCGCAGGGTGACCAGGAGGCGATCGGAGTCCAGCGGCTTCTCCAGGAAGTCGTAGGCTCCTCGCCGGGTGGCCTCCACCGCCGTGTCGATGGTGCCATGTCCGGAGATCATGACCACCATGGCGGAGGGGTCCTCCTCCTTGATCCGCCCCAGCAGTTCCAGACCGTTCATACCCGGCAGCTTCACATCCAGGAAGATGATGTCCGGATGCACGTTGCGGAGGCGGTCCATGGCCTCGGCCGCCTGCCCCGCCAGACTCACCTCGTGGTGTTCGTATTCGAAGAGCTGCCGGAGGGCCTCGCGAATGGAGGCTTCGTCGTCGACGACGAGGATCTTCGCCATGGGGCCTGGATCCGTTGGACCGCGGGACGGGGAGAGGGGAGACGGAGCGGAGGAGCCGCCGGTCAGCGACGGCCCAGCAGCACCAGCCTGTCGCCGGGAATGTAGACGCCCTGCACGCCCCGAGGAAGCGGAACCTCCACGGCCTCGGGGAGGAGTCCAGGTTGATCCCGGCGCCCCAGCGCCTCCAGGATGGAGGGGTACATCCTCCGGGGAAGCGGGATCCGGGCGGCCTCGATGGACTCCACCTTCATGGAGGTGCCCCCCGGGAACGCCTGGATCCGCCCCCGAAGCTCAAGCGGAACCGTATCGGGAAGGACCTCCATGACCCCCTCCAGCTCCGGGAAGGAGGGCAACCGGGACATGGCTGCCCGGAGGGAGAGGACCGCCACACCATCCTCGAAGCGGATCCTGGGACGGTCGAATCCGGGAGGGAGGAGTCCGCCCGTGCTGAATTCCAGTACGCTGGAGACCTCCACCCCCTGGAGAACGAGGGAGTCGCCCTCCTGGCCGCTGAGGAAGCGCTCCAGCCGCAGCGCCACCTCATCCCCCATGGCGGCATCGGGCTCCCCCTCGTCCCCGCCCCGCTCCTGGATTCCTGCCACCCAGCCGGCGACGGTGGACTCCAACTCCGGGAAGACGCTTCCCCCCCAACGCCAGCCCACCCATCCCGCCCCCAGCAGAAGCAGGGCGAGGACGATCCTCCGAAGACATCCCACGACGCTACTTCCGGCCGCCTGACGGGTGCAGAAGGCTGGAATGGAGGGCGGTGTATCGACTCCCCTGCCGACCCATCTGACTGCGCATCAGGTCCACGCTCCCGACCTCCATCTGTCCGGAGAAGTCCAGGGTGGCGGCCAGATCATCGAGCCCACGGAAGGCTCCTGCGCCGTCCACATCCCGGGTTCGCCCCAGGGTGATGTGGGGATGGAACGCCCGGGTCTCCCGCTCGAACCCATGATCGGCCAGCGCCCACTCCAGGTCCTGCTTGAGACAGCGGAGGGCTGGAGATGGTTCCACCCCCAGCCAGATCACCTGGGGTCGACGGATGGTGGGAAATGCCCCCACCCCGCTGATTGCCACCCCGAAGGGGAACGTGGCTCCTGCCACCCGATCCAGGGCAGCCGGCAGCCGCGCCGCCAGGTCCGGCCGCACCTCCCCCAGGAACTTGAGGGTGAGGTGGTACGCCTCGGGAGGCGTCCAGCGAACGGGGAGGCCCGCCTCGCGAAGGGGCGCCATCGCCTCGTGGATCCTCAGGCGTTCCGTCTCCGGGAGGTTCACGGCGATGAAGATTCGCATGGCAACTCGTGCGGCCGGAGTCAGGCGCCCACCGGAATACTGGGGGAGCCGGCGAGGGCGAGTAGAGCATCCACGGTGCGGTCCACGTCCTCCTCCGTGGAGGCCCATCCCAGGGAGAGGCGGAGGGCGCCGGTTTCGGAGGTCCCCAGGATCCGGTGGACCTCGGGGGCGCAGTGGAGGCCGGGACGGGTCTGGATCCCGTATCGGCGGTCCAGTTCGTTGGCCAGTGTGGCTGGATCGGTCCAGGTGGTCACCAGCGTCACCACGGCCGCACCCTCCGGAGCCGGGGGCGAGAGGATGCGGACTCCCCGGATCCCCGACAGTCCCGCCAGAAGGCGTTCCTTCAGGAGGGCCTCCCGGGCGTGGATCACCTCCACCCCTTCCGAGAGGACATGCTCGACACCCGCCAGGAGGCCGGCGATCCCCGGAGCGTTGGGCGTCCCGGCCTCCAGGTGGTCCGGCATGGAGACCGGCATGTCCCGCAGGGCGGAGTTTCCGCCGGTGCCGCCGCAGAGGAGTGGTTGCACATCCACCCCCTCCCGGACCCAGAGGCCGCCGGTGCCCTGGGGCCCCAGCAATCCCTTGTGGCCGGTGATGGCCACAAGGTCCGCGCCATCCGCCGCCAGATCCACCGGGATATGCCCGGCGGACTGGGCAGCGTCCACCAGGACGAGAGCCCCGGCCTCATGGGCCAGGTGAGCCAACTCCCGGAGGGGGAGGACCGTGCCAAGGACGTTGGACACGTGGTTGACCACCAGGAGCCGCGCCCCGTCCAGCGCCTTCCGGGCCGACTCCAGATCGAGGGCTCCCGAGGGGTCCCCCTCAAGGCGACGAACCTCCACGCCCCGGGTACGCTCCAGCATGTGCACCGGTCGGAGGACTGCATTGTGATCGTAATCGGAGAGAACCACCACATCGCCGGAGCGGAGGACTCCGCCGAGGGCTGTATTCAGGGCGTGGGTGGCGTTGAACATCATCGCCAGGCGTCCCGGATCTCCTGGAAAGCCCAGAAGCCGGGCAAGGGAGCGACGACATCGAAAGGCGACCCGACCCGACTCCACCGACCGCGAGTACCCTCCCCTGCCAGGGGACGCACCACACCCGGTGAGGAACGCCGAGACGGCCTCGACAACCGAGGCCGGGCGCACGGCCGATGTGGCGGCATAGTCCAGGTAGTGCAAGGCGATCCCTTCCTCCTGGCGGGAAACGAGCCCTCCCATCGTCCTCGGCTGGTGGGGCCCGGCCCCACCGCTCCCCGGGCCCTCCGGGGGCGGAAACATAGGACGGGGGAGGGGTTCCGAACAAGCGAGGGCGGCAGGGGCGGTGGATCGCTCCCATTCCGGGGAGGAAGGCCGGTCCCGAGCCCCCGGCTCCTCCCCTGCGAGGCTGGAAGCCAGGGAGCGGGTCAGAGGCCGTGGCCGTCCTCCCCCTCCCCTCCCCCGGACCGGGGCTCCTGCCCGGGAGGCGGCTCGAATCCCTCCGGTCGGAGAGCGGGCTTCCCCTCCTCGTTGTTCCGGAACAGCCTGGAGGTGGGGTAGGCGATCTGGACCGCCGCCTCCCCCCCGAACGCCTCCAGGATCATCTCGTTCAACTCGGCGGCCGTACCCCGCCTCGCCCGGGCAGGGCAGAGATACCGGAGGGTGAGGAGCACCCCGTTGGGGCGGATCTCGGTGTAGACCACAGGGGTCAGGTGCGAGTAGCGGATGAAGAACTTCCGGGTGGCCCGGCGAAGTTGCGCCTCCGCCTCCGCAGCGTGCCCCCCCGCTCCCCGGGCGGCCACCTCCCGCAGGACCTCGGCAGCCCTACGCCAGTCGCTCTCGAAGGTCACCGTGATCCCGATCTCGTTCCAGATGTACTGGAATTCGGCCGTGTAGTTGGCCAGCGGCTGGGTGAAGACCAGGGCATTCGGAACATGGATGATCCGTCCCGTGCTCTGGTCCGCCTCCACCCAGTTCCCGATCTCCAGGATGGTGAACTGGAAGAGGGTGAGATCCACAACGTCCCCCGCATTCGCGCCGATCTGGATCCGATCCCCCACCTCGAAGGGACGCCGGAAGACGATGAACACCCAGGCGGCCAGGTCCGCCACCACGTCCTTCAGGGCGATGGCGAGCCCTGCCGAAAGGAGTCCCAGGAAGGTCCCGATGGAGCGCAGTCCGCTGAGCCAGACGGCCCCCACGGTGAGGAATCCCACCGTGGACACGATGTAGGAGGTGACCTTGGTCCACTGGTAGCGGGTGCGGGGATCGTCCACCCGGGGCTCAACCACCCGCAGGACCACCCTCCGGGTGGCCCAGAGCGCCACAAGGAGGAGCAACGTCAGGATCAACTTCACCCAGAAGTCGCCGGTCCCCAGGGCATTTGCCACCATCTCCCGGGCGGCATCAACGATCCGGGGCCCCACCTGGGAAGGAGCCGGGACCTGAAGCAGGAGGATGGAGGCGGGGATCGGCGTCATTGCGAAGGGTGCAGGGATGGGGAGGGGCATGGGGGAACTTCGCCATCCCGCGGGCCGTGCGCCACGTGGATCCGGGGGAAACCCCGGGAACCGGGAGCCGTGCCCCCCCGGATGGCGGCCCGTCGGGGGTCCCGGGGCGTTGCCCCCCGTGCCCTCCTCCGATAGCGTTCAGGTTCAACAACGAACGGAGCCTCCCGGAAGTCCGGTGCAAGTCCGGCGCGGCCCCGCCACTGTGAGAGGCCCGGAACACAGGTTCCGGTGAGGCCCGCTCGGAAGACCACTGGGGGCGACCCTGGGAAGGTGAGCGTCGGCTGCCTCGAGTCAGGAGACCGGCTCCGGTTCGTCGACCTCATCACGTCCTTCGCAGGGGGGACGGGGTTCTGCGCACGGTCCCCGGGGACCGCCCCGTCCCATGGCCCAGCGGGAAGGAACAACGGCATCCCGCCGTGTGGACCCATCCGGGGCTCCGGGGGCTGCGCCTCCACCCCCTCCTCATCACGATCCTCCTCCTGGGCTGCGGAAGCGGCTCCGGAGATCCGCGTACGGACGGCATCGCCCTGGAGGACGCCGGGGGTGGGCATCCGCCCGTGGAGGCCCTGCCGTCCCGTATCATCTCCCTGGTCCCAAGCATGACCGAGATGGTGGTGGCGCTGGGTGGCGGCCGCCGCATCGTCGGCCGCACCCGCTATGACCGGGACCCGGAGGTCGCCGATGCTCCGGCGCTGGGCGGGGGGCTGGACCCCAACCTCGAGGCGCTCCTGGAGCTCCGCCCGGACCTGGTCCTGGCCACCCCCACCGAGGACCTCCGGGGCACGGTGGAGCGGCTGGAGGCTCTGGGAATCCCCGTGTACCGGGGACGGACCGTCACCCTGGACGATCTCCGTGCCGTCACCATGGAGCTGGGAACGCTGCTGGGGGGGGAGGCCCGCCAGGCCGCGCAGGCCTTCGTGGACTCCCTGGATCTGGGGCTGGCGGCACTGGAGGCGGCCCACGGGGGAGAGGCCACCCCCTCCCTCTTCTACCTGGTGTGGAACGATCCACCCATGACCGTGGGTCCGGGAAGCTATCTCCACGAACTCATCCAGGCTGCCGGGGGGGAGAACCTCTTCTGGGATGCCTCCGCCCCCTGGCCCCAGGTAAACCTGGAGGAGATCCTCCACCGGGACCCGGACTGGGTGGTGCTTCCCGGAGCGTCCGAGGAGGACACGGCTCCCCTGGAGTGGATCCGGACGACCCCGGGGTGGCGGGAACTCCGGGCGGTCCGGGAGGGGAACCTCATCGTGGTGGAGGCCGAGCTCTTCAATCGTCCGGGTGCCAGGGTCCTTCAGGCAGCCCGGACACTGGCAGGGCGTATCCATCCGTGACCCGCTCCCCCGCCGTTTCGCTGCTGCTCCTGGCCGTAGCTCTGGTCCTGGCCTTCATCGCGAGCCTCGCGGTCGGTCCTTCGGGGCTCTCTCCCGCCACCGTGGTGGAGGTGTTGGCGGGGGGTGGGGAGGATACCGCCCGGGCCATCGTCCTCCAGCTCCGGCTCCCCCGGGCGGTGCTGGCCATCCTGGTGGGAGGGGGACTGGGGCTGGCAGGAGCGGTGTTCCAGGCGCTCCTGAGGAACCCCCTGGCGGAGCCCTACATCCTGGGGGTCTCCGGTGGAGCCGCCGTGGGGGCGGTGGCGGCGCTCCTGCTGGGGTGGTCCATGGTGGCCCCCTGGTCCCTCCCGCTGGCCGCATTCGCCGGAGCGCTGATGGCCGTGGCGCTGGTACTCCGGATCGCCCTGGCCACGGGACCGGCGCTGAATGCCCGGGTCTTCATCCTCGCCGGGGTGGTGGTGGGGGCCTTCTTCAACGCCATCATCCTTCTGGCCCTGAGCCTCGCCGACGCCGAGTCCTTCCGGTCTGCCATCTTCTGGATGATGGGGAGCCTCTCCGGTGCGACCTGGGGGGGGGTGGGGCTTCTGGCCGCCTACCTCCTTCCCCTGACCCTGCTCCTGGCGGCCCTGGCCCGCCCCCTGAACCTGTTGGCGCTGGGAGAGGATACGGCCACCTACCTGGGCGTCCGGGTGGAGAGGGTGAAGTGGGTGGCATACCTGGCCACCTCCTTCCTGGTGGCCGCTACCGTGGCCGCCAGCGGCATCATCGGGTTTGTGGGGCTCATCGTTCCCCATGCCCTCCGCCTCACCGGGGGAAGCGATCACCGGTTCCTCCTCCCGGCATGCGTCCTGGGAGGGGGGACCTTCCTCCTCCTGGCAGACACGCTGGCCCGTACGGTCGCCTCCCCCGTGGAGCTTCCCACCGGGGTGGTGACCGCCCTGGTGGGGGTGCCCATCTTCGTGGTCCTCCTGGTCCGGAGCGGCCGATGAGCGATGCCACCCCGACGCCCGCGACGGAGCGACACATGAGTGGCACCAACCCTCCCCCGGACCCGGATGCCGGTCACCCCCCCCCTCGCCCACCGGTCTTCCGGGTGGGAGGGGTGGGCCACCGGTACCCCGGAGCGGCCGGCCCCGCGCTGGAGGGGATCGACCTGGCCTTCCACGCCGGGCGGATCACTGCGATCCTCGGCCCCAACGGATCGGGGAAATCCACACTGCTTCGCATCCTCCTGGGGGCGATGGAGCCCACCACGGGGGATGTGTTCTGGCAGGAGCGTGCCGTGGCTTCGGTTCCCCGCCCCGAGATGGCCCGTCGGGTGGGTGTGGTACCGCAGGGGGAGGAACTGGCCTTCCCCATCAAGGTCAGGGATTACGTGGCGATGGGACGCTATCCCCACCTGGGACCCTGGCGCTCCGAGGGAAGCCGGGACCGGGAGGCCATCCAGAACGCCCTGGAGCGATGCGGGGTGGAGGGGTTCGAGAGGCGGTCCCTCGACACCCTTTCGGGTGGCGAGATGCAGCGTGTGCGCATCGCCCGGGCGCTGGCCCAGGAGCCGGACACCCTGGTCCTCGACGAGCCCACCACCTCCCTGGATATCCGCCATGAGATGGGGATCTTCAACCTTCTGGCGACACTGGCCGCCGACTGCCAGGTCACCGTGGTGCTGGTCACCCACAACCTCAACCTGGCCTCCCGCTACGCCCACGCCCTGGTCCTCCTGGGCCGGGGCCGGTGCGCGGCGCAGGGGACACCCGGAGAGGTGCTCCGGGAGGAACTCCTGGAGTTGGTCTACGGATGGCCCGTCCGGGTGGTGCCCCACCCCGGCCCCGGGGCGGACGCAGGCTCGCCGCAGGTGGTTCCACTGGCTCATCCCCCGGAGCCGCCGGCCCCACCCCCTCCCCGGTAGCAGACCGCCTCGGCCACATGGTCTCCCCGGACCCGCCCCTCCCCCTCCAGGTCCGCAATGGTCCGGGCCATCCTGAGGATCCTGTGGTACCCCCTGGGGGAAAGCCCGAGACGCTCCACGGCATCGGTGAGGAGCCGGAGCCCCTGGGGGTCCGGCTCCGCCCACCGGCGGATGGCCGCAGCACCCATCTCGCCATTGACCACCCCCCTCTTCCGCTGTCGGACCCGGGCGGAGGCCACCCGGCGGCGAACCTCGGCAGTGGATTCCCCTCCCTCCCCACCGGAGAGGGCCTCCATGGGGAGCGGAGGCACCTCCACCCTCAGATCGATGCGGTCCAGGAGGGGCCCCGACACCCTGCTCCTGTACCGCTCCACATGCCCCGGCTCGCAGCGACAGCGGTCGGAGGGGTGCCCCAGATAGCCACAGGGGCAGGGGTTCATGGCAGCCACAAGCATGAAGCGGGCCGGGAAGCGGAAGGCATGCCGGGAGCGACTGATGGACAGGGCCCCCTCCTCCAGCGGCTGGCGGAGGACCTCCAGCACGTGCCGCCGGAATTCGGGGAGCTCGTCCAGGAACAGGACCCCCCGGTGGGCCAGGCTGGCCTCCCCCGGTCGGGGTGGGTTGCCTCCTCCAGCCAGGCCGGCATCGCTCAGCGTGTGATGGGGGGCGCGGAACGGGCGTCTGGCCACCAGGGCTCCCCCGGATGGGAGGATCCCGGCCACGGAGTGGATGCGGGTGACCTCCACCGCCTCGTCCAGCTCCAGGGGGGGGAGGATCCCGGGGAGCCGCCGGGCCAACATGGTCTTTCCTGTGCCCGGCGGCCCACTCAGAAGCAGGTTGTGCCCCCCGGCGGCGGCCACCTCGAGCGCCCGCTTCACTCCGGGGTGGCCCCGGACGTCGGCCAGATCGTCCTCTCCCCCGCCCTCCGCCCCGCACCCGGCCTCCCGGAGGAGCGCCTGGGGGTCCAGGGCCACCTCCACCAGTTCCGATTCCCCCCGGAGGTGACGGACCACTTCGTGGAGGGAGCCGGCACCAAGGACCCGCATCCCCCCCACTACCGCCGCTTCCCGGGCATTGGAGGCAGGGACCACCACCCCCCTCAACCCGGCATCCCGGCAGGCGAGGGTCATGGCCAGTACGCCCCGCACCGGGCGCAGCGCCCCATCCAGCCCCAGCTCGCCGAAGAATCCCCACCCGGCACAGGCCTCGGCGGGAGCCCCCTCCCCCGCCACCAGAAGACCCAGCGCCACCGGGAGGTCGAAGGCGCTCCCCTCCTTCCGGAGGTCTGCGGGGGCCAGGTTCACCGTGACGCGCCGGGGGGGCACCGGAGACCCCACCCGGGCCAGGGCGGCCATGACCCGCTCCCGCCCCTCCCGCACGGCGCCCTCCGCCAGCCCCACCACCGTGAACGAGGGGAGTCCCGAGGAGAACGCCACCTCCACCTGCACGCTACAGCTCTCCACCCCCTGCACGGCCGCCGACTGGACCACTGCAAACATGCCCACCTCCTCCCGGGGACTCCGCCCCGGCCATTCCCGGCCGGACCGCTGCCATGATCATGGCGTGGGGTTCCGGGCGCGGGGATGGCGGGATGGGACGGCAGGGGCACCCTACCAGTGGTTGTCGTCCCGCATTCCGGGACGGAGCCCCACCGAGACCCCCAGGCGGAAGGTCCAGAAGTTGGTCTCGCTGCGCCGGGGGTTCGTAACGACGGTCCCATCCGGACGGTCCTCGATGTCCCCCTTGCGGAGGTACTCGGCTTCGCCGTTGCCGTGGTAGCGGGCGCCCAGGTCCACGTAGACCGGGGTGGCCCCTCCGGAGACCCGGAACTGGAGTCCGCCCCCACCGGTCCACGCGAAGGTCACATCATCGGCGTTGGTGGAGGAGGCGAAGGGGTCGCCCTGGTTGTTGGCCCCCTCCACCGAGGAGGTGGTACCGAAGTAGGCGAAGCCGGCACCCACGTTGGTGTAGGCCCTCACCGCCCCGCTCCCCACGCCCAGCTCGGGTCCGATCCCACCGAATACGATGTTGTTCGACGTGGTGAGATCCCCGGTGACCCGGCAGGGCTGCGTCACGCAGATCCGGATCGTCTCGTTTCCGTAGTTCAGGAATCCGAGGTCGGCCCGGAGACTGAAGAGACCGATCTCGTCGAAGGCATAGCGGCCATGGGCGGCCAGGCCGAAGCCGGTTCCCACATTGTCGGCGAACTCACCCACGGGGGAGGAGACCAGGAACCCGCCCCCGACGAATCCCCGGATGGGCCCCGAATCCTCCTGACCTGCCATATCCGCCGCCGGCAGCAGCAGTGCCCCGACCAGGAGCAGGACTGGATTCATGCGCATGTGCGCTCCACTGTTCTGATGTCGATGAGGGTTCAGGAATCCCGACCGGAGGATTCCGCACAGGGTCCTACGGGGAAGATCATGCTCCGGGTTTCGGGGGTGAAGCCCGTCCCCGGGGGTGGAGCGCCGCCCGAGGTCCGGCGACCTTGTCCGACAGCGTGCAGCCCCTGCCGCCCACTACGCCTGGAAGGACCGTTTCCATCATGCATTTGATCCTCGTGGACTTCGACGACACCCTGGTGGATACCGGGCCCCGCTTCCACCAGGCCCGGGACCGGCTCTTCCAGAGGCTTGTGCGGGAAGGGTTCCATCCCGACGAGGTCCGCCGGGTGCATCACGACGAGGTGGACGCCGAGTACCTGGAGTCCATGGGGTACGGCCCTGCCCGGCTGTCTCCCTCCTTCCGGGAGACCTACACCCGGCTCTGCCTCCGGAACGGGCGCCGTCCGGACGCCGCGGCGGCGGAGGGGTACGCCGCACTGGGGGCGGAGGTGGCGGGTCCCCCTCCCCTCCTGGAGGGGGCCATGCAGGCCCTCAGGACGCTGGCAGGGACGCTCCCCACCGCAGTCTACACCCAGTCCTCCGACCCGGATTATCAGCTCCACTGCATCAAGGCCTCCGGGGTCCTGGAGGTCCTTCCCGTCCACCGGATCCACATCACCCCCCGGAAGACCCCCGAGGCCTTCATGGAGACCCTCGGACGGTTCCGCGCCCCGGAGCCGGACCGGGTCTGCATGGTGGGGAACTCGATCCGGAGCGACGTGAACCCGGCGCTGGCCAGTGGAGCCCAGGCCATCCACGTGGAGGTGCCCGCGCCCTGGGTGCACGACGTGGTCCCCCTCCTGCGCACCGGAGTTCCCACCGTCCGCTCCTTCCGGGAAGCCGTGGAACTCCTCCTCCGGCCGGAGGGAGGCGACGGGTGAGACGCCAGCCCCGGCCCGGCCTCCACCAGCGGCTCCCGACGGGGGTGGGTCCTTCCGTGTGGGGTTTACAGCGGTCGTGTAGGGAAGTGCAGATCAGGACGCCGCCGGAGAGGGGTCATCACCGGGATCCCCACCTCTGGATGACCCCGCACGCGATCCGATCCCCTGCATCCCCGTCGGGCTGGGTCCGGAGGTCGTCCCGCCCGGCGTGGAGGATCAGCGCCCGACCCATGACGATGGACGGCTCGTCCCCCTCCCCGGCTACCCGGACCACCCGATCCACCTGCACGGTGCCGTCCACGGCCACGTTCAGGTTCCCCAGGTCGCCGGCGTGACGGGCGTCCAGCGAACCATCCGGGGGCCCGTGGGGGGCCTCGTAGGGATTGAAGTGCCCCCCCGCCGAGGAGAAGTCCGGCCCCTGGCAGACCCCCGTCTCATGGATGTGGAAGCCATGGAGCCCCGGGCTGATCCCGGGGACCTCCAGGGTCCCCTCCAGTCGCAGTTGACCGTCGTCGTCGAAGATGGGGAGGAACCGTACGGTGCCCACCGGGTTCCCCCGGGCATCCACCATTCCCGCCTCCGCCAACGGTGGGCGAGGTGCCTGACCACCGGTGGACGCACAACCCCAGAGGACGAGAACGACGGCCGTGATCGGGAGGGGAGAGGGGATCATCATCGAAAGGAACTCCGTTGGAGGGAGCGCCAGGGAGTGGGAACCGCTCCGGACCGGCGGCGGGACCTGGTCGCTTCGCTCCGTACCGGCTCGCAAGCCCTGTACCGCCGGCACCCTCCACGCCTCCCCCTGTGCCCCCGCCCTGCTCCGGCCGTCACCTGCTCCAGGGCGCTCGTCCCCGTGCTGCAGGGTCTGTGTCGTTGCGGCGGAGAGGGGAAATGGTAAGACTTCCTCCGGTTGATCACCGCCATCCAGGGGTCCGGAACCGACCCTCCCCCTCCTGCCACCGTCAGAAGACTTCATGAAGGTTGCCATCCTGAAGGAAGCCGCACCGGGCGAGACCCGGGTCGCCATGGTTCCGGCGGTCCTGGGGGATCTCAGGAAGGCCGGTTTCGAGGTGGTGGTGCAGGCGGGTGCGGGATCCCGGGCGGGCCTTCCGGACCAGGCCTTCCAGGAGGCCGGGGCCACGGTGCTGGAGGATCCCGCAGCGGTCCTGGAGGGAGCACACGCCCTCCTCAGGGTGGCACCTCCCCCATCAGACGCCACCGCACCTCCCCTCCCCGGGGGAGCCGTGGTCATCGGATTCCTGGCTCCCCTGGATCATCCTGAGAGGGTCCAGGGGCTGGCCGACGCCGGGGTCACCGCTCTTTCCATGGAGATGGTGCCCCGCACCACCCGGGCCCAGCGCATGGACGCCCTCTCGTCCCAGGCGTCGGCGGCAGGCTACCGGGCGGTCCTCCTCGGGGCCAACCACCTGGGTCGCTTCCTGCCGATGCTCACCACGGCGGCCGGCACCCTCCCGCCGGCCAGGGTCCTCATCCTGGGCGCCGGTGTGGCGGGTCTGCAGGCCATCGCCACCGCCCGGCGGCTGGGTGCGGTGGTGGAGGCCTTCGACGTCCGCCCCGCTGTGAAGGAGCAGGTCCAGAGCCTGGGGGCACGCTTCCTGGAGCCCGCCGAAGCCGTGGCCGCCGAGGGCGCCGGAGGGTATGCCTCCACCCTTTCGGAGGACCAGCAGGCCCGGGTGGAGGCCCTCATGGCCTCCGCCGTCCCCCAGAACGACATGGTGATCACCACCGCCCAGATCCCGGGGCGCCCGGCGCCCCGCCTTGTTGATGCCTCCATGGTGGAGGCCATGCGCCCGGGTTCGGTGATCGTGGACCTGGCCGCAGCCTCCGGGGGGAACTGCGCCCTCACCAGGGCGGACGAGGTGGTGGAGCACCGGGGAGTGACCATCCTGGGCCCTACGAACCTGGCCGCCTCCCTCCCGGTGCACGCCAGCCAGATGTATGCCCGGAACGTGGCCTCCCTCCTCCTGCACATGGTGAAGGACGGAGCGCTGGTGGTGAGCCTGGAGGACGAGATCGTCGCCGGTTCGTGCCTCACCCACGAAGGGCAGGTGGTACACCCGGCGCTCAGGGAGCGACTGGGGCTCCCCCCCCTGGCTGCCTCCGGGCCGGCCCAGGAGGCCTAGAGGTGCATCCTTCCCGGGGTGGCCGACGGCCGGCGTCCCCCTTCCTCATCGCCCCGGTCCACCGACATGGGTGAACTGCTGATCGGACTCTACGTCTTCGTCCTGGCCATGCTGGCAGGATTCGAGATCATCACGAAGGTCCCCCCCACGCTCCACACCCCACTGATGTCCGGGGCCAACGCCATCTCGGGAATCACCGTGATCGGTGCCCTGGCGGTGGAGGCACAGGCGGAGAGCACCCTGGTGAGCGTCCTGGGGATCGCCGCCGTGGCGCTGGCCACCATCAACGTGGTGGGTGGGTTCCTGGTGACCGATCGCATGCTCCGCATGTTCCGCCGGAAGTGAGGGGAAGCACGTGACGCTCGAGACCTCGGTCCAACTCGCCTATCTCCTCTCTGCCGTCCTCTTCGTCTTCGGACTGAAGCGGCTGGGCTCTCCGGTGACCGCCCGTCAGGGGAACGGGCTGGCGGCCCTGGCCATGTTCATCGCGGTGGTGGCCACCCTCTCGGAGCATGGCCTGATCAACTGGGCCGGGATCCTGGGGGGGCTGGTCCTGGGCTCCGTCCTGGGGGCCGCCGCCGCCCGTTGGGTCAAGATGACCGACATGCCCCAGTTGGTGGGGCTCTTCAACGGGATGGGGGGCGCCGCCTCCGCCCTGGTGGCGGCTGCGGAGTTCTACCGGGTGGGAGGCGCGTCCGGGCTGGGTGTGGCCTCCGGGGTGACCGTGGTCCTGGGGACCCTCATCGGGGCCGTGACCCTGTCGGGAAGCCTTGTGGCCTTCGGAAAGCTCCAGGAGATCCTTCCGGGGCGACCCCTCACCTTCCCCCTCCAGAGGACGGTGAATGCGGTCCTCTTCCTCTCCCTGCTGGGAATGGGAGCCGCCCTCACCGGGGCCTGGGTCCCCGACTCCACCTTCCTGATCTTCATCGCGGTGGCGCTGCTGCTGGGGATCCTGCTGGTGATCCCCATCGGCGGGGCAGACATGCCGGTGGTGGTCTCGCTCCTCAACTCCTATTCGGGGTTGGCAGCCTCCGCAGCGGGCTTCGTCCTGGGGAACATGCTCCTCATCATCGCCGGAGCCCTGGTGGGCGCCTCCGGCCTCATCCTCACCCAGCTCATGTGCCGGGCGATGAACCGCTCCCTGGCCAACGTGGCCTTCGGGGCGTTCGGAGGCGGGACCGGCAGCGGTCCGGCGGTGGAGGGAGACCGCACGGTCCGGCGGGCTGATGCCGAGCAGTGCGCCACCGTGCTGGCCTATGCCCAGAGCGTGGTCATCGTGCCGGGCTACGGCCTGGCGGTGGCTCAGGCGCAGCACGAGGTCCGCAAGCTCATGGACGTGCTGGAGGCCCGGGGAGTGCAGGTGACCTTCGCCATCCACCCGGTAGCGGGGCGCATGCCCGGGCACATGAACGTGCTGCTGGCGGAGGCAGACATCCCCTACCCCAGCCTCCTGGACCTGGAGGATGTGAACCCCGAGTTCGAGCGGACGGATGCAGTGGTCATCGTGGGGGCCAACGATGTGGTGAACCCGCTGGCCCGGAATCCCGACAGCGTCATCGCCGGGATGCCCATCCTGGACGTGGACAAGGCCCGGACCGTGATCGTCATCAAGCGTTCGCTGAGCCCGGGGTTCGCCGGCATCGACAACCCGCTCTTCTACATGGACCGGACCCTGATGTTCTTTGCGGACGCCAAGGAGGCGCTGGGGGACATGGTGAGGGCGGTGAAGGAGGTTTGAGGGCGTCAGCCGGCCAGTCGGTCAACCGTTGCGCACCGCAACCAAGCGCTGTGGGAGGTCTGTCATGTCTGAAGCGTTGAGCCGCGAAGGGCCCCAGGGGGTGACGATCCGGGACGAGGTGACCCGGGTGGTCCGGACCGGACGCACCATCGTGCTGGCCATGGTGGCAGGGATCTCCCTCTTCACCGTGGTGGCCTCGGTGCTGGTAGCGGGGGAGATGGCGGGAGAGGGGCTGGCGGGGACGGAATCCGGCCCCCTCCTCATCGCTGTTGGGGTGGCCATCTTCGTGATGCTCCTCACGGCCCCGGTGGTCCGCCGGGCCGTCCAGGAGCAGGGCTCCCCCACCCCGGACCGGCTTCCCAACCGCTGGCTCACAGCGCTGGTGGTGGCGTCTGCCGTTCGGGAGGGTGCGGGGCTGTTGGGGATCGTCCTGGGGCTGCTGGCGGGTTCCGTCCCCTTCGTGCTGGGGGCGGGTGTGGCCACCGTGGCGGCCTTCCTCCTGGCCTTCCCCCGGGGGGAGGAGCTGGAGGCAGCGGTCCGTCGGGGCGGAGGGGGGGTGGTCAGCCGGCCGCCGCCGTCCGGGCCAACCCCTTCGCGGCCCCGCTGAGGAGACCCCAGGCCCGGTCCACATGCTCCTCCCGTGTCCGAAGGTTCCCCACGGAGAGCCGCAGGACCACCCGCTGCCGGACCTTCGTGTGGGAGAGGAAGACCTCCCCAGAGCCATTCACCTCCTCCATGATGTGGAGGTTCATCCGGTCCTGTTCCTCCGGATCCACCCCAGGGGGGGCGAACCGGAACACCGCCGTGGCGAAGGGGACCGGAGCGCTCATCTCCCACCCGGGAGCCGCCGCCACCCGCTCCGCCATGCGACGGGCCAGCCGGATGTGCTCCCGCACCCGGTCCCGGACCCCCTCCGCTCCGAAGTAGCGAAGCACGAACCAGAGTTTCAGCGCACGGAAGCGCCGCCCCAGCGCCACTCCGGAATCCATGAGGTTCCTGGTGCTCTCGTGCTCGCGGGTCCGGAGGTACTCCGGGGTCAGGGAGAAGGCCTCCGCCAGCGCCTCCGGGCGTCGGCAGTAGAGGAGTGAACAGTCCATGGGGGTGAAGAGCCACTTGTGGGGGTTGAAGACGATGGAGTCCGCCTGCTCCCACCCCTCGAAGTGATACCGGACCTCGGGGAGCATGGCGGTCACCCCGGCATAGGCCGCGTCCACGTGGAGCCAGACCCCGTGTCGCCTGCAGATCTCCGCCACCTGCGCCACCGGGTCCACGGAGGTGGTAGAGGTGGTCCCCACGGTGGCCACCACCGCCACCGGCCGGATCCCTCCCGCCAGGTCCTCAAGGATCGCCGTCTCCAGGAGGTCCGGGCGCATCCGGACTTCGGGGTCGGTGGGGATCCGGCAGACCCCTCTCCTCCCCAGCCCCAGCGCCATCACGGCCTTGTCCACCGAGGAATGGGCCTCTTCCGAGGTGTAGATCCGCCCTTGGGGGAGGCCGGCGAGACCGGTCTCCCGGACCCCCGGGAAGGCCACCTCCCGGGCGGCCCCCAGGGCGTACATGGTGGAGTGGGAGGCGGTGTCGTTGATCGTCCCCTCGAATCCATCCGGAAGCCCCAGGAGCCGGCGGATCCACTCCGCCACATGGATCTCCAGTTCGGTCCCCGCCGGGGAACTCTTCCACACCATGGCATTGCTGTTCAGCGCCGCAGCCAGGAACTCGGCGATGATCCCGGGACCGGAGCCCGTATTGGCGAACCAGGCGAAGAAGGCCGGGTGGTTCCAGTGGGTGATCCCTGGCAGGATCGTGGAGCGGAAGTCCCCCAGGATCGCATCGAAGGGCTCCCCCTCTTCCGGGGCCTCCGGAGGGAGGGCGGAGCGGATCTCGCCGGGGCGGACCCGGGCCAGCACCGGACGCTCACCCACAGTCCGGAGGTAGTCCGCCACCCAGTCCACCGCGGCCTGCGCCTGCGCCCGGAACTCCTCGGGGGGCATGTCACCGACGGAGGGGGGGGTGACGCCTGCGGGATCGACCGGGTCCATGGGGAGCCCAGGGGTGGAAGGGGGTCGGGGGGGAAGGAGTGACGGCAGAAGGATCAGCCCTCCCCGTCCCTCAGTCGTCCAGGGTCACCAGTCTGCGCCGGAGGGCCGCGTACTCCACCTCGATGGCCATGAGCTGCCGTCGGACCTCGTCCACCAGGTCGGCGGTGAGCCGCTCGGGAACGCCGGTCCCCTGGAAGTGGGCGAAGAAGAGGGAGTCGGTGTGCCCGATACTGGCATGGGTCACACCCCGGTCGATGAACCGGTTCACCCGGAGGACATCCCGGAGGGAGACCCGGATGAGCCCTCCCGGCGGAGGATTGGTGTAGAGGAGGCGGATCAGGGCGTCCCGAAGGAACTGGAACTCCTCGATGATCTCTCCCGCCGCCAGCCCCCGCATGGCTCCGACATTGCCATAGAGTTCAGCGGTCTGCCGCCAGAGGACATCCACCTGCTCCCTCTGGGGGCCCATGGAGTCCCGGAGAAGGGCGGCCAGGAACTCGAAGAAGTCCCCCAGCAGCGCCCGGCTGTGTTCATCGTCTTCCGATACCCTGGCCGAGACCTCCGAAAGCCACCGCTGAACCAGCACACCCCTGTGGGCGTCCAGCCACAGCGCCACCTCCCTGGGCTCGATGCGTCTTTCACGCTTCGGTGCCGCCGGGGTCTCGTATCCTGTCTGGTCGGTGATGATTTCCCTCATCGGGCTCCCCGCGACCGAGCGCGGTCGGAAACGACGGATGATGATCCGTGGACCATGAAGTTCATTCCCCGACCCCGGTCCCGCCAGCCCTGCTCCCCGGAGATGGCGGAGTGGCGGCATCGGGGTCTTCACCCCAGCGACAGAGGCGCATGGTGATGACGGTACCCTGTCCCGGGGTGCTGTTGGCAATCACCGTGCCATCCCATGATTCCACAAGGCGCTTCACGATGGCCAGCCCCAGTCCCGCACCGGTGGAACGGGTGGAGAAGTGGGGTTCGAAGACCCGGGGAAGGAGCTCCGGCGGGATGCCGCTCCCTGTATCCCGTACCCTCAACTCCACCCCCTCCGGCGTCTCCCCCGCCTCCATCACCACATCCCCCACCTCCCCCGTGGCGGCCCGGGCGTTCTCCAGGAGGTTCACCAGGACCTCCTTGACCTCGGGCTCCCGGGCCCGCACCGGAGGGAGGTCGGCGGGGATGCTCCCGGAGAACCGCACGGTCCCGTCGCCGTGGGCGTAGAGGGCCAGAAGCTCGTCCACCACACGCTGGAGCTGCACCGGCTCCACCGGCGCCTCCCCCGCCGCCTGTGGGGCCGCGAAGCGCGAGAAGCCTCGCGCAATTCCCGCCAGCCGATCGATCTCCCCCAGGATGGCCCCCACATTCCGGTCCAGGATCGCGTCGTAATCGGGGTGCCGATCCTCCCATGCCCTCCGGATGTGCTGGACCGCCAGCTTGATGGGGGTCAGGGGGTTCTTCACCTCATGGGCCACCTGCTGGGCCATCTCTCCCCACGCCAGGATCCGCTCGCTGCGGAGCTCGTCGGTGACATCCTCCAGGCTCAGGACCATCCCCCCGCTCCCCCCGCCCCGGGCGATGCGGCGGGCCCGCACCCGGATGCGGCGTCCCTCCGCCAGGAGTTCGGTTCCCGCCTCCGGAAGGCCGTCTCGCCAGCACCGGTCCAGCCAGACCATGAGTTCCTCCCGGGGCTCGGTCCCGCCGGGGAGGGGGCGTCCAGCCACCAGCGGTGCCCCCAGGAGCTGCTCGGCCCGGGGATTCGCCAGGGCAACGGCCCCGTCGGCCTCCAGCGCCACCACCCCGGTGGCCGCCTCCTCCACGATGGCCCGGGTCTGGCGATTCGTCCGTACCAGCTCCCGCCGGGCCCGGCGCAATCGCTGCACCATCCGGTTGAAGGCCCCGAAGACCGCCCCGAATTCATCGGTGCGCTCCTCCGGCAGCCTCACCCTCAGGTTCCCGCTCCCCACCCGTTCGGAGGCCACCTGCAGAACCTGGATGGGTTGTGACAGGAACCGCCCCGCCGCAAGGGAAAGCCCAAGCGAGAGGAGCGCTCCGAGGACGACGGAGAAGGCCAGGAGGTCCGCCACCTCCCGACTCCGGAGGGCCGCCGCACCCACCCGGAGGGGAGCCACCGAGGCCAGGACCACCCCCCCGGGGAGACGCCGGTAGGCCACCATATAGGACCATCGGCCCCAGGCGCTGGCACTGGAGGCCACCACCTCCTCCCTCCCCTCCATGAGCCCGCCGGCAGAGCCTGGAAGCCACCCGTCGAAGAGCCCCATCTCCACAAGTTCCGGGGGAGAGCCCGCCACCAGCGACCCCTGCTCGTAGAGGAGCAGGTCGGCCCTGACCCGCCGGGAGAGGAGGTCGATCTCCCCCTGGACCTCCAGGAAGGCGGAGGCTCCATCGTCCACGGCCCGTCGTGCCAGCGCCTCGGCGGTCCGCTGCGCGGCCCCCGCCAGCGTCCGGTAGGCCTGGATCCCGAAGAAGAGGGTGGGGACCAGGAAGAAGAGGAAGAGGACCAGGGTCACCCGGGCCCGGAAGGAGCCCAGGAGCCGTCCCATCCGGGGGCGCCCACCCCACCCCTCCGCCATGGACCGGGGGAGTCGGGCGGTCCCCCACACAAGTCCCACCAGCAGGAGGTTCAACACCAGGAGGAGCCCGCCCCGGGCCACCGCCACCGCCCCCGGGGGGAAGTCCAGGGCGTACCGGGCCAGATAGAGCCCCTCGGGATAGGCCAGGACAGACTCTCCCCGCCACCCGTCGGTCCCCGGAACCCACCGGAGCCCGTCCGGGACCCCCTCCTGCTCGCCGGGAAGGAGGGGGATCAGGGTGAGGGGCTCTCCGTCGGGGAGTCCGGGGACGAAGAGCGGTCCCAGCGGCTCCGGCGGCCCCAGCCCCCGGAGTGGTGGGACCACCGCCGTGAGTCCGGTCCCGTCCGGGAACGGGATGAGTCCCACGTAGTGCACCCCAGGGAGGTCGAAGCGCCGCACGACCCCCTCCCCGCTGCCGCCGGCGGTGAAGAAGAGATTGTCTGCCACCGACGGACGGGGGTCCGTCACCCCGATCCGCAGCTCCTCCAGGGGAACCCCACCCGGCGACCAGAGGGTCAGCCGGACGGGATAGCCGGCAGCCGCCATCCCGCTCCCCACCCATGCATCCACAAGGAGCTCCAATCCATCCACTCCGCCGGAGCGTAGGGCATCCGCCTCGTCCCCCAGGCGATTGAGGAGGAACTCCAGGTAGAGGTCGGCATTCATCCCCACCGACTCCATCCGGGCCTCGGCGACGGCCATCCGGGCCTCCACCCGCTGGGCCCAGGCCCACGGGAGTGCCGCGGAGGTGCCCAGGGAGGCGGCCACCAACCAGGCCAGGGCCGGGCGCCTCCTGGGATCCACCGCCCCCAGCGCTGCAGCGGCCAGGGCTGTGGGAAGAGCCCAGAGGACTGCAGGCCAGATCGGAAGGGGGACAACCCGCCGGGTCGCCTCTCCCAGGACCCCCGCCAGCAGCAGGGCGGCGGCCAGGGCTGCGATCCCGTGGAGGAGCGCCTCTCCTCCCGGCCGCTCCCGGGTGCGGAGGAGGGCCAGACGGGCCACCCCGGTGAGTCCCAGCGCCAGGAGACCCTGGAAGGCCACCCAACCCTCCACCGGTCCCGCCAGGAAGTCCGGGGATGCCCCACTCCGGAGGAGGTACACCGTGGCCGGAAACCCGACGGCGGCCACCAGCAATCCCGGGAGCCACCCCACCCTGCGGTGGTGCCCCCCTCCGGAGAGGAGGGCTACCGCCACGATCCCGGCCCATCCCAGAGCCAATAGACGCCCCAGGGTGATCTCCCCCGGCCCCGGGAGGAGGTAACCCACCGGAGCGAAGAGGTAGGGAACCCCGAGGAGCGATCCCAGGGGGAGGATCACGGCGGCCAGGAGTACGGTCGCCGCCCCCGCCTGGAGACCCGCGCCCCGGGCGGCGGACACAAGGAGGAGCCAGCCCAGCGCCAGGAGGACCAGGACGATGCGCCCCCAGAGGACCCGCAGCTCCGTGAGGCGCTCACTCCTGGAGGGGGTGACCACCTCCACGCTGAAGAGGACCTCCCCCTCCCAGCGGAGATCCCAGATGGCCTCCCCCGCCGCCCGGTCCGCCGGGGTGATCCGGATCTCCTCCCCGATTCGCTGCTGGAAGGTGCCTGCGAAGTCCCCCAGCCCCTCTCCCAGCGCCGACGGGAGATCCGCCCGCATCAGGAGGGCAGCAACGGCCACACCTCCCGTTTCCGGGATCGGCGCGATAGAGTAGAGGTACCCGAAAAGGGGCCCGTGACCGTAGAAGTAGGGAGTGTTCCATTGACGCACGGCGAACGGCACCGGGCCCTGGTGGTCGCCGTCCCAGGCCACGAGTTCGCCTACGGCGTCGTAGACGGCCAGGGCGGACACGCCGGTGATGGCCCGGGCTGTCCGCAGGAGTTCCACCTGGTTCCCGGAGGCCTCCGGAACACCCGAAGCCACCCGGACCGCGGCCTGGTCCGCGTTCTGGAGGAGGGAGGCCAGGGCGCCGTCCAACTGGAGGGCCACGCCGGCTTCCCGTTCGGCCCACCACTCCTCCCATCCGGTGGCCAACCGCTCCGTTTCGCCCTGCCCGACTGCGGCGGCGCAGGTGGCCAGGATGAGCAGGACCACACCGGAGGCCTGGGACCTTCCCCGACCCCGGAGGCCAGGAAGGGCCAGGACCACCGCCGCCGCCGCCAGCGCCACCCACCACCAGCCCCCCAACTGGATCCAGGCCAGGAGCGGGAGCAGAGGAGCCCAGACACCCACGGATGAGCGACGCAGACCGTTCCACATGGCGGGGACCTCGGCCGGGGCTCTCATGTGCCCTGGACGAACTCTCCTGGAAGGAGATCCAGGAGCACCTCCGGACGGATGCGAGACTCCTCTTTCCGGTGTCGGCACTGGAGCAGTTCGGTCCCCATCTTCCCCTCGGAACCGGCGCCCTCATTGTAGAGCGCCTCGTGGCCGACGTATCCGAAGAGACAGGGGTGCTGCGGGCCCCTCCCCTGTCCTTCGGCGTGAACCTCCCGGCCGATCCTCCCTGGCCGGGGACGGCGTCGCTGCGCCGGAAGACCTTCCACCGGACCGTGAACGAACTCCTGGCGGCCTGGGAGGACGGTGGAGTCCGGCACTTCATCCCCGTGACCTTCCAGCTCTACGAGCCCCATGTGGACGCCCTCCTCATGGCCTTCACCACCCGGGCGCAGACCACCGTGGTGGACCTGGGAGCCGTGGACGTGGGGGATCTCCTGGAGAGCCCGAGGGCGCTGGACCATGCCGGGGAACTCTCCACCTCCCTCATGCTCCACCTGGCACCGGAGCGGGTGCGCACCGAGGCGATGGTGGATGTGCCGGTACCCCGTGGCAAGTACCGAAGGTATCTCCGGGGGCGGGCCGCCACACCCCCGCGGGATGGATCGGGAGTGCTGGGAAGCCCCACCCTGGCCAGCGCCGCGAAGGGAGCCGCCCTCTGGGACCGCTTCCGGGAGGCCCTCCTGTCGGCGGTGGAATCCCAGGAAGGGTAGGAATCGGTCCAGGACCGGAGGGGACCGGACCATGGGGCCACGGGTAGAAGGGGGGGTCGGACGCCGTCCGGCCGGTGCCCGGATCCAACCGCCCTGGAGGGAGATAGGGATGCGCATCACCTTCGCTGTACTTGTTCTCACCGCCCTGGGATCCCTCGGAACCGCTTCCGCCTCCGGGCAGAGCGTGGCCATGGACGAGGGGAGCTTCTCGATCACGATGGACGGTCGATCGGCTGGGACCGAGACGTTCGCCATCCGTCGTATCGGGATGGGGGCAGACTCCCGGGTCATCGCCCAGGGACAGGTGCAGTTGAGCCTCCCGGGCGGAGCCCTCTCCATGGAACCCATCCTCGAAGCGTCGGAGACGCTTTCCCTGGCCGGGTATCAGAACAAGGTGTCGGGAACCCGTGAGGAGGTCTTCACCCTGGCGGGGACCAACGACCGGCGCTTCCAGGGCCGCACCGTCTCCCCCCAGGGTGAGCAGGTGCAGGAGTACCGGGCCGCATCAGGGACGATCCTCCTGGAGGACATGGTGGCCCACCACTACTTCCTCCTGGGGGCGCGCCTCGACGGAGGGTCCGGGACCATTCCGGTGATCATCCCCGGACAGGGACGGCAACTCCAGCTCCAGTACACGGTCACCGGGAACGAAACACTCCAGCTGGGGGGTGCACCGGTGGAGGCCCGGAAGGTCCGGGTGGAGGTGGCGGGGGCGGTGACGGACGTCTGGTTCGACGTCCAGGGGCGGGTCCTCCGGGTGGAGGATGCTGCCAGGAGCTACCGGGCGGAGCGGACGTCGCGACCCGGGTGACAGGGGTGGACTGCAGGGGGGGCCGGGGGAGTGGTTGGCTTCCTGCACAGTCCGGTGAAGGCATTCCCGGGGTCCTGCGTACCACAGTGCATGCCCCACGGGTGAAACCCATCGCATCGTCTTCCGTAGGGAAGAGATCATCGTCCGTCTCATCCCGCCGTCCAGGAGAAGTCCGCAACGTGAACGGATGTGCCCTTCGAAGTCCCCGCACCCTCCTCCCCACCCTCCTGGCGCTCCTCCTCCTCCCACCGTCGGTCCATGGGCAGGCTCCCCCCCGCCTCTCGTTGGGAGAGGCCGTGGAACTGGCCCTGGACGCCAACCCCGGCCTGCAGGCAGTCCGGAACGACCTTGTGGCATCGGAGTGGGACCTCCGCTCGTCGTGGGGGGCTCTCCTCCCATCTGCCTCCGTGAGCGGTGGCGCGGACTGGCAGGGATCCGGCGAGCAGCGGATCGGGAGCCTGACCCTTGGAGAGCTGGGGGCGGCACAGCAGCCCTCCTACCTCTTCTCCAACTACAGCTTCTCCCTGAACTATACACTGAACGGGAGCACCCTCCTGGCCCCGGCCCAGAACCGTGCCAACCTCACCGCCACCGGGGCCAGGATCAGGAGTGAGGAGGCGTCGCTGGTCCTGGATGTGACCCAGCGCTATCTGGACGCCCTGCGGCAGCAAGAGGGGCAGACCCTGGCCCAACGGGAACTGGAAGGAGCGGAGTTCAACCTCCGCCTGGCCCAGGCCCGGACGGAGTTGGGGTCAGGGAGCCCGCTGGACGAGCGCCAGGCTGCCGTCTCGGTGGGACGGGCCCGGATTGCCGTTCTCCAGTCGGAGACGGCGGCCAGGACCGCCCGGATCCGTCTTCTGGCGGCCATCGGGGTGGATCCGGTTCCCGACCTGCAGCTGACGACGGAGTTCGAGGTGGCCTTCCCCGAGTGGTCCGCCGATGAACTCATCGCCCTGGCCATCGACGGAAACCCTGGACTGGCGGCACTCCGGGCCGGCACCACCGCAGCGGAGGTGGGGGTGCGCTCGGCCCGGACCGCCTACCTCCCCACCCTCTCCCTCTCCGCGGGGATCAGCGGATTTGCCCGTCAGGCAACGGATTCGGAGTTCCTGGTGGACCAGGCCCGCTCCAGCGTGGAACGCTCCTTCCTGGCCTGCCAGTCGCAGAATGAACTCTACTCCAGGCTGAATCCGCCGCTTCCCCTCCAGGACTGCTCCCGGATCCAGTTCACGGAGGATCAGGCGAACCGGGTCCGGGCCACCAATGAGGCCTTCCCCTTCGACTTCACCCGTCAGCCCGCCTCCCTTTCCCTCCGTCTCAGCCTCCCCCTCTTCCAGGGGTTGAGTCGGCAGAGACAGGTGGAAGCGGCCCGGGTGGCCCGGGACGACTCCCGGCTCCGGGTCCGGCAGGAAGAGATCCGGCTCCGGGCGGAGGTGACGGCGGCCCTGGATGCGGTAGAGACCGCCCGGGCGTCGGCCGAGCTGGAAGAGCAGAACGTGGCCCTGGCGGACGAACAGCTCCGCCTGGCTCAGGAACAGTATCGGGTGGGTTCAGCCAGCTTCCTCCAGCTCGTGGAGGCGGAGACCCTGAAGGCCCGGGCCGACCGCGAACTGGTGGCCGCCGTATTCGCTTTCCATGACACCGTGGCCGCCCTCGAGGCGCTGGTCGGTGCCTCCCTGCGCACGCGCTGAGGAACGATGAGTCGAACCAGCAAGATCGTCGTGGCCGTGGTGGCCATTGTCCTGGTGGGTACCGTCACCTCCATGGTGCTGGCCCGGGGGCAGGGCCGTGGAGTGGAGGTCCGCCTGGACACCGTGGAGCTCCGGGACCTGGTGGCCACCGTGACGGCCAACGGAAACATCCGGGCCACCCGGAGCGTGGACATCAGCGCCGATGTCACCGGGAGGGTGGTGGAGCTCAACGCGGTGGAGGGGGAGGACGTGGTGGAGGGACAGGTCCTTCTCCGCATCGACCCCACCGCCTCTGCCGCCGCCACCGCCCGGGCCCGGGCGGCGCTGGCCCAGAGCCGCTCCCAGGCCTCCCAGCAACAGGCCAGCCTCATCCGGGCCCAGAGGGATTTCGACCGGGTGAACGGACTCTGGCAGAGGGATTCCCTCCTGGTGAGCCGGCAGCAGGTGGAGGATGCGGAGTCCCAGTTGGAGGTGGCACGGGCCACGCTGGAGGCCGCCCAGCAGGGGGTCCAGCAGGCAGAGGCCACCCTGGAGGAGACGGAGGATCGACTCTCCAAGACCACCATCCGGGCACCCATCTCGGGAAAGGTCACCCGGCTGAACATCGAGCTGGGTGAGACCGCGGTGATCGGAACCATGAACAACCCCGGGAGCCTGCTCCTGACCGTCTCCGACCTCTCGGTGATCGAGGCCGTGATGCAGGTGGACGAGACCGACGTGCCCCGGATCTCCCTGGGGGACAGCGCGGTGGTGGAGATCGACGCCTTCCCGGACCGGACCTTCCGGGGAGAGGTGACCCGGATCGGCAACAGCGCCATCCAGCCCCCCACCCAGGGGGCGGGAGGGCAGACCAGCACCATCGACTTCGAGGTGGTGATCACCCTGGACTCCACCGGGGTGGAACTGCGCCCGGACCTTTCCGCCACCGCGGATGTCATCATCAGCACCCGAAGCGGGGTTCCCGCCATCCCCATCATCTCCCTCACGGTCCGGGACGTGTCGCCGGAAGGAGGCACCCCGGCCATGGCCGACACCGGAGCCTCCCCCGGGTCCCAGGGTCCCGTGGCCCGGGCGGGGCTCCCGCAGGTGGAGGAGGGGGTCTTCGTGGTGCGGGAGGGGACGGTGACCTTCCAGCCCGTGGTGGTGGGGATCGCCGGACAGGACTACTTCGAGGTGATCTCCGGGGTCTCGGTGGGGGATACGGTGGTGAGCGGCCCCTACCAGCGGATCCGGGAACTCACGGACGGCGACCTGGTCCGGCCGGTGGAGACCTCCGCCACCACCCGCGGGAGCTGAGGGAGCCCACCCGGTATGGAACTCCTGGAAGGCGTCCGTCTAGCGTTCTCCCACATCCGCTCCCAGAAGCTGAAGAGCTTCTTCAGCGTCCTGGGGGTGGTGATCGGCGTCATGTTCCTGATCGTGGTGGTGAGCGTGGTGGAGGGAATGGACCGCTACATCAAGGAGGACTTCGCCTCCCAGGTGTTCGGAATCAACACCATCACGCTCCGTCGGACCCCCTCGGTCAACCTTGGGCCACCCTCCGAGGAGGCCCGACGGGAGCGGGCCCGGAGGCCCAGGATCACCTGGGATGACGTGGAGGTGATCCAGGAGCGCCTCTCGGTGCCCGCCCGCATCGGGGTGGAGACCAGCAGCGGGGGCACCCTGGTGGCGGACAACGGCCGGGAGGTGGAGAACGTCCAGCTCGCAGGCATCACCCCGGAGATGTTGCAGATCCGGGACCTGGTGGTGGAACGAGGGCGTCCCTTCTCGGTGCAGGAGGCGGAGCGGGGGATGCCGGTGATCATCCTGGGGAAGAACTCCGCCGAGGTGCTCTTCGAGGGAGCCGACCCCATCGGGCGGAGGGTCCGGGTCCGGGGATTCCCCTTCCGGGTGATCGGGGTGCTGGAGGAGCAGGGATCCCTCTTCGGGATGTCGTTGGACAACCGGGCTCTGGCGCCGGCACGCTCCGCCATGCAGCGCATCACCAACTCCCGGGTGAATGTGGGGGAGGTGGTGATCCAGACCCTGGACCCGGCGGACCTCACGGCCGCACGGGTGGAGCTGGAGGGGATCATGCGGGGGGTCCGACAGCTCCGCCCCCTGGATCCCAACAGCTTCGAACTGGAGACGGCGGACGAATCCCTCTCCTTCTGGGACCGGATCTCCCGGATCCTCTTCGTGGCCCTCCCCGGCCTGGTCTCCATCTCCCTGGTGGTGGGGGGGATCGTCATCATGAATATCATGCTGGTGTCCGTGATGGAGCGAACCCGGGAGATCGGGGTCCGGAAGGCGCTGGGGGCCCGTCAGCGGGACATCCTCACCCAGGTGCTGGTGGAATCCGCCACCCTGTCCGGGATGGGGGCCATCCTGGGTGTGGCGGTGGGGGTGGGACTGGGTGCCATCGTGCGAGCCGTGTCCCCCCTCCCCGCCGTGGCGGCCCCCCACTGGATCGCCCTGGGGGTGGCGCTGGGGGTCACCGTGGGGATCGCGGCGGGGGTCTATCCCGCCGCCCGGGCTGCGAAGCTGAATCCCGTCGACGCCCTCCGGAGTGAGTGACCCATGCTCGGCACGCTGAACGAAGGGGTCCGCATCGCCTGGGAATCGCTGAAGGAGAACAAGATCCGGGCGGGACTCACCATCCTGGGTGTGGCCATCGGTGTGGCGGTGGTGGTGACGATGGCCGCCCTCATCACCGGGATCCGATCCAGCGTGCTGGACTCCTTTGCCGCGGCAGGGCCGGACAACTTCATCGTGACCCCCTTCGACTTCACGGACGTGAGGGTGGTCACCGGGAGCAATCGGCCTCCATGGTGGGGACGCCCGGTGATCTCCGACGAGGAGATCCGGGCCATCGGGTCGCTCCCCGCCGTTCGGGAGGCGGTGGCGGACTTCGACTTCAACCTCACCGTGGCTGTGGGGGGGGGAGTCCGGGTGGCCGGGGTCTCGGCCTCGGGGAATTCCTCGGGGTGGCCGGCCTACACCCTGGGGGAGTTCACCGCCGGGCGGAACTTCACCCCCGCCGAGGAGAGGGAGTCCCGCCCGGTCATCGTGATCTCCTCCGGACTGGCCCAGACCCTCTTCGGTCCTGTGGACCCGGTGGGGCAGAATGTGCGCCTCTCCGTAGGGACCCGCTCCGTCAACGAGCGTTTCACCATCATCGGGGTCTACGAACCCGAACCCAACGTGTTCAGCAATGCGGTAGACCAGTTCGCCATCGTCCCCAGGCGGGCGGCGGTTCGGCGCCTGAAGGCGCTGAGCCCCTTCACCTTCACCACGGTCCTGGTGGTGCCGGAGCCCTCGGTGACCCAGGACGAGGCCCGGGATCAGGTCATCGCCTATCTCCGGGGGGTCCGGGGGCTTCGTCCGGCGGACGAGAACAACTTCGCGGTGGTGCAGTCGGCCCAGTTGGCAGACTTCTTTGATCGGCTCACCGGCGTCTTCTTCCTCGTGATGCTGGCCCTCTCCTCCGTGGGGCTCCTGGTGGGGGGAGTGGGGGTGATCGGGATCATGTTGATCTCCGTCACCGAACGCACCCGGGAGATCGGGATCCGGAAGGCCATGGGGGCCACCCGGAAGGAGATCCTCTGGCAGTTCCTGGTGGAGGCCTCCTTCCTGACGCTGGTTGGAGGCGCCATCGGGATGGTGATGGGAGCCATGGCGGCCTTCGCCGTGGCCAATGCCACCCCCATTCCCGCCTCCATTCCCCTCTGGTCGGTGGGGGCCGCCCTGGGGAGCGCCGTCTTCACAGGGATGCTCTTCGGCCTGCTCCCCGCCATGCGGGCCTCCCGGATGGAGCCGGTGGCGGCTCTCCGCTACGAATGATGACCCGGGCTGGAGGAACGATGCACCGGCTGGATGTCCTGGCGGTCATGGCCCACCCGGACGATGCAGAGTTGCTCTGCGGAGGGGCGCTGATCCGGAGCGGGGCGCTGGGGGAGGCTACCGGGGTGCTGGACCTGACCCGGGGGGAGGCCGGATCGAAGGGGACCCCCGAGACAAGGGCGGAGGAGGCGAAGCGGGCCGCCTCCGTGATGGGGCTCACCGTCCGGAAGAATGCGGGACTCCCCGACGCGGGTCTGCAGAACGACGAGCGCTCCCGGAAGGTTGTGGCGGGCCTCCTCCGGGAACTCCGACCCCGGGTGGTGGTGACCCACTGGTTGGTGGGACGCCACCCCGACCACCGGGTGGCTGCCGAGCTGGTGCACGATGCCTGCTTCCTGGCGGGGCTCCGGCGCTACGACGTTCCCGGCGAGCCCTTCCGCCCCTTCAAGCTCGTGCACGCCCTCAGCTTCAGGGAGGACGCCCCACCCCCCACCTTCGTGGTGGACATCACGGACCAGATGGAGCGGAAGCTGGAGGCGCTGGCCTGCTACCCCTCCCAGTTCGCCGGCACCAGTGGGATGGGAGAGGTCTATCCCGGCGGGGAACGGTCCATCGAGGAGCAGGTGAGAGCCCACGCCGCCCACTACGGCAGCCTCATCCGGGTGGGATACGGTGAGCCCTACTGGACCAGGGAGACGGTCCTTATGCCCTCCCTGGGGGCCGCAGACGTGGGCACCTTCTAGACTGCCCCGAGAGGTGGACGGTCTCCCCCGGGACGAAGGGGAGGAACTCCGGGCCCCCGGCACCGTGTGAGGGTGAGGGAAATCCAGCCGGGGGCCCCGAGCGGAGGGATCCTGAGGGTCTTGGCAAGAACGGGCACATCGAGCAGCTGTCCCCGTAGACACGGTAAGATTCCTTTACGCAAGGACCGTTCCCGGTACGTGACACCCATGGAACGGGGAAAGCTGTTCTCGCGTAACGATCCCACCGCCCCCCGTCCCCACCCGCTCCCCGGAGCGGGACATCCGTGTCCCACCTGGGTGGGACAGACATGTCACAGTTCGTGGCGCTCCCGGCAGTCCACCTCCACCAGGACCCGACGCCAACTGGGGACATCCACCCCATGGACCCGAAGGGCCCTGGCCCGGGCCTGTCCCCCCATCAGCATCCAGGGGGCGAGCCAGGAGGAGATCTCCGGGGGGAGGTGCCCCACGGGATCCCCGGAGGGGAGGTGGGCCCAGACCTCGGGATCCTCCTGCCCCGGCGGATCCGGGATGAGGACCAGGACATCGCCGGCCTCCAGCCCATCCACCAGTCGATCCCGACCGGCGAAGGCCGTTCCATGAAGGGTGGCACGAAAGCGGGGCGGAGGGGTGTCTGGGGGCGAACCGGGTACGGAAGACAAGATTGACTCCACTCCTGGAAGGGAAGGGGGGCTCGCGAGCACCGGGCTGGGGTAAGTTATCTTCCTGCGGGATGACAGCCAGTGATGCCGCTCCCCGGACACGTTCCAACGGACCCATGCACCCCATCTACCTGGATCACGCCGCCACCACCTTCCTCCGTACCGAGGTGCGGGAGGTCATGGAGCCCCTGCTGGGGGCGCCGGCGAACCCGTCGTCGCTCCATCGCTGGGGGCGCCGTGCCCGCGGCGTCCTGGAGGAGGCCCGGGGGGTGGTGGCCGGCGTGCTGGAGGTGGAGGCGAGGGAGATCCTCTTCGTCCGGGGGGGGACGGAGGCCAACAACCTCGCCATCCTGGGGCGGGCAGGGGCCGTCCGGGAGGAGGGAGTCTCCCCCCATGTCGTGGTCTCGGCCATCGAGCACCACGCCGTTCTGGAGACCCTTCAGGGGGTCCGGTCCATGGGGGGACGGGGCACCGTCCTTCCGGTGGATCCCGCCGGGGCCCCGGATCCCCAGGCGCTGGAGAGGGCGCTGGAGGATTCCCCGGCCGTGGTCTCTGTGATGGCGGTGAACAACGAGACCGGAGCCATCCCTCCCCTCGACGAGGTGGCCGCGACCTGCGGCGCAAAGGGCGTGATCGTCCACACCGATGCCGTCCAGGCCCCCGGGCACATCCCCCTCCCCCCCCTGGCCCGGCTGGCGGACCTGATCTCCCTCTCCGGGCACAAGACCGGCGGACCGGCGGGAACCGGTATCCTGAGGGTGCGGCGGGGGGTGGCGTTGACCTCCCTGCTCCACGGCGGGGGACAGGAGGGGGGACTCCGGCCTGGGACCCAGGATGTAGCAGGGGCGGTGGGGATGGCGGAGGCGCTCCGCCTGGCGTCCCTGGAGCAGGAGGAGACCCACCGGCGCCTCACCGCCCTATCGGCACTCCTCCAGGAGCGCCTGGCTGCCGGCATCCCCGGCCTCCGGGTCCATGGGGTGGAGGGGAGGCGCTCCCCCCACATCGTGAACGTGGGGATCCCCGGAGTCGATCCGGACCTGCTCCTTCCGGCGCTGGACATGGAGGGGATCGCCGCCTCCCGGGGTTCCGCCTGCAGTTCGGGGGCCTCCCGCCCCAGCCACGTGCTGGTGGCCACCCTGGGTGCGGCTGCCATGGAGGGGTTTGCCCCCCTTCGCCTCTCCCTGGGAAGGGAGACCAGGATGGAGGAGCTGGTGAGGGCCGCCGAGACGATCATCCTGGTGGCCTGTCGCCTCTCCCCCGGAGCGGTGGGGGCCATCTGATGTCCTCCTTCCTCTCCCCCTCCCGGACCCCCGGGACGCTCCCC
This sequence comes from uncultured Gemmatimonadaceae bacterium, assembly GCA_964420725.1. Lineage (GTDB taxonomy): Bacteria > Gemmatimonadota > Gemmatimonadetes > Longimicrobiales > Gaopeijiaceae > CAYQVI01. The sequence goes on along the minus strand of CAYQVI010000001.1, from coordinate 84,586 downwards.
TCCTCTCCCGGCCGGGTCCTGGTGGCCATGTCTGGCGGGGTGGACTCCTCGCTGGCGGCGGCGATGCTGGTAGCGGACGGTCACGACGTAGTGGGGGTCACCATGAAGACCTTCTGCTACCAGGAGACGCCGGCCCATGGCCGCACCTGCTGCGGGCTGGACGGCATCCTGGATGCCCGCAGGGTGGCGGACCGACTGGGGATCCCCCACTACGTCTTCGATGTGGAGGAGGATTTCACACGGGACGTCATCGACAACTTCGTCTCCGAGTACGCCGCCGGCCGGACCCCGAACCCCTGTGTCCGCTGCAACGCCAACACCAAGTTCCGGGACCTCCTCCGCCGGGGGCGGGCCCTGGGATGCCAGGCCATCGCCACAGGGCACTACGTACGGATCCGGCACCCGCTGGACGACGAGACACACCTCCTCCGGGGGCTGGACCGGGGAAAGGATCAGGCATACTTCCTCTGGGGCCTTCCCCCGGAGATGCTCCCCCTTCTCCGCTTCCCGGTGGGAGACCTCACCAAGGAGAGCGTCCGGGAGCATGCCCGGGCGCTGGAGCTGGTGACGGCGGACAAGCCCGAGTCCCAGGAGATCTGCTTCGTCCCCTCGGGGAACTACCGGGAGTTCCTCACCCGGCGGCTGGGCCCGGACCACCCGGCGTTGAGCCCCGGGGCCGTGGTGGCCCAGGATGGACGTGTGCTGGGAGAGCACCCGGGATACGCGGGCTTCACCCCCGGCCAGAGGAAGGGGCTCGGGGGCGGCTCGCCGGTGCCCCTCTTCGTGCTGGAGACCCGGCCGGAGTCCCGGGAGGTGGTGGTGGGGCCCCGGGAGGCCCTTCGAGCCGAGGGGATCCGACTGGAGGAGGTCCACTGGCTGACGGAGCGCCCACCCCTTCCGGGTGAGGAGGTGGAGGTGCAGCTCCGGCATCGCGCCCGCCCGGTCCCGGCGCAGGTGGAGGAGGGCCCCACCTCCGGGGTCCACCTCCGGTTCCAGGAGGCGGGCGGGCCGGTGAGCCCAGGGCAGTCTGCCGTGATCTTCAGGGGGGATCGGGTGCTGGGGGGTGGACCGGTGTCCGGTGCCCTCCGCCGCCCCTGATCTTCCCCCTCCACCCCTGAACGGGAACCCTCAGGGGATGGGGCGGGCGGTCCGGAGAAGCTCCCGGAGTTCGGCGATCGGTGCGGCGGAGAGCCATCCCTCGGCCAGGGCTCGCCCCCCCTCCTTCTCCACGAAACGGGGCGGGCCGTCACCTCCCACGGGAGGGTGGAACACCACCCGGGCGGAATCGGCGAATCCGCCCCGGCCGGGCACGATATACACGTCCCAACGGGTGAGGTCCTGATCCAGGAGGGTTCGTGGCATCAGTACCGCATCCCCGAGAGCTCGGCGAAGCGCTCCAGCGCCTCCCGCTCCTCTTCGGAGAGCTTCTCCGGCACCCCGACCTTCACCTCGACGAACTGGTCCCCCACGGCGCCGTCCTTCTTCACCCCCATCCCCCGGATCCGGAAGCGGGTCCCGTTCTGCGTTCCAGGGGGAACCTTCAGCTGCACCTTCTTCCCCTCCACCGTACTCACCCTGAGGGTGGTCCCCATGGTGGCCTGGGCGATGTTGAGGGGGACCGTGACGTGAACATCCAGCCCTTCCCGGCGGAAGAAGCGGTGGGGTTTCACCCGGAAGGTGATGATGAGGTCTCCTGGCGGCCCCCCTCCCCTTCCCTTCTCCCCCTGACCCGACAGGCGGATCTTCGAACCCGAGTCCACGCCAGCGGGAACCGTGAGCTGGATCTTCCGGTTCTGCCGGACGGAGCCGCTCCCAGCACAGGATGGGCAGGGGGTTTCCGGTACGGTACCCTTCCCCAGGCAGTTGGGGCAGGGGCGGGTGACGGCGAAGGTCCCCTGGCCAAAGGAGACGTTCCCGCTTCCCCGGCACTCGGGACACCGGACCACCCGGGTGCCGGGGGCTGCACCGGACCCCGTACAGGTGGTGCACTCCTCGGTGACCGGAACGGTGATGGAGATCTTCTCCCCCTTCACAGCGGCCTCGAAGGAGATCTCCACCACGTACTCGACATTCTGCCCCTTGGCAGGCCCCCGGGGCGTGGCCTCCCCGGGCTTGCGCCCCTTGTCGAAGATCGAGCTGAACAGATCTCCAAGGCCGCCGAATCCCGAGAGGTCGTCGAACGAGAAGGACTCCCCGGGGCCACCTCCGGGAGGTGGCTGGGAGCCGGAGGGGCGCCGGGGACCACCGGGAGAGGGACGCCCCCCACCGAAGCCGAAGGCACCCAGGCGGCGCATGGAATCGTACTGCTTCCGCTTCTCCGGGTCGGAGAGGACGCCGTACGCCTCCCCAACCTCCTTGAAGCGGTCCGCTGCGGACGGATTGCCAGGATTCGCATCCGGATGGTACTGCTTCGCCAGCTTCCGGTATGCCTTCTTGATCTCGTCGGCGCTGGCCTTCTCGCCGACGCCGAGAACCCGGTAGTAGTCGCTCGTGCTCGTCGCCATGGGTTGCGGGACCGCCGGATCAGTCGTTCTTCAGGACCGCCACCCGGGCGGGGCGAACCAGGTGACCCTTCAGGAGATAGCCCTTCTGGAAGACCTGGTGGACTCGATCGTCATCCTCCGGGGAGTCGGTGGGCACCTTCATCACGGCTTCCATGAGACCGGGGTCGAAGCGCTGCGATTCCGGATTCAGAACCTCCACGCCGGCCTCCGCCAGGGCCTTCAAGAACTTCCGCTCCACCATGTCGACACCCTCCACGATGGCCTGGACTGTGGCGGTCTCCGGCTCGAGGAGGGCCACCCGCTGCAGGTCGTCCAGCGAATCCAGGAGGCGGCGGACCAGGTCGGCCTGGGCCCGGGTCCACGAATCCGTCATCTCCGTCTGTACGCGCCGACGGTAGTTGTCGAACTCTGCGGCCAGGCGAAGGTAGCGATCGTTCAGGGCCCCCATCTCCCGCTCGAGGTCCAACAGGCCCTGGTCCAGCTCGAGTTCCGCCCGGGCCTCCTCCTCCCCCTCCGGAGTGCGCCGGCCTTCACTGGACCGCCCCGGGTCGGATCCGGCGACGTCGGCTTCAACCGCTCCCTCATACTCGTCACGTCCGGGCACCTCATCCATCATCATCCCAGTCCGTCGTTGGAGTGAATCCAGCCCTGGCCGATCGTCCCCGCCGGGGCATTCTGGGGGCCGGGAAGACCTCCCGGTCCCCCGATCCGTTCCTCTGTCTGCCGCCCATCCGCTCATCCAGCCAGGCCACCGTGGTACCAATGGTGTCCTCCCGACCCAGATCATGGAAGGGCTCGTGCCGCCCTCCGGGAATGTGCAGGAGGTCCACCTGCCCACCGGGGAGGCGCTGGGCCAGCCGCAAGGTTGTGGAGGAATCCACCACCTGATCCTCATCCGGTACGATGAACAGCAGTGGAAGCTTCATCCCCGGAGCCCCGTTCCAGGCGTCCTGCTGCGCCTGTTCGACTTGGGCAAAGAGCCTGGAGGAACACAGCCCGTGCACGAGGGGGTCGTCCTCGTAGATACGGCGCTGCTCTGGATCCCGGGTGAGCTTCGTGGGAGAAAGATCCATCCTGAACGGGGTTCCCGGAAGAACCCTCAAGGCCACCCGTCCTGCCAATCGCTTCCAACCCGGGATGGCCTGCGCCGTCTGGAGCCAGGGGGCCGAGAGGACGGCACCCACCACGCCCCGAGGGGAACTGAAGGAAGGGGTCAAAAGGCCGCTGGGGCTCCGTCCCTCCCCCTGGAGGTACCGGAGCACCACCAGCCCGCCCATGGAGTGTCCCACCAGGGAGAGAGGGGCCTCCTGGGGGATCGAGCGTCGCAGCACAGACACCGTTTCCCCCACGTCTGCGGTGAAGTCGCCGAAGCTCTGGACATCCCCCTGCCGCCCTTCCGACTCCCCATGTCCCCGGAGGTCGGGGACCATCACCGCGTAGCCCCGATGGGCCAGCGCCTCGGCCAGTCCGGCGTAACGGAGTCCGTGGTCTCCCAGGCCATGCACGATGACGACTCCGCCCCGGGGAAGCGGGGGAAACCATGACCGGACCCTCAGACGCACCCCCCGTGCCGTGAGGGTGCCGTCCTTCCGGGGGATCAGGGCTCCCCCAGCATCCGGAGCAGCTGCTGGATGGCCGCCTGCGCACTCCGTTCCCGGATGTCTTCCCGGTTCCCCGGGAAGCGATGCAGGGCCGTGGTGGATTTCCCCTTGATAGTCACACCGATCCAGACGGTTCCCACCGGTTTCTCCTCCGATCCTCCACCGGGGCCGGCCACTCCCGTGATCGAAATGCCGGCGGAGGCCTTCAGACGACGCATGGCCCCTTCGGCCATGGCCGCAGCCACGGCACCCGAAACCGCTCCCTCTGCCATGAGGAGACCCGCATCGACCCCCAGAAGATCCCTCTTGGCCTCGTTGGCATACGCCACGACGCCCCCCAGATACCACCTGGACGATCCAGGGAGGTCCGTCAGACGCTTCCCCAGGAGCCCCCCGGTACAGCTCTCCGCCGTGGCCAGCGTCGAGCCCCGTTCCAGGAGCGCAGCCGCCAGGTCGTCCACCAGGTCCGGACCTCGATACACCCACCGTGACACCAGCGGCGCCAGGGCTCCCAGAGCCCGGTCCAACTCCCCCGCCGCGTCCACCCCGGCGGCCTCCCGGGCCGTCAGCTTCAGCTCCACGCCCGTGCTGCGGGGGAGGAAGGCCAGCTCCACGGAGGCAAAGTCCGGAGAGGCCAGGAGGGGCTCCACCATCCCCGCCAGGGACGACTCGGCGATTCCGCTTGTGAGGAGGGAGCGGGAGTGGACAGGGCGAAGCCGCCCACCGAAGAGACCCGGGAGCCCGGGAAGCACCTGTTCCGCCATGAGGGTCTGCATCTCCCCGGGGACCCCCGGCAGGAGGATCACCCTACGGTCGGCAAGATCCAGTTGGATCCCCGGGGCCGTCCCCCGTCGATTGGGGAGAATGGTGGCCCCTTCCGGCACCCGGGCCTGTCTGAGGTTGGCGGCAGGCAGGGCCTTGAACCCCCGCTGGAGGAAGCGGGCCTCCAACGACTCCACCAGTGCTGCGTCCAGGCGAAGGGGGCGCTGCAGAAGCTCCGCCACGGCCTCCAGCGTGCGGTCGTCGTGGGTGGGGCCCAGTCCGCCGGTGATCAGCACCAATTCCGCCCGAGCCAGTCCCCGGGAAACGGCATCGGCGATCTCGGCAGCGTCGTCCCCCACGGTGTACCTCCGCACCACCGGCACCCCCACCCCTCCCAGGGAAACCCCCAGCCACGCGGAGTTGGTGTCCACCGTCCTCCCGCTCAGGAGTTCATCCCCCACGGCCACCACCACGGCCACCGGTCCGGGACCCACCCCACCCCCGTCGTCCGCCTCCGGAGCCCCCTCCCCCTCCGCCGGGTTCATCCCCTGGCGGCCCTGAACAGGAATCGGTGTCGGACGAGGTACTCCACCATCGAGTAGATGGTCAGGAAGAGGGAGGCCCCCAGCATCACCCCCACCCAGGCCCGGTGGAATGAAGCCCAGAGGGTCCATTCCACGGTGTCCATCCACCCGCGGCCCCGGGCGGTGACCAGGAAGGCGTACCAGAGGAGGAGGCCCCCGGCAAAGAGGTTCTGGATGAAGGCCTTGTACTTCCCCGCCGTCCCCGCCTGGATCACCACCCCCTTCCGGGCGGCCCATCCCCGGAAGACGGTCATGAACAGCTCACGCCCCAGGATGATGGCCACAACCCAGACCGGAAAGGGGCCCCACCAGGGAACCTCCCACTCCGGTCCCCTCCGGGAGATCACAAGGAAGGGGATCAGCGTCGAAAGGAGAAGGAGTTTGTCCGCCAGGGGATCCAGGAGCTTCCCCATGTCCGTGATCCAGCCATGCTTCCGGGCCAGGTAGCCGTCCCAGAGATCGCTGAGGGCAGCCACCAGGAAGAGAACGAAGGCCAGGTAGAGGGGGCCGGCGCTGGTGGACAGGGCCAGGAAGAGAACGGCGGGCGCGGCCACAATCCTCCCGATGGAGATCACGTTCGGGAGGTTCGACCAACTGGAGGACATGGAACCTTCAGCTCAACGTCTTGACGACCAGCTTGCTGACGGATTTGAGGGTCTCGAACACCCCGATTCCATCCACCGCCACCGCCTCGAAGTCGGGAACGCCCGTGGGATTCAATTCCGAGCGGAGTTGCTCCACGGAGAGGATGTTGGGGAGATCCCTCTTGTTGTACTGGATGGCGAACGGGATCTTGGTCAGATCGTACCCGTAGGACTCCAGGTTCTCATAGAGGTTGTGCATCGCCTCGATGTTGGCCTCCGCCCGATCCACCTGGGAGTCAGCCACGAAGATGATCCCATCCACACCCTTCAGGATCAGCTTCCGGCTTGCGTTGTAGTAGACCTGTCCGGGGACCGTATAGAGATGGAACCGGGTCTTGAAGCCCCGGATCTCCCCAAGGTCGATGGGAAGGAAGTCAAAGAACAGCGTCCGCTCGGTCTCCGTGGCCAGGGAGATCATCTTCCCCCTCGTATTCGGATTCACCTTTGCGTAGACGTGCTCGAGATTGGTCGTCTTCCCCCCGAGACCGGTCCCGTAGTAGACCACCTTGCAGTTGATCTCGCGACTGGCGTAGTTGATCATCGACACGACCGGCTACGCTCCTATCCTCGGGACATGGGGAACGAAGTGACGGTCTGAAGGCACAAGAGTCCTGATCCCGACCTCCTGTCCAGCCCACCACTCCGCTCGGGGATGTGCGAGGGAGACCGGTGGTCTGGCCCCTTCGCCGTTCAATTCAAGGGAATTGACCGCCTGCCGCAACAGGTCGGACACTCCTTCGCCACGGACCGCCGACGGATCGCGAAGCGGCTCTAACGTCGGCGGATCAACGATTGAAAGCAAGGGACGGGCCGCAGAATGATGGGAGGTGTCAGACCCGCTCTCCACCGGCCATGGCCGACGCCTCGGACTCCATACGCCGCACGAGGAACTGCGCGCGGTTGCGAAGGAGGGGTCTGGGCTCCCAGGAGATGAAGTCCCGGAGCAGATTGATATTGTCCACGGAGGGCTCCGCAGCCGCCATGTGCTGAAGGGCTGCGAGGCGGCGGAAGGCGGCGGGGCTGAACAGGTTCCGTCGATGTCTGGAGATCTGGTCCCTCACGAGCAGCGTGGCGACGCCAGCGCCCGCCGCCGCTGCCGCGGTGACGATCAGGATGGTCTTGAGGGTTCTGTTCATTCCCACGTCGATCCCAGGAAACGGTCACATCTCACGACGGCCCGCCAGCGCTTCCGCCAGCGTCGACCCGTCCACGTACTCCAGATCACTCCCCACAGGCACTCCCCGGGCCAGCCGGGTCACCCGGGCTCCCAGGGGACGGAGCAACCCCTCCAGGTACACCGCAGTGGCTTCCCCCTCCACGCTGGGGTTGGTGGCCAGGATCACCTCCCGGACCTCACCCCGGGAATCGCGAACCCGATCCGCCAGCGAGGCTGCGTTCAGCTCGTCGGGACCGATGCCATCAAGTGGGGAGAGGTGTCCCCCCAGGACATGGTAGAGGCCCCGGAAGCGCCCGGTGCGCTCGATGGCCCCCACATCAAAGGCCCCCTCCACCACGCAGATGGTGTCACGCTCCCTGCGCCCATCCGTGCAGACGGCACACTGCTCCGCCTCGGTGACATTCCCGCACACCGGACACGGATGGACCCGGTCCGCCAGCTCTTCCAGTGCCCGGGCCAGACGGCGAGCGTCGTCCCGGCGCCCCTTCAGCAGATGGTAGACCAGCCTGAGGGCCGTCCGGGGACCGATCCCCGGGAGCCGTGACAACTCGGTGGTGAGGCGATCGATGACAGACACGAAGGGGGATCGACTCAGAACAGCCCGGGAAGCTTCATGGGGAGAGGGAGGCCACCCGTGGCCTTCTTCATCTCCTCCTCGGCCACCGTACGGGCCTTGGACTGGGCCTCCACCAGCGCCGCCAGCACAAGATCCTCCAGCATCTCCACATCCGCCGGATCCACCACCGAGGGATCGATTCGCACGCCCTTGACGGAGGCCTTCCCATCCACGGTGACGGTGACCATTCCTCCCCCGGACGAGGCGCTCACTTCCTGGCGCTCCAGGGCGTCCTGCAGCTCGGCCATCCGGGCCTGCATCTTCTGCCCGAGCTGGAGCAGTTCCTGGAGGTTGCCCATGTTGGGAATACCGTCGAAGGGAGGTGTCATGGGTGCTGTCAATCCATCAGTTCGAGGTCGAGTGCTTCTACCGCGGGCTGAAGGAGCGGTTCCCGGGAAATCAACTCCCTGAGCCGGTCTTCGCGAACCGCGGCGTGGCTGATCCGCTCCCGGGAATCGGGAGGGGGTGCGTCCAACACCCCCGACCAGTCCATGGGCGGAGGCGGGGGATGATCGCCCTCGGAGCCCCGGGACGGTCCCCGGGTGGGAGGCGAGGAAGAGAGCCGGGCGGTGGGTGCCGTCCCGGCGATCCTCTCCCAGGGCTCGCTTCCGGCCAACTCCGGAGCTCCTGCCCCGCCCGTGGGCTTCGCCCCGGACTCCCCGGCCACTGCGGCCCCGGATCCGCCGGGGCCGGTGGTAACCGGGGATGTGGGGGGCTCCTCCCGCTCCCGGGAAGCGGATGCTGCCGGAGCGGCCCCCTGCCTCGAGGCCGGGGAGGCGGGAACCCGTCCGGCCGGGGAGGCAGCGTTCCGTGGGTCTCCCCCGGACGCACCGGATGGGTCACCTCCGGGGCCGGTGGGGGGAGGCGCCCCCCCCAGGGCCCGGATCAGCCCCTCGATCTCCACCGTTCGATCGAGGTAGGCCAGTCGAAGGAGGAGCAACTCCAGGAGCACCCGGGGGTGTGCCGTCCTCCGGAGTGACCCGCCGCTCTCCAGCTCCGCCGCCAGGGAGAGCATCCGCACCAGGTCCCCGGGAGCGAAGGCTTCGGACAGGGCGAGGAACTCCCCCCTCACCGCCTGGGGGACGGAGGGGCGGGAGTCCGGATCGAGCCGCAACTGGAGGAGCGCCCGGAGGGAATCCACCAGTCCCTGGTGGAACTCCACCAGGTCATACCCATCGTCCAGGAGCGCCTCCACGAAGGGAAAGATCCCCTCCGGCCGACGGTCCCGGAGAAGCTCCATCACCTGCACGTAGCGCTCATCCTCCACGAGCCCAAGCACACGTCGGGTGGAGTCTGCCGACACCTCCCCACCGGTGAGTGCCAGGACCTGGTCCAGGAGGGAGAGGGCATCCCGCATCCCGCCGTCGGCACGGCGGGCCACCAACCGCAACGCATCCTCCGGGGCCGCCACACCCTCTCGCTCCAGCACGGTGCGGAGGCGTGCCACGATGTCGGAGTCCCCGATGCGGCGGAAGTCGAAGCGCTGGCAGCGGGAGAGGATGGGGGCCGCCAGCTGCTGGATCTTCTGGGGCTCCGTGGTGGCGAACACGAAGATCACACGGGGAGGCGGTTCCTCGAGCACCTTTAGGAGGGCGTTCCACGCCTCCCGGGTGAGCATGTGGGCCTCATCCACGATGTAGATCTTGTGGCTCTCCTCCGTGGAGGGGGAGTACATGGCCCGCTCCCGGAGATTCCGGGCATCCTCCACGCCCCGGTTGGTGGCTGCGTCGATCTCCACCACGTCCAGGGCGGTTCCCCCGGCCCAGATCTTCCGGCAACTCTCACACTCCCCACACGGCTCACCCTCCGGGGAGCGGGCGGGACAGTTGAGGGCCATCGCCAGGACCCGGGCGAGGGTGGTCTTCCCCACGCCCCGGGGCCCGCAGAACAGGTAGGCGTGCCCGACTCGCCCCGTGGCCACGGCCCTGCGGAGGGTCTCGGAGACATGCTCCTGGGTGGCCACCTCCCCGAAACTCCGGGGGCGGTAGGTCCGGGCCAGCGCGGTGTGGGCCAACGGCCTCTCTGGGGGGGGTGAACGGAGCCCGACTCTCCCAGCCGACCCGGGTCGGGACCGGATTCCATCTGCCCCGAAAGGCCGTCCGGATCCATGGTCCCGCCGGGTACGGCAGGAGAAGGTGCCCCAGGCGACCCGCAGCAACGATCACCACACTTACCGCTGCTGCCTGCGGGGCCCTGACGGAGTTCGTGGGCTCTCGCTCTGCGGACCTGGGGCACCCCGAATTGTACCCGCAGGGAGGGAGGGGGTCAACCGTCCTCCCCCCCCTCCGTCCCGGGGCATCCCCACCCGTGAGCCCCGAATCAGAGCAGCCGCCACGCGTCTTCCACATGCTCGATCCGGGGAGGGCAACCGGGGCGCAGGTGCACGGCGATGGCGTCAAACCGGAGGACGGAGCCCGGGCACGGATGGTCCCTCAGCCAGGCCCGGGCCACGGCGGCGATCTCACCCCGCTTTCGATGGGTGATGGCCTCCAGGGGATGTCCGAAGCCATCCCCGCTCCGGCACTTCACCTCCACGAACGCCACCACACGGTCCCGGGAGACGATGAGATCCACCTCCTTCCGCCCGGCGCGGACGTTCCGGCCCAGGATCGACCACCCCCTCTCCTGGAGGAAGTGGGCCGCGAGGCCCTCCCCCCGGACCCCCTCCCGGTGTGTGCTCCATCGTTCCATCCCCGAAGATGCACCGATCCGCAGGGCAGTCCCATGGCTGGATGGGACGTTGGACGTCTCCTCCCTAGACCCCCGCCGGGAGCGGAGCCGACAGGTCCCGCCCGATGATCCGGGCGATGGCTCCCACCTGCTCCATCATCTCACCGAACTGCTCCGGGTAGAGGGATTGAGCCCCATCCGACAGGGCCAGCGCCGGATCGGGGTGGACCTCCACCATGAGGGCATCGGCCCCCGCAGCCACCGAGGCCCGGGCCATGGGAATCACCTTGGATCGGACCCCGGTGCCATGGCTGGGATCCGCCACCACAGGAAGGTGGGAGAGCCCATGGATCACCGGAATCGCCGTCAGGTCCAGCAGGTTGCGGGTCTGGTTGTCGAAGCTCCTCACCCCGCGCTCGCACAGCATCACATTGTCATTCCCCTCGGCCAGGAGATACTCCGCAGCCAGGAGCCACTCCGTGATGGTGGCGGACATCCCCCTCTTGAGCATCACCGGCTTTCCGGACTGTCCGGCCCGGCGCAGCAGGGTGTAGTTCTGCATGTTCCGGGCGCCGATCTGGATGATGTCGGCGATCTCGGCCACCGGCTCCACACTCTCGGGATCCAGGGCCTCGGTGATGATGGCCAGGCCGGTGGCCTCCCGGGCCCGGGCCAGCAGTTCCAGCCCCTTCACCCCTAGACCGCTGAAGGCATAGGGGGAGGTCCGGGGCTTGAAGGCGCCGCCCCGGAGGATCGTGGCTCCCAGGTCCCGGACCTGGTGGGCGATGTCCAGGATCTGCCCTTCACCCTCCACCGCACAGGGACCGGCCATGATGGCCACCCGGTTCCCCCCGATGGTGGTGCCGTTGGCCAGGGTGATCACCGTGTCCTCGCTACGCCACTCCCTGGAGACCTGCTTGTAGGGCTTGGTAACGGCGATGACCTCCAGGACTCCCGGCAGCCCCTCCAGCCGTGCCGAGTCCACCCGGCCGTCGTTCCCGATGAGTCCCACCGCGGTCCGCTGGTGACCCGGAATGGGGCGCGCATCGTATCCCATGGTCCGGATCGTCTCCACCACCCGATCCACATCCTCCGGTCCCGCCGTGTGCTTCATCACCACCAGCATGTCAGCCTCGCATCCGATGACCCCGCCGGGGCCGGCATTCGCCGGACCCCACGCCGGGAGTGCCGAAGTCTAGAAGGAGCCCATGGAGGAGGGTAGACCCGGGAGGGGGCGGCAGGCTCCCACGCCCACCGGAGCGATCTCCTTCAGGGGATCCGGATGGGGGAGCCCTCCCCCAGCATCCAGGCATCTCCGTCGGACGCCACCGCCACGGGCCCGTCCCACCCAGCATCCCGGAGCTGTCGGGGGAGGTCGGCGCCGTCCACATCGGGATACCTGTGGGTGAGGACCAGGACACCCGGGCGGGCGTCCCGGGCCAGACGAGCCACGCCGGCAGGCGAGAGGTGTCCGTCCCAGGGCGGTGGATCGTTGAAGGCACACTCCGCAATGAGAAGGTCCGATCCGGAGAGGAACGCACCAAGCTCCTTCCTGGGGCCCGTATCGCCTGTGTAGCCCACCACCGCCCCGGCCGCCGCCTCCACCCGCCACGCCACCGCTTCATCCGTATGCAGTGTGGGGGCACACCGGACGGCGAAGCGCCCCATCGGATCCTCCCACCTGCCCTCCAGGGGAAGTTCCACCACCTCCAGGGGGAAGGAGGGGGCGGTGATGAAGTCGCCGTAAAGCCCGGCCAGGCGCTGCAGATGGGCCTCCAGGCCAGGTGGGCCCACCACCGTGAAGGGGGTGGTCCGGGGACCGGGGGGGGCGTGGGTGTAGGTGAAGAGAAGGGGAGCCACGTCCCCTACATGATCCAGGTGGAAGTGGGAGAGGACGAGGTGCGTCAGCGCCCGTGGATCGATCCCGAAGCGGGAGAACCCGTGGACCGCCCCGAATCCGCAGTCCAGGAGCAGTTGCCAGGCCGGGGCATCGGAGCCCGGAGCCCCCTGGACAAGGTGGCACGCCGAACGATGCGCGTCGTCCGGGACCAGGGTCCCTGCCCCCAGGATGCGCACCCGCACCCCGGAGGCGGCTCCCACACCCCCCTGGACCCCGCCGCCCTCAGACCCCAATCCCCGCCGCCTCCAGGGCATCCTGGAGCCTCACTCCCACGATGGTGCTCACCCCGGGCTCCTCCATGGTGACCCCATAGATCCAGTCCGCAGCTTCGATGGTCCGGGGGTTGTGGGTGATGACCACGAACTGTGTCTGGGCCTTGAACTCCTGGAGCAGCCGGATGAATCGCCCGATGTTGTTCTCGTCCAGGGGCGCATCCACCTCGTCCAGGACGCAGAAGGGGGAGGGCTTCACCCGGTAGATCCCGAAGAGGAGGGAGAGGGCGGTGAGGGCCCGCTCCCCACCGGAGAGGAGGTCGATGCGCTGGGTCTTCTTCCCCACGGGCGAGGCGTGGACCTCGATGGGGGATTCCAGCGGATCGTCGGGGTCCGCCAGCCAGAGGTTGCACTCCCCGCCCTGGAAGAGGCGGTGGAAGGTGTCGAAGAAGTTCTCCCGGATCCGCTCGAAGGTCTCCATGAACTGGGCGGTGGCAGTCTGGTTGATCTCCCGGATGGCGGTACGGAGGTCGTCCCGGGCACGGAGGAGGTCCGCCCGCTGGGAGCTGAGGAACTCCAGCCGGGTGCTCTCCTCCTCGTGCTCCTCGACGGCGAGCATGTTCACGGGGCCCAGGGCATTCAGTGAAGCCACCACCTCCTCCAACTCACGCCGCAGCATGGCGGGATCGCCCTCCACCGCCGTCGCCTCCACCGTCAGCTCCTCCAGGGAGCGGGACCACTCCAGCTCGATCCGCTCGTGGATCCGGGCCCTGCGACCGGAGAGCTCCGTCTCCTCCAGCTCCAGGCCATGACGCACGTCCGTGGACTCCCTCTCCGCCAGACGGGCCCGGCGGGTCCGGGACTCCGCCGCAGCCACCTGCTCCTCCACCTGCTGGAGTTCGGCATCCCGGGTGCGGAGTGCGCTCTCGGCGGCGTCACGGGATTCGAAGAGATCCCGGAGGGCCGCAGCCCCCTCGTCCCGGATGGCGGCGGAGGCGGCCAGGACCTGTCGGAGCTCCTCCTCCTCCTTCCTCAGAGCGACCTCCCTCTCCCCGGCCCTTCCCAGCGCCGCCGCCACCTCGTTCTGCCGCTCCCGAGCCCGGGTGGCCTCCCCTTCGTGGCGGGCCAACTCCACGGCCAGGGTGGACTCCACCCCCCGGGCCGCCTCCCACTCCTCCTGGATCGCCTCCAGCACCCTCCGGGCCTCGGTGCGGGCGGCCTTCAGCCCCGCCTCCTCGTCCCGGAGGGCCTCCCGCTCGGCGCGGGCCTTCGCCGCCCCGGTCACGGCCCGTTCCCTGGCGCTCCGGGCGCCCTCCAGTTGGCGGACCAGCTCGTCCCGGAGCTTGTCGGACCGGACCTTCCGATCCGCCTGGGCCTGCACTTCCGCCCGGGCCTCCCGCCGACGGTCCTCGGCTTCCCGGAGAGCCCCACGGGCCTCCTCCAGCGCCGCCTCCGCGGTGGTCACCGCCCCCCGGGCCTCCTCCCTCCGCGTCCGCGCTCCGGCGGCCTCCTGCTGAAGTCGAGCGGATTCCTCCCGGAGGGCCTTCAGCTCCCGACGCCGCTCCAGGAGGCCGGTCCCCCCCTGTGGGACCCCCATCCGCACCACCCCCCGGGAGTCCATGGACGTCCCCGAGCGGCCCAGCAACTCCCCTCCTCCCTTCTCCGGGGACTGGAACAGGGTATCGTCGTCCACCCAGCGGACCCCCCCCAGGAGGGCCTCCACCCAGGGAGCCCCCGAGCCACTGGCCTCCACCCCGTCCGGGAGGGGGCCGGGGGGGGGAGGGACCCGGTCCAGGGGAAGGAGGAAGAGCCCCCCGCCCCGGGACCACTCCTCCGTGAACCACCGGTGGATCCGCTGCACCGACGATGCGTCCCGTACCACCACCGCCCGGATCAGGGGACCCAGGAAGGCCTCGACCGCGGCGGCCCCCTCTCCCGCGGTCACCGAGTCCCCCAGTACTCCCAGGACGTCCTCGTCCCCAAGCGCCAGCACCGCCTTCACCAGAGGCTCCATCCCGGCACCGCCCCTGTCCAGCGCCTCCAGCGCCTCGAGGCGGGCCTGGACCCGGGAGGCGGCGTCGGCGGCGGCACGGTCCTCCGTGGCGGCCTCCTCGGCCCCCTGCCGGGCGGCCTGGTGGCGGGCCTTCCTCTCCTCCACCAGCCCCCGGGCCTTCTCCTCCCCCTCCTCCAGAGCCTCCACCCGACCCGAGAACAGGTCCCCCTGGGACTCCAGGTCCCGGACCACGGACTCCGCCTCCTCCATCTCCACCTGGAGCCTGGTGAGTCGCCGGGCCAACTCCTCCGCCTGGGAGTCCAGTGCGTTGGCGTCGCCCTCCAGGCGGGCGCCGTCCCGGACCACCGCCTGCTCCCTTGCTTCCACCCGGTCCACGGCAGCCCGGGCCTCCTGGAGACGGGTCCGGACCGAGGCGCTGGTCCCCCGGGCGGCCTCCAGCGCCTCCCGGGCCGAAGCCACCTGGGCGGAGCTGTCCAGGACACGCTGCTGCAGGGAGGCCCCCTCGGAGGTGAGCAACTGGAGCCGTACAGCCGCCTCCCCGCGCTCGTCCGCCAGCCGCTCCAGGCGCCGCGCGGCCGCCCCGCCCCTCTCGTCCGCCACCGCCACCTCCCGCTCCCAGCGGGCGAGTTCAGACCGGATCCGCTCCAACTGACCGGCAGACTCGGTCCGGGCCCGCTCCGCATCCAGACGCCGGGTGCGGAGGAGTTCCACCTCCGCCTCCGCGGTGGCCAGCTCTGCCTTCAGCCCCTCGGCATCCTGGCGTCCCCCGGCGAGCCCCGCATGCACCGCGGCGAGGCGCTGGTCCACCGCTGCGATCTCCTGGGAGGCCACCGACACATCCAGCGCCATCCGACGGGCCCGGAGTTCCCCGAACCGCTCGGCCCGCCCCTTCTGACGGGCCAGGGAGCGCACCTTGGACTGGACCTCGGAGATGACGTCGTCCAGCCGTTCCAGGTCCAGTTCCGCCCGCTCCATGCGGCGCAGCGCACCCTTCCGCCGGTCCTTGTACTTCCCGATCCCCGCCGCCTCCTCGAACAGCCCCCGACGCTCCTCGGCGCGATCCGAGAGGATCGCGTCGATCATCCGGCTCTCGATGATGGCGTAGGCGTTGGCTCCCAGACCGGTGTCCCGGCAGAGGTCCTGGACGTCCCGGAGGCGGCAGGGAGCCCGGTTCAGGGAGTACTCGCTCCCCCCGTCCCGGAAGACCGTCCGGGCGATCTCCACTTCCTCGAAGGGGACCGGAAGGACCCCATCCTCATTGGAGACGGCCATCCCCACCGAGCCCCGGTTCACGGCCCGGCGGTTCACCGTTCCCTGGAAGATCGCCTCCTCCATCTTCGCGCCGCGGATCGCCGTGGGACGTTGCTCTCCCAAGACCCAGCGGATGGCATCGGAGATGTTGGACTTGCCGCAGCCGTTGGGTCCGACGATGGCCGTGATGCCGTCATGGAACTGGACTTCGGTGCGGTCGGCGAAGGACTTGAATCCGTGGAGGCGGAGGGTCCTGAGCTTCATCCTGGGGGACGACCCGTCAGTGGGACCAGGGGGGGAGAGCCCTCACCCGCCTCCCGGAGGATGCCGCCCAGGGCGGAGGCCTCCCCGTCGGAGCCGTAGGCGCCGGCGTAGACCCGCCACAGGCGGGCCCCATCGGCGAGGGGCACCTCCAGGACATAGGCCGGGATCCCCCGCTCCAGGAGGGGCGCCAGTCTCCCCTCCGCCTCACCCTGGGAGGCTGTTTCCGCAAGCAGGAAGGCGCGATCGGCCTCCCGGACGATCCAGTCGGAGGGGGGACTTCCCTGGTAGAGGGGAGCCACTACGTCCCGGAGGTCTTCCACCTCCTGATAACTGACTGCGCCACCCACCATCAGGCGGTGGAAGAGCTGCCCCCCACTCTCCACCGGAACAACCATCACCGGGTGCTGTGGAAGAGACGGTCGGAGGCGCTCCGCCGCCGCCCGGGCACCGGCTGCGGATCCGAACGCGGTGAGGGCCAGCGCCAGGGCATGGACGGGAGAGGTGGGTTCCACCACCAGCAGCAGATCCTCCGACGGTGCGGGGGGCTCCTCCACCGACGCCGCCTCGGCCGTGGAGGTGGCCCCAAGTCCCGGCTGCAGGGGGGAGTCCCCCTGCTGGGGCGTCAATCCGGGGATCTGGATGAATCCCAGACGTGCAGCACCCAGCAGAACGGCCACAGCCAGAAGGAGCAGGAAGAGGACCCAGGCTCCGGTGGCCCGCTCCTTCCGGGGGGGCGTGGGGGGCCTCCGGGCCGGTCCCGGGGAAACCACCCGAGGTGCGGTCTCCTGCGCCTCCTCGCCGGAGGGCGCACTCCAGGCGGCGGGAGCCTCCGGGGGGAGGGGAGCGGCCGTATCCACGGGGAGCGGGAGGGGATCAGGAAGCTCCGGGGGCGGGGGTTCCGGTACGAGGGGTGCGGCCTCTGACGACGTGGCCGCTTCGTAGGCTTCATCCCAGGTGCGGTTCGCCCCCTCCCAGGACTCCAGGGGCTCGCCCCACCCTGGATCACCCCCGAGCCCATCTCCGTGAGTGGCCTCCCCGGTGTCGACCTCCTCCTCCTGGTCCCCACCCCACTCCCCCAGGAAGCCGAAGGGGTCCCCTCCCACCTCCTCCTCACCCCGGGGCTCCACCTCGGACGCATCATGCAGAACGCCGTGGGGTTCGAAGTCCACCTCCACAGGCTCAGAGCCGGGGAGCACCGGCAGGTCGTCCTCGTCAATTCCATGGGGTTCGTATTCCACGGCCGGGGAATCGGCCTCCGGAATCACCGGAACCCCCAATTCCTGATCCGGCACCTCGTGGGGTTCGAACTCAGCCATCAGTGGGGGGGCTTCCCCCTCCAGTGACGGCTCCAACTCCTCCCGGCGGATCCTGTGGGGCTCGAGCTCCGCCGCCGTAGGCGATTCCCCACTCAACCCATCCTCCGTGGGGGGCTCTTCGGCGCCGCGGTCCCCGGGGGAATCCGTCCCTCCATCCCCCTGGAATTCAACGGAGGCTCCCGGGAGTCCGGGGAGTTCCTCCTCCGTGCGCTCTTCCAGTTGGGAGGGGTGCAGTTCGGGAAGATCCCAGGGGTCCGCCTCCTCCCAGATGACCGGTTCGTGGGTCGGAGGGCCATCCACCGGGGGCGCTTCCGCCGTGGATGCAGGCTCTACGGGGAGATCGGTCTCTCCACCGGACGCCCCCCCCGCCTCTCCGGAGGGTCGGTCGGCTTCATCATCCCCGTCGAACGGGAGGGAGACTGGCTGCTGGATCCCCCCTGCCAGGGGGATCATCCTGGGCCGGGGGATCTCCCGGGGAACCGGGGCCGGGGAGAGCCGATCCACGGTGGGACGGGGGGGCAACGGGGAGGCATCCCCTACCGTCTCCAGGGGGATGGCCTCCTCCTCATCCGCCGCCAGGGTCGGGGCTTCGGTCTCGGGCCAGGAGTCCGACTCCGGCCCCGGCTCCTCCGTGTCCTGCGGAAGAGGGAACGCCGGGCGGAGCCGGAGTTCCGTGGGGCCGGCCCAGGGAGACTCCTCCCCCCCACCCAACTGCACCCGGAAGGTGCATCGCTCCGCCAGGACTCCAGCCCCCGGTAGGGAGGCCGGAAGGTAGAGAGCCAGGATGGCCCCCGCTTCCTGGAATCCGGCGATGAGCGTCTTCCAGCGCGGGTGGGCCAGTACCGGTTCCGGGTCCACCACCGGGGTACCGGCGGGAATCAGGATGAACCGCTCCCCGGAGGGTCGACCGGCCACCCGCTGCACCGACGCCCCGTAGAGGACCGCATCCGTGATCCCTTCGCCGTTGTCCTCCCCCAGGAGCGCGTGGAGGGAGGGGGCCTCGAGCCCGAGGTCGGCCAGCACGATCCGACCTCCCTCCCGGGCCCAACCCCGCACCAGCGCCAGTGTGGCCCGGGGAGCCCACCCCCCCGCCTCCTCCTGATCTCCGGCCAGCAGGGCCACCACCGGAATCACGCCCTCCCCTGCAGGAAGGGACAGGGAGCCGGGGGAGGCTCCAGCTTCGGGATCGAAGGAGGTCCAGGGGAGTTCGTGGCTCATGGTCTATCCGGGGCGGGTCCAGGGACCCGATGGGAGGGGTCCGGGAGGGATGGGGGAGCCGTCCGGCCTGCGGACGGTGCAAAGTAACGTCCGCTCCCTGCAGGGGGCAACGTGATGTTCCACCACGCCCCCACAGGTGGGAAAGGGCGGGCCTGGCATCAACCTCACGACCAGTCGCCCCGCACCGGACTCCTGGTCCCCCGGGTCTACGCTCCGCGTCGTGTGAGCCCACCCCGGTTCCCGCACCAACCATCGGGAACGCGGAGGGGAGGGAGGCCCCGGCACCAGACGGACCGGGACCCGGGCTCGGACCCGGGCTGAGGACCCGGGGAATCAGGGCACCGGCGGCCTACTCTCCCAGTTCCACCCGGGGAGCATCGCCCCAGAGGAGTTCGAGCTGATAGTAGCCCCGGGAGGTGGGGTGGAAGACATGAACCACGAAGTCGATGTAGTCCACCAGGGTCCACTGGCCGCCTCCCAGACCCTCCACGTGGTTGGGGCGGACGCCCTCCTTCTTGAGTTCGTCGATGACGTGGTCGGCCACCGCCTTGATCTGCGTGTCCGAAGCCCCGGTAGCCAGGACGAAGTAGTCGGTGGCCGACGAGAGACCCCGGAGGTCCAGCACCACCACATCGGTGGCCTTCTTCTCGAGGGCCAGTTCACCCGCCCTGCGGACGGCGGGGGGCAGGTCGGCCAACGTGACGGCGGGGGATACGGGGGAGGGTCCGCTCTGGGTCACCTGATTCTCCTGGATGTTCGACAACAACCGATTCACAATGGCGAAGACCCCGGAGTCCGTCCAGCAGGACCACCTGCTGCGGACCCCGGGGCCGCTCCTTCGGACCCTCCAACCCCGTCACCGTTCCGGAGACGGGGACCGGACGACCTACTCTTCCTCGCGCTCGATGCGGATCTCCACCTCGGGCTGAACCTCGGCGTGGAGCTTCACCTGCACATGGAACACGCCCAGGTGCTTCAGCTGCTCCTCCAGGTGGATCAGGCGGCGATCCACTTCGAAATCCACCTTGTCCATGGAGTTGAGACGCTCCGCGATGTCGGCGTTGGTCACCGAGCCGAAGAGCTTGCCATCCTCCCCTTCCGCCGCACGGGCATGGAACACCAGCGAGATGCCGCTGAGCATCGACGCCCGGCGCTTCGCCTCGTTCAGGTCCCGCTTCGCCACCTCGGCCGCCTTGGCCTGTTCGGCCTCCAGCACCTTGAGGTTCCCGGGGGTGGCCTCGTAGGCCAGGCCCTGGGGGAGCAGGAAGTTCCGACCATACCCCGCCTTCACGTTCACCACCTCGCCCGCGTCACCGAGGTGCTCCACGGACCTTCTCAGAATCAGCTTCATCGGACGTCCTCTCCTTGGCCTTCGTATTCCGTTCCGGACCGCCGTCAACCCGCCGCTTCACCAGCCCGGGCCCGGAGATCCAGCCATGTGTCTCCGAGCCCCACCAGGAACGCCCCGAACAGGAGCGCCGGCGCGGCAAAGATCAACCCGATCGCCACCAGCAACCAACCCCAGAGGGAGAGCCCTCCCCTGACACCGAGGACCACCCCCGCACCCCTGAGGGCATACAGGGGCATCATGAATGCCACCGCATTCACCCCTACCCGGACCCAGGGGTCGCCTCCCACCAGGAGGATCACCACTCCCACAATCAGGACCCACACAAGGGGATCCGGAAACCGGAACCCCGACAGCGGACCCAGCGCTCCGGGCCGTCCCGTGGCGCTCCGCACAATCACCCACCACGAGAGACATAGAGCCGCCACGGTGGCGAGCCCCAGGAGCGCGGGGAGGAGGTAGAGCTGCGTCTCCACCAGGTTCTCCAGGGTGACGACAGGCGCCGCCGTCTCCCCTTCCCCCGTCCCCATCCTGCGCATCAGTTCGGCAGCAGCCGCCGCTCCCTCCTGCAACCTGGAGCGGACCGCAAACTCCGCCACCGACCACCCTCCAGGGGTCCCTGCCAGCACAGCTCCCGAGGACAGGACCGCGGCAGCCGCAGCACCGATCCCCCGGGTGGTGAGTCCCAGATCCGGCCACCGCAGGGTCAGGGCCAGGAACCAGCCCCCAGCCAGAAGAGCCCATCCCCGCTCCAGAAACCAGAGTCCCGGTTCAGGGCCGGCTCCCCAGGCCACCAGAAGCGCCGGAAGTGCCACGAGGCCCCCCCTCCAACCTCCAAGGCCCGCCCCCAGCAGTGCGAGGGGCACCGTGACCAGGGCCAGCGGGGCCACAGGGGCCAGGGAGAGGGAAAGGGCGAGAAGTCCTGCGGCCCGGAGCCACTCCCGGCTCCGGCCCGGGCCTTCCGTCACCGCCCCGTCACTCGTGGCTGCGGACGTACGGCAGCAGCGAGAGGTATCGCGCCCGCTTGATGGCCCGACCCAGCTGACGCTGGAAGGGAGCGGTGACCTTGGTGGTGCGGCGGGGAAGGAGCTTCCCCTGCTCGGTGATGAACCGGGAGAGGGTCGCCACGTCCTTGTAGTTCAGGATCTCGATGGGAGGACCCTCCATGCGGCGGCGGCGACCACGTCCCCCTGCAAACTCGGGAGGGCTGGCGCCGCCCCGCTCGTCATCATCGTCGTCCTCGTCCTCGTCCTCGTCATCGTCGTCGGCCCGGTGGGCGGCGGACTCGGGGACTTCGGCCAACACCGACATCCCGTTGGCGGGCTCACCGGCGTTGATCACCACCAGGTAGCGGAGAAGATCCTCGTCCAGGGTGAGGATCCGCTCGAACTCCGGGAGGAGGGTGGGATCGGCCATCACCTGGGAGACCAGGTAGTACCCGGACTTCTGCTTCTCGATGGGGTACGCCAGCTGGCGGATCCCCCAGTGCTCCACCTCCACCAACTCGCCGCCGGTACCCTCACCGGCCAGCAGTGCGTGGAAGCGCTCGAGCTTCAGGTTGACGGCCTCTTCGTCCAGGACCGGATTGAAGATGAAGACGATCTCGTAATGCCGCATTCGTTGGAACTCCCATGGACCGTATGAACGGGCCCCACCCGGGGATCG
The DNA here is from genome assembly GCA_964420725.1 of uncultured Gemmatimonadaceae bacterium. Classification (GTDB taxonomy): domain Bacteria; phylum Gemmatimonadota; class Gemmatimonadetes; order Longimicrobiales; family Gaopeijiaceae; genus CAYQVI01. The sequence continues at coordinate 62,840 of CAYQVI010000001.1, read as the reverse complement.
GGCGGAGCGGGATCAGCCAGTTAGTCTAGCCCCTCAGACATTGAAGCGGAAGAGGAGGATATCCCCGTCCACCACCACGTACTCCTTCCCCTCCGACCGGACCAGCCCGGCCTCCCGGGCCGCCTTCATGGACCCGGAGCGGAAGAAATCGTCCAGCGCCACCGTCTCCGCCCGGATGAACCCCTTCTCGAAGTCGGAGTGGATGACCCCCGCCGCCTGAGGCGCCCTGGCCCCCCTGGGGATGGTCCAGGCACGGGATTCCTTCTCCCCGGAGGTGAAGTAGGTGATCAGCCCCAGGAGGTCGTACGCCGCCCGGATCAGTCGATCCAGGCCGGCCTCCTCCAGCCCCAACTCCCCCAGGAACTCCAGCTTCTCCTCCGGCTCCAACTCCGCCAGCTCCGCCTCGATGGCGGAACAGACCGACACCAGACCGGGACGGGTCTCGTCCTGGGCCAGGGCGGCTTCCAGCGCCTCCACCCATGGATTCCGTCCCCCCGGCAGGTCGCTCTCCGCCACGTTGGCCACATAGAGGACGGGCTTGGAGGTGAGGAGGTGGAAGCTCCGGGCCAGGGGGCGCTCCGCATCGGTGAGGGGGAGGGTCCGGATGGTGCGTCCCTCGGAGAGCGCCGCCTGGAACCGCGTCAGGAGGGCCACCTCCGCCACCGCCTCCTTCTCTCCCCCCTTGGCCTTCTTCGCCACCCGCTCCAGGCGACGCTCCACGGTGTCCAGATCCGCCAGGATGAGCTCCGTCTCCACCACGTCCCGATCCCGGACCGGATCCACATCTCCCAGCACATGGGTGATGTCCGGATCGTCGAAACAGCGGAGGACATGGGCGATGGCATCCACCTCCCGGATGTTGGCCAGGAACTGGTTCCCCAGCCCCTCCCCTTCCGAGGCGCCCTTCACCAGACCGGCGATGTCCACGAACTGGATCACCGTGGGCACCTTCGACTTCGACCCGGCGATCTCGTGGATGCGGTCCAGCCGGGGATCCGGGACGAGGACCGTCCCCACGTTGGGCTCCACCGTGCAGAACGGGTAGTTCTCCGAAGGGGCCCCGGCGGCGGTCAAGGCATTGAACAGAGAAGACTTCCCCACGTTGGGAAGTCCGACGATGCCGACGCTGAGCATGGGGAGCCTGCCGGGAATGCGAGGAGGTGACGGGACCCCCTGTCGTGGACCGCCTCGGGGGATGGGATGCAGCGCACGAAACTACCGGCCCGGCCGGGGAGGGTAAAGACCCCTGGAAGCCTGTTGCAGAGGGGGTTGGACCCCCGTGGCGCTGGCAACACGGGCCGCCCCACCCCTTCAAGAGACATCAGACCTTGATTCGGTGTCGGTAGAACCAGACCTTTAAGGGATTGTCACGGCCCTGCCGTACTCCGATGGGCGGAGTCCCCCTCCAGCTTCAGGACAAGACATGGAGTTCTCGTTCGCCGGGCGATCCGATTCCGAGCGATTCAAATGGTTCGCCGGGGGCCTCAGGAAGGCCATGGAGCGGGCGGGCCATACCTTCCTGGACGATCCGGACCAGGCCGCCCTGGTGGTCAACTTCTTCGATTCGGAACACCCCCGCCCCTTCCGGCGGCGGGGGCAGGCCGTCTTCGTCACCTCGGTGTCCGAGGTGACGTCCCCCTTCGACCACCCCATCCCCCAGGGATATCCCCTGCTGGTGCGGTCGCTCTCGAACCTCTTCATCGGCCTCCACGGGAAGGGAGAGGAGACGCCGGACGCCCACTTCATCACGCCGGAGCAGGGCTACTACGTGGTGGCCGGCAATCACGACGAAGCGGCCTACTTCGATCGGGTCTACGGACGCATCCGGCCGCTGGCCACCTCCCGTCTGGTCATCGACAACGTCTTCGATCCGGACCTGGAGCCGGAGCTGTGGGAGGGGGATGAGGTGACGGAGTCCATCCACCGGGCCGGCGCCCGCATGGACGCCCTGGATCTCGTCCCCGCCCCCTTCCCCCTCCATGAGATCCTCCCGGAGAGAGATCGGCGGCACCTGAAGCGTCTCTACGGGATGGGTGGGCTGTCCTACGGGAACGTCTCGGCCCGGAAGGACGACCGGCGCTTCTGGATGAGTGCCAGCGGAGTGGACAAGTCGAAGCTGGTGGAGATCGGGCGCGACGTGCTCCTGGTGAAGGACTACGACCCGGAGCGGAACGCCATGCTCCTCAGCGTCCCCCCGGGGGTGGAGCCCAGGCGGGTCTCGGTGGATGCCATCGAGCACTGGATGATCTACCGGGAGCATCCGCAGGTGGGGGCCATCCTCCATATCCACGCCTGGATGGACGGGGTCCCCTCCACCGACTTCAACTTCCCCTGCGGCACCTATGAACTGGGGAAGGCGGTGGCGGACATCCTCCGGGACGCGCCGGATCCCGCCCGGGCCGTGGTGGGGCTCAAGAACCACGGGCTCACCATCACCGGGCACTCCCTGGATGAGATCTTCCAGCGAATCGAGGGGCGCGTGGACCGGGTCGTCCCCATGAGCTGACCCCGGGGTCGGAGGGTCAACCGCCGGCCAGCACCTGCTGAAGCCCGTCTACCAGGTGGGGGTAGCGGGTGAAGGCCCAGCGGGCCTCCTCCACATCCAGCCGCTCGGTGCTGGTGTGGGCATGACGCTCCTCCCCCGGGGCGAACCCGAGGGTGGGGATGCCGTGGACCCCGGAGGTCCAGCCGCCGTCGGTGGCGAAAGTCCAGGGGCGGATCCGCGCCGGCTCCCCGGGCGCCCCTCGCCTCCCCACGGCCGTTGCTGCAGCCCTGGGGAGGGGCCCCGAGGGATCCTCCAGGAAGCCGGGGGTGAAGAGTTCCCGCACCTCCGTGATCCCGGTCCAGCTCGTCTGTCGCTCCGAGGCCATCCGCACCTCCAGGCGACCTTCCCCACCATCCCCACCCACCCCCTCCAGCACCCGCCCTACCCGGGCCAGGAGGCTCTCGGCATCGTCCCCGGGGAGGACGCGCCAATCCAGGGTGAGGGTCACCCGGTCGGGGATCACGTTCCGGCTCTCGGGAAGCACGTCCACCTGGGTGGGGGCCAGTGAAGCGGCACCCAGGAGGGGGTGTCGCCCCCCCCCCTCCTCCTCCGCCAATCGGGCCACCGCCGTCAGCACCTCCGGGAGGAGGTCCAGGGCGTTCCGGGCCCTCTTGGGGGCGCTGGCATGCCCTGCAAGGCCATGGAGGACGATCTCAACCTCCGCCCTTCCCCGGTGCCCGATGGCGATGTCCCCGTGGGTGCTCTCCCCGATGACGACCGCGGCGGGACGGGGGATCAGCCCGGACTCAAGGAGATGGACCATCCCCCACCCCCCCCTCTCCTCGAAGACCGTATGCGCCACCCACACATCCCCGGCGGCTCGCCCCGCCATGGTGGCTGCGGCGTGGGTCTGGATGGCCAGGGGCCCCTTGATGTCCATGGCCCCCCGTCCGTGGAGAACCCCTCCCACGACGACGCCGGCGAAGGGAGGGTGTTCCCACTCGCCGGGGTCTCCGGCAGCCACCATGTCCAGATGGGCATTGAGGAGGACCGGGGGAGCGTCACCCCGTCCGGGGATCCGCCCCACCACACTGCCCAGGGCATCCGTCCGGAGGTCCTGATACCCCAGCTCGCGCATCTCCTCCAGGACCCGGGCCGCCAGGGGGCCCTCCTCTCCAGGAAGGGAGGGGATCCGGATCAGGTCGCGGGCGAAGGCGAGGGCCTGCTCGAACGACGGGGCCAGCGGCATCGGGGGGCCGGGGTGCAGGGAACGGGACGACGATCCAGGGTGCCGGTGCTGAGCGCTGTACCCGCGGGTCTCGTGGGCGATCCTGCCACAAAGGAGATGAGGTCGTGGAGCCCCCAGGGCTCCACGACCTCATCTCCTTCATCCCAACCCGACGGTAGGCCCGCCGGGGGTACCCCCGGTCAGCCGAAGATGCGGGTGAGCTGCTCCATCATCCAGCCCACCGGATTGGCCCCATCCAGGCCGTGGATCTGCACGAACCAGGGGGCCAGCACCAGCGACACCACGCTCATGAGCTTGATGAGGATGTTGAGCGACGGACCGGAGGTGTCCTTGAACGGATCCCCCACCGTGTCACCCACCACCGCCGCCTTGTGGGAGGGGGAACCCTTGCCACCCATGGCGCCCCCTTCGATGTACTTCTTGGCGTTGTCCCAGGCACCACCTGCGTTGGCCATGAAGAGGGCCATCATCACGCCGGTGACCGTTGCACCGCCCAGGAGACCGCCCAGCGCCTCGACCCCCAGGAAGACTCCCACCACCACGGGTGCGGAGACGGCGATGACGCCGGGGAGGACCATCTCCCGGAGCGCCGCCTTGGTGGAGATGTCCACGCAGCGGGCGGAGTCGGGCTTGGCGGTCCCTTCCATCAGCCCCGGGATCTCCCGGAACTGCCTCCGCACCTCCTCCACCATCCCCGCCGCGGCACGACCCACCGCGGTCATGGTGAGCGCGGCAACGAAGAAGGGAAGCATGCCGCCCAGGAAGAGTCCCACCACCACCCGGGGATCCACCAGGTTGATCCCGGTCTCCGCCAGCCCCACCTGAGCCGCGTAGGCAGAGAAGAGGGCCAGCGCGGTGAGGGCCGCCGAACCGATGGCGAAGCCCTTCCCGATGGCCGCCGTGGTGTTCCCGATGGCGTCCAGCGAGTCGGTGATCTTCCGGGTCTCGGGGCCCAGGTGGGCCATCTCACTGATTCCGCCGGCGTTGTCCGCAATGGGTCCGTAGGCATCCACCGACATGGTGACACCTACCGTGGCCAGCATCCCCACCGCGGCGATCCCGATCCCGTAGAGGCCGGCGAAGAAGAACGACACCCCGATTCCGGAGCAGATGAGGAGCACCGGGACGGCGGTGGACTCCATCCCCACCGCCAGACCGGTGATGATGTTGGTGGCCGAGCCCGTCTGGCTGGCATCGGCGATCCGCCGGACCGGTCCAGCGGACGTGTAGTACTCGGTGGCCAACCCGATGAGGATTCCCGCCACCGATCCCGCCAGGATGGCCCAGAAGGGTCCGGTGGAGGGGAAGACCCGGCCTGTGGCGGCATCCACCATCCGGAAGTCCAGGCCCACCACCACGAAGTACATCACCACCAGGAAGAGCGCGGCGGCGATCAGTGTCACGTTCCGGAGGGCTCCCGCCGGATCCGTCCGCTCCAGCACCTTCATCATTGCGATGGCCACCAGCGAGGCCCCCATTCCCACCATGACCGTGATCATCGGGAGGGCCACCGCCTGCATCTGCGAGGCGGCCAGCGAGGTGGCCGTGGCCCCGATGGCGATGGTGGCGACGATGGACCCGACGTAGGACTCGAAGATGTCCGCGCCCATGCCCGCCACGTCGCCCACGTTGTCGCCCACGTTGTCCGCGATGGTGGCCGGATTCCGGGGGTCGTCCTCCGGGATCCCCGCCTCCACCTTCCCCACCAGGTCGGCACCCACATCCGCCGCCTTGGTGTAGATGCCGCCACCCACACGGGCGAACAGGGCGATGGTGCTGGCCCCCATGGCAAAGCCGGAGATGACCTCGGCGAAGTGGGGGAGCTCGTTGGTTCCGGGGATGGCGGAGGAGGCGTAGATCCAGTAGAGGATCCCCAGCCCCACCAGCCCCAGCGCTGCCACCGAAAGCCCCATGACCGAGCCGCCGAAGAAGGCGATGCGCAACGCTTTCCCCTGTCCTTCCTGGTTGGCGGCCGCCGATGTCCGGACGTTGGCCCGGGTGGCGGCCTTCATCCCGAAGAAGCCCGCAGCCACGGAGGTGAGGGCCCCGCCCAGGTAGGCGAAGGCTGTCTCCTGGCCGATGGCGAACCCCAGAAGTACCGCCACCACGGCCACGAAGCCGGCCAGCACGGTGTACTCCCGGCGGAGGAAGGCCATGGCCCCGTCGTGGATCTGGTCGGCCAGATCCTGCATCTCGGGGGTCCCGGCGGACTGGCCCTTGAGGTAGATGTAGATCCCCCCGGCCACAGCAAGACCCACCAATCCCAGGCTCCAGGCCCAGTCGGTCAGAGTCACGAAATCCATGCGCTGTGCGCTCCCTGTGCTCGATGATGCGGGCCGAGCGCCCGCGCTATCCGTTGAATCGACTCATCGCCGCTTCGGTCCCCTCATCCATCCAGCACTCCACCGCCTCCCCCAGTCCGGAAAGGCGGGCCAGAACCGCCTCCTCGTCCTCAGCGGCCATGGTGGAGAGCACCCAGTCCGCCAGGTCGACCCCTGGCGGCCGGGCTCCTACACCGATCCGGAGGCGGGCATACTGGTCCGATCCCAGGACCGCCTGGACCGACTTCAGTCCATTGTGTCCCCCGGCACTTCCTGAAGGACGGAAGCGGATCTTCCCCGGGGGGATCGCCACATCGTCCACCACCACCAGCAGGTCGTTCTCCGGATCGAACCCTTCACGGTCCCGGAGGGCGGCCAGCGCTGCACCACTCCGGTTCATCCAGGTCAGCGGCTTGAGGAGAAGGACCTGGTGCTCCCCCCTCAGCCCCCTCCCCACCAGCGAGGGCCCCTCCTCGACGAAGGGGCCCATGTTCCAGTCCATGGCCAGGCGATCCACCACCCACCACCCCACATTGTGGCGGGTGGAGTCGTAGCGGGGGCCGGGATTTCCCAGCCCCAGGATCACCTTCATGCCGGCTGGCTCAGTCCGCCTCGGACTCTTCGTCCGCAGCAGCGCCGCCCAGGCGCACCACCGGGGTCTCCTCATCGCCCTCGTCCTCGTCGGTCTTCACGATCCGGGGCGCATGCACGGCGCAGACCGTCAACGTCCCGTCGGTGAGGATCTCCACGCCCTCCGGAAGGGCGATGTCCGATACGTGGAGGGTGTCGCCGATCTCCAGCGCCGAGACGTCCAGGACAGCCTCGTCGGGGATGACAGAGGGGATGCACCGGATATGGATGTCGTGGAGCACATGGTCCAGGACCCCGCCGTCGTTCTTGACGCCCCGGGGGGTGCCCTCGAAGCGCAGCGGGATGTTCATCTCCACCGAGACGCCCTTCTGGAGCCGGAGGAAGTCCACGTGGACCACCTCGTTCCGGTAGGGGTGGGTCTGGATCTCCCGGACCAGGGTCTGGACCGTCTCGCCTCCCTCGACGGAGAGCTCGATGATGGTGTTCTCCACAGACACCGAGCGGAACAGGCGCTCGGCCTCCCTGGTGTTCAGGATCAGGGGAACCGAGTCCCCGGTGCCGCCGTAGAGGACCGCAGGGACGTGTCCGCTCGCGCGGAGCTTGCGGGCCACTCCCTTTCCACTTCCGTCTCGCTTCTGCGCGTTCAGCGCCGCCTGCATGCTCATGATCTCGTCATCCTTCCTGACACGGGCCTGAACGGCCGTGGAACTGCGAATCGGCCCTCCAGGGGCCGGGAAGCACTCCACCCGGAGCCCTCCCATGTGCTGTGCCCCGGGGGCCCAGCCTTTCCGCCACCGGACCCACCGGGTCCGGCTCTGTTGCATCCCACCCTTCGGGGTCAGCCGTCCTGATCCCTCATCTCGAAGAGCTGGCTCACCGACTCGTTGGAGTGGATGTAGCGCACCGCCCTCGAAAGGAGTCCTGCCACCGAAAGGATCTTCAACTGCTGGAAGCGCCGCTCCTCCGGAACGTGGATCGTGTTGGTCACCACCACCTCCTTCACCGGCGAGTCCCCCAGCCGGGCGGCGGCGTCGGCTGAAAGGAGGGGGTGGGTGGCACACGCGTAGACCTCCTTCGCCCCCCGCTCCATCAGCGCGTGTACGGCCTGCGCCAGCGTCCCGCCGGTGTCGATCATGTCATCGGTGAGGAGGCAGGTCTTCCCCTCCACGTCCCCCACCACGTTCAGGATCTGGGCCACGTTCGCCGCCGGTCGTCGCTTGTCGATGATGGCGAAGGAGGCTCCCAGCCGTTTGGCGAACCCCCGGGCCATCTTGGCGGATCCCACGTCCGGGGCCACCACCACCGGCTCCTCCAGATCCAGCTTCTCGAAGTACTGGGTCAGCACCGGCGCGGCATACAGGTGGTCCACCGGGATGTCGAAGAATCCCTGGATCTGGTGCTGGTGGAAGTCCATCCCCAGGACCCGATCCGCCCCCGCCGCCACGATCAGGTTCGCCACCAGCTTGGCCCCGATGGCCACTCTCGGCTGATCCTTCCGATCCTGGCGGGCGTACCCGAAGTAGGGCATCACCGCCGTGATGCGCGCAGCGGACGCCCGTCGGGCGGCATCGATCATCAGGAGAAGCTCCATGATGGTCTCTGCCGGAGCCACGGTAGGCTGGATGATGAAGACATCCCTTCCCCGGGCATTGGCATCGATCCGGACGAAGATCTCTCCGTCGGCGAAGTCCCGGATGGTGACGCCCAGGGGGGATTCCCCCAGTTGCTCTCCGATCTCGAGAGCGAGAGGCCGATTGGACCGACCGGAAAGGAGGAGGAGAGGTCCCCGCTGGTAGATGTCTTCCATGCGCCCTGGTCCGCAAGTTCCGGTCGATGTTGCAGCCCGGGAAGTTATGCGGGGACAGGGGGTGCGTCAACGCGGGGCGTTGCTCGGGAGGCGGGAATCGTCCGGGGCGACGATCTCCAGGTCCCGGCTGGATTCCACGGGGCTCCGTCCCCGGAGGACGGCTCGCATCCGGAGCTCGTAGCTCCCCTGTGGCAGTTCCCGGAGGTCCAGGCGGAGGGTCCGGACGAGGGGGGCGGGGGCTTCCCATGCCGGTTCCTCCCATCGCACACGGGTCACGGGCCGGGGGTCCAGCAACCGGAGCCACTCCCCCGCCCTGCGAAGAAGCCCCCGCTCCCCCGCCCGTATGGTGGCCTCGAAGGTCACCACCTCCCCCGCCTCCGCCCCGTAGGTCTCCCAGAACACCCCCACCGCCCCTCCCTGGGCCACCCGGGCCGCAGGGAGGACCGCGGCCACCGCCTCCGTCGGGTCGTCCACCTCCGGATGGTCCGGATCCAGCAGCAGGAGGTCCGAGAGGGCCGCCAGGTCCGGGAGGGCGTCCGGGACCGAGATCCCCTGCCGCACCCGCCACGCCCGCCGGGCCCCGGGGTCCAGGAGTTCGACCCCCAGCACGAAGCCCCCTGTGGGAAGGTCCACGGTCAGCCCGCCGTGAAATGCCCCCGAAAGGCGGGATTCCCCCACCACACCCCCGTGGGGGTCCATGGCCAGGAGCGCGGCTTCCGGAAGGCGTGTGGCGCCGGGATCCGGGGAGGAGGGAGGAGGGGGCGGGGAGGCTGCCGCTGACCCATCCCGGGGGATTCCGGGACCGGTGGGAGGGGGACGCGGGGGCTCCCATGGCCGTCCGAATCCCGCCACCACCAGCGCTCCTCCGGGGCGAAGGAAGCGCGCCACCTGGACATCCAATGCCCCCATCCGCTCCGCGTAGAGGGGGACATGGATGGAGCGGGGGGCGGTGGGATGGAGTTCCCAGTCGTCCGGAAGCGAGGCCACCGGCTCCTCCAGCACCGTGCCCGAGGGGAGGAAGTGTCTCCCCCCGTTGGGACCATGCCCCACCACCGGGACATCTCCGAAGGCCCCCATCCGCTCCCGGATCCGCTCCCACCCCACCGACTCCCCATACCGCACAAGGACGGTGGTGAGGTCGCTCCCCCAGGGGATGGAGTGGGGATTCCGGGAGTCCTCCCGGATCTGCGCCGCCGCGAAACGGGCCTGGTGCTCGGTCCACCGGTCGTTCCCGGGCACCATCCAGAGGGGGTCCGCCAGGAGCCAGAAGGTCCGGCGCCGGGCCTCCACCGAGTCCGGGGGAAGACCCGCGGCATCCAGCCAGGAGGCCGCCCCCCTCACGGCCACCGTGCGGGGATCCAGCCGGGACTCAGCCCGCTCCCGGTCCATCCGGGCCAGCGCCTGCCGGAAGGCCGCCTCCGCCTCCGGGACGCGCCCCATGCGGTGTAGCACATATCCCAGGAGATCGTGGCAGCGCCCCGCCCGTCGGGCGGGATCCGGTCCGGGGGCCGGGGGGGCGTCCTCTCCCCGGGCCCTGATGCAGTCACGGGCCACCCTCTCCGCCCGCTCCCACTCCCCCTGCTCTCCCAGGTACCGGACCCGCTGCTCCGCCACCCAGAGGTCACCTGGAATCCGCCCGGCAATCTCCGCGAGGAGAGAGAGGTACCCCTCCCTGCGCTCCTTCAGCGGCTCCGGGTCCGGGGCGGGGATCCAGTCCCGGTCCTCCGGATCATGGTTCCAGCACATCCGACCGATGCGCTCGTCGCACTGGGAGCCACCGTCCCAGGCCCAGGGGAGATGAGCCCGTCGGACCCGTTCCAGGGCCGCCTGCTCGTCCTTCGCCCCCCGGTTCAGGAGGGCGGAATCGGGGTCGGAGGGCTCCTGGCGGACAGACTGGCCGACGGACGCGGCCTCCTGCCCTGCCTGGGCGGGAAATGCCAGGGAGGTGGAAGGAATTACCAGGGAAAGCAGGAGTGGCCACATGGCCGGGCACCGGAGCCGCCGGGGGCAGGAAGAGGTCCGTCTTCCCCAAGTATAGGGGGTGAGCAGGGGGGACGCGACCCATCCCGGGGGGCCCCGGCATGCTTCTGGCTGAACCACGTCCGGAGAATACCCCGAACCCAATCGGGCCTTGATGGGTAGTAGTCGTCGTTCCGGAGTCCGACGGAGTTGGTCGGTTCCGGTTTCCCATATCCGAGATCGACCTGCCATGCACCCCGCCCCCCTCCTCATCCTGCTTGCAGCCGCGCTTTCCGGCTGCGGTCCAGCACCCGTCCAGTCCGCCGACATGATGGGCCCCGGCAACGGGCCGGCGCTCCTCACTCCCGGGCAGGACAGCTTCACCAACCTTCCTCCGGGGCTCACCGTACGGACCCATGCCCGATGGGCGGGCTCGGTGCCCTCCGGCTGGAACATCACCCCCCGTCGCGGCACCCCGGTGATCGTGGCGGACCCCTCCTCCCCCACCGGGGGGGCGCTGGAGTTCCGCTACCCCGCAGGGCACCCGGATGGGCATGAGGTGGGGGTGGTGTGGACCGGAGGCCCCGGGGCCCGGGCCGACGAGATGTTCCTCGGGGTGGTGATGCGCTACAGCAGCAACTGGACGAGCCACAACAACGAGGTGAAGCTGCACCTCTGGGCGGGAGAGGGGAGCTGGTTCGGGATCTTCGACGGCTGCTGGAATGACCGGGTGCCCCAGTGGAAGATCGCCTCCCGGGCCCTGAACCCCGTTCCCCGACCCAACAACGAAAACTGCTGGACCAACAACAAGGCCAACTCCCCCCCCTACACCCCAGGGGAGTGGGTCAAGCAGGAGTTGTACGTCCGCAGGTCCACCGGAACCGTGATGCTCTGGGTGGACGGGACCCTGGTGGCGGAGCACCACAACGTGGGCCCGGTGCGGACCATGTCGTTCGTGGAGTTCCAGCACGCCGGAACCTGGGGGGGGGGCGGGGGAAACGTGCCCCAGGCGCAGGTCTGGTCGGTGGCCGAGACGCTGCTGGCCTGGAGGTAGGGAGTTGGCCCGGGTGGATTCGAACCACCATTGCCGGTTCCAAAGACCGGAGTCCTGCCGTTGGACGACGGGCCAGCATTCCCAGGGAGGCTAACGACGCCCCCTGACGGGTTCAAGACCCGGCGTCTGCCGGGGCTGCAGGGGCACCCTTCGTCCGGGTGTGGACAAAGTGGACCTCCGGAAAGCGGGCCTCGAGCTCCGGCACCGCCGACGCCGCCGTCCCCTCCCTGGGGAAGACCGCAAAGAGGGCGGAGCCGCTCCCCGAGAGCAGGGCCATGCCGGCCCCGGAAGATTCCAGGGCGCGATCGATGGGGGCCAGGGAGGGCCAGCGCCTGAAGACGGGCTCCTGGAGGTCGTTTCCCGCCGCCCCCACCACCCCGCCCCACCCTCCCAGCGCGGCCGGCTCAAGGAGAGCGGCTCCCCGGGTGGGGACTCCCTTCGCCGCCTGCTCCCGCCTCCACTCCACCAGCGTGGCGAAGGCCTCCGGGGTGGGGATCCGCAGGGGTGGAAGGGCCAGCACCACCGAAGCCTCAGGAAGAGCCGGAAGGGCCATCAGCCGGTCTCCCCTCCCCCACGCCAGGTTGGTGGGGGAAGGGGACAGGAAGACCGGCACGTCGGAGCCCAGGAGAGCCGCCTCCTCCAGAAGCTGCGCCCTGGTCAGCGGTCCCCCCAGGAGCCGATTCACCCCCTGCAGCACGGTGGCGGCATCCGACGAACCACCCCCCAGCCCGGCCCCGTGGGGAATCCGCTTCTCCAGGTGGATCCGGATCCCCCCCTCGTTCCCGCCCCTCTCCCGCGCCACCCGATCCAGCACCGCCCGGGCCGCCCGGACGGCCAGGTTCCGCTCCGGCGGCCCCAGTCCCTCCACCTGGTCTCCCGCCAGCTCCAGCCCCACACCCGGCGCGTCGGTGCGCTCCAGCGTCACCCGGTCCCCGAACTCCAGGAGCTGGAAAAGGGTCTCCAACTGGTGGTACCCACTCTCCTCCCGGGCCAGGACCCGGAGGAAGAGGTTCACCTTGGCAGGCGCCGGGAGGGAAATCAGCCCCGCCGTTCCCCCCTGCTCCGATGCTGCACTCATGGCATCGCCTCCGGCCCCTTCTTCCCCAGGGGCGCTGCTGCGAGACGCCCCAGCGATTCCTCCACCGCCTCCTCCTGGTCCACCACCTCTTCCACCACGTCCTCGCTCTTCCCCACCTGCTTCAGCGTGAGCCCCAGCCTCCACGTATACCAGAGGCCAATGAGGGTCACGGGGATGAACCCCCCCAGGTGCTGTCCGAAGGCAAAGGAGAGGATCCGGTCCTCCGGCACCCCATAGACCGTCAGCCCTACCACCGCTCCGGCGTGGAAGGTTCCGAAGAAGCCCGGGGACGAGGGGACCGCCACGAAGAAGGCCAGCACGGCGTTGAGGAAGAGGGCCGCCTTGAAGTCCGCGTCGATCCCGAAGGCCCGGAATCCCAGCCAGAACGCCCAGGAGTGCCAGAGCCAGAAGACCAGGCTCCAGGCCAGCGCCGGCACCAGGAGGCGGGGATCCCTGAGGGCCCGGAGCCCGTCCACGAACGCCTCCAGACCCTTCACCAGGGCATCGGCCCGGGGAGAGGGGATCCGGGCGGTGAGCCGCTCCGCGATGCGGATGACCCCCCTCGGCCAGAAGAGCACCAGGAGCACCGGGGCCATCACCGCCAGGAGGATCAGCGACGCCCCCCCTACGGCATCCCCCACAGGGCGCCCCCCCACACTCACCTCGGAGGGGAAGCCGGGGGAGAGGAGCACCACGGCCAGGAGGGTCAGGATCATCACCCCGTCCAGGAAGCGCTCCACCACCAGCGAACCCAGGGCGCCGCTCACGGTCACCGGCTGCATCCGGGAGAAGGCGAAGACCCGGGCGAACTCCCCGGCCCGGGCCGGGAGCAGGTTGTTCCCCATGAAGCCGATGGTGACGGCGGCGAAGCGGGATCGAAAGGAGGTGTCCGCCTTCAGCGGGGTGAGGAGCACTCCCCAGCGGATGGCCCGGAGGGCAAACCCTGCGGTGGTCACCACCATGGCTGCGGTGAACCACCCCACGTGCATCCCCCGGATCCCCGCCCACACCGCCTCCACATCCACCCCCCTGAGGACCCACCAGAGAAGAAGGACGGAGATGGCGATCCCCAGCACGGCCCGCCAGTCCAACTTCATGTCAGAATCCGATGGGGGGGACCCAGTGACCCGGTTCCAGAACACGGCTGGACGCACCCCGCACCAGCGCTCCCATCTCGGAGACGGCCCGCTCCATCCCCACCAGGATCGCCCGGGAGACGATGGAGTGTCCGATGTTCAGCTCCTCCACATCGGGGAGGGCGGCCACCGGAACCACATTCTCGTAGGTGAGGCCGTGGCCGGCATGGACCGCCAGCCCCAGACGCCGCCCCTCTGCAGCAGCCCGGTGGAGCCGGAGGAGCTCCATCCCCCGGGCCTCCCCCCGGGCCAGGGCGTACTCCCCGGTGTGGAGCTCCACAGCGTCGGCCCCCAGTTCGCGGCAGGCCAACAGGGTATCGGTGTCGGGATCCACGAAGAGTGAGACCCGGATCCCGACGGCACGGAGGCGCTCCACGGCCCGCCCCAGGCTGCGGCGATTCCCCTCGTCCGCCAGGTTCAGCCCCCCTTCGGTGGTCACCTCCTCCCGGCGCTCCGGCACCAGGGTGGCCTGTGCGGGCTTCAGCTCGCACGTCAGCTCCAGGATGTCCGGAGAGGTGGCCAACTCCAGGTTCACCACGGTGCGGGCTGTCTCCATGAGCACCCGGACGTCCCGGTCCTGGATGTGGCGACGGTCCTCCCGGAGGTGGACGGTGAGGCCGTCGGCGCCCCCCAACTCTGCCAGGACCGCTGCCCGCACCGGATCGGGCTCGTCGGTGCGACGGGCCTGCCGCACAGTGGCCACATGGTCGATGTTCACATAGAGTCGCATCAGGCTCCTTCCGAGGTCAGCCGGGGTGGGCGAGGAGGTGTGCGAGGCGTTCCGCCACCTCGTCCGGAATCCCCCCCCGGGCCAGTTCCAGGGCTTCCCGCCCCAGGGTCCGGTAGATGTCCTGGTCCCTGGGTTCCAGGACGCGAAGGTGCAGGTCCACGGTCTCCGCATCCCCCCGGGAGACCGGGCCGGTAAGGGCCCCGGCCGTGCCGAAGGCCTCCAGGTTGTCCAGGGTACTCCGGACCAGGGGGATGAGCGCCGCCACGGCGTCCTCGTCTCCGGCCCCGGCCTGCACCAGCAGCCGCCGGGCGGCCTCCAGGAGGACCAGGAGGTAGTTGGACGCGAAGACCCCCGCCGCATGGTAGAGCACCCTGCGGTTGGTGGGGATCAGGATGGTGCGAGCCCCCAGGGCGTTGGCCAGACGTCGTCCCACCACAAGGGCTTCCGGCTCCCCGGAGATGGCCACGGCGGCCCCGGAGAAGTGCGCGGCCCCTTCCAGCGGACGGGCGATGGAAAGGAGCGGGTGGAAGGAGCCCACCTGGTAGCCCCGGACGTGGAGCGGCTCCAGGGCGTCGGTGGAGAGGGCCCCGGAGCAGTGGAAGACGGGGCACCCCTCCGGCGCAGGGCCCTGGAGGGAGAGAAACTCCGCCATCCCGGGGATGGCGTCGTCGGTGACGGTGAGGAAGACCGCTGTGGTCCCCTGACGGGGGGGTTCCAGACCGTAGACATAGCGGGCGAACCCCTGGTTGAAGAGGGGGTGGGAGGGGGGGTCCGGCCGGCGACCGCAGTACACCAGGTCGTCCAGTTCACCGGCCTCGGCCAGGGCCTGACCCAGCGCCAGCCCCACCCGGCCGGGGCCCACGATGACCACCCTCTCCCTCATGGGACCTGCCCTCCCCCGATCCGGCCCACCATGTCAGACCTCCTCTTCCACCACGACCCCGCTCCGGGCTCGGAGCCGGCCCAGGAAGGAGTCGGGAACCCGGGCCCGCAGGATCATCTCCTCCTCCTCCTGGTTGCTCTCCAGCACCTCGCAGACCCGGTGGATCTCCGCCAGCGTCTCCCCCTGGGACACCCCCACCCGGAGGGTGACAATGTTCAGCCGCTGGCGGATCCGGGTCCGGAGGATCGACCGGAGCGCCTCCAGCGAATCGGGTTGAAGGGCGGAGACGAAGATGGACGGAGCCGGCTCGAAGGCCCGGGTCCGCTCCCGGAGCGCCTCCTCCTCCTCGTGGGTCAGCCGATCGATCTTGTTGAAGACCAGCACCTGGGGCTTCCGGTGGAGGTTCAGATCCTCCAGAACATCATGGACCACCTCGATGTGCTCCTCCCGGTCGGGATGCGACGCATCGATGACATGGAGGAGCAGGTCCGCCTCCCGGGCCTCCTCCAGCGTGGAGCGGAAGGAGGCGATCAGGTGGTGCGGGAGCTTGCGGATGAAACCCACCGTATCCGTGATCAGGGCCTCATGACCCGCCCCCACGTCCACCGTCCGCGTCGTGGAGTCCAGCGTGGCGAAGAGGCGGTCCTCCACGAAGAGGTCCGCGCCGGAGAGGGTCTTCAGGAGGGAGGACTTCCCGGCGTTGGTGTACCCCACGAGAGCGGCCCGGAAGGTGCCGTCACGCCCCTTCCGCTGGATGGCCCGGGCCGTGGCCACATCCCTGAGCTTGGACTTGAGGTCCGAGATCCGGGCTCCGATGAGCCGCCGGTCGGTTTCGAGCTGGGTCTCTCCCGGCCCACGGAGACCGATGCCCCCCCGGATCCGGGAGAGGTGGTTCCACATCCGTGTCAGGCGGGGAAGCAGGTACTCCAACTGGGCCAGTTCCACCTGCAACTTCGACTCCCAGGTCCGGGCCCGGGTGGCGAAGATGTCCAGGATCAGCTCCGGCCGATCCATGACCCGGACCCCCAGCGCCGTCTCGAGGTTCTTCCCCTGACGGGGAGAGAGCTCCTCGTCGAAGATCACCAGGTCCGCCCCGGTCTCCTGGACGAGCTCGCGGAGCTCTTCGGTCTTCCCCTCCCCGATGTAGAGCCTGGGGTGGGGACGGTCGATGCGCTGCCGGAGGGTGGCCGCCACGTGACCGCCGGCGGTGTCCGTGAGACGCGCCAGCTCTTCGATGTGCTCGTCCGCCAAACGGACGTCCACATCCTTCCGGGGGGCACCCACCAGGACTGCCCGCTCCACGGGGGTCCGGTTGTCGATCAGCTGAGTTGGAATGGCACGTCCTCGAATGCTGGCCTGGGGAAGGGAGGGAGACGGGGTCAGGACCCCAGGGCACCCCGTCCCGTGAACGGAAGGGTGTGCTCTCCCACGGGTCCGCGCACCCGCACGGAGCCCTCCACACGGTAACGCACCTGACCCTCCACGAGGAGGGATCGGAGGGCAGAGCCCACGGCGGCATAGCCGAAGTCCACCGGGACCTCCACCTCCACCTGCTCCCTGCCGGGGATCCGGATCTCCTGGATCAGCTCCTCCTGACGGGCGAGCTGCGACCAGCGCTCCTGTTCCCCGGGGACCCCGTCCGCCACATCCAGTCGGTACGCGAAAGAGCGCACCTCAAGGTCGAACCGGTTCGGGTTGTCGATGAGGAGCGCCACCCGGGCCCTCCCCCCCAGGAGCCCCAGGGAGACCACCTCCACGTCGGCGATGGTGACCCGGGGCTCCTTCACGAACAGGGCACACCCCGAAAGAGGGAGGAGCCCGACCAGGAGGACCAGGAAGGTGGCGGCCCGACGGGGTCGGAGGCTGGAACGGTGTCGGAGGATTCTCATGGCTTCCGTACACCAGAGGGGGCTCCCGGGAGCCATGGAGAGGTCCGGCGCCATCGGAGCCGATGGATGGGGCCATCCGGCGGGTGGGAGGAGCGGCTCTTCATGGGGAGCGCCTGGACTGCCACCACTCCATCCGCTTCGCCACCTCCTTCTCGAACCCGAAGGCGGAGGGCTCGTAGAACCGGCTCCCCTGCAGGGGGTCCGGGAGGTGGGGCTGGGTGGAGAAGTGGTCGGGCGAGTCGAAGGGATACTCGTAGCCCACGCCGTGCCCCATCTCCTTCTCCAGCCGGGTGGTGCCGGGGCGGAGGTGTTCGGGGACCGGGGCGGAGGGGTGCATGGCCACCGCGTCCCGGGCGGCATGCAGGGACCGGTAGGACCGGTTCGACTTGGGGGCGGTGGCCAGGTAGTTGACGGCCTGCGCCAGGATGATGTCTCCTTCCGGCTGTCCCACCCGGTCGAAGGCCCGCCCTGCGGCCTCCACCAGCACCAGCGCCTGGGGATCGGCCATCCCGATGTCCTCCGAGGCGCTGATGAGGAGTCGACGGATCACCATCTTCACATCCCCTCCCGCCAGGAGCCGGGCCAGCCAGTAGAGGGCGGCGGAGGCATCGGACCCCCGGATGGACTTGATCAGCGCCGAGGAGAGCTGGTAGTGGGCATCCCCCCCCTTGTCGTGGCGGACCACGGTAAGACCGGTGGCCTCCGTGGCCACCGCCTCCGTCACCACCCCTCCCGACCCCACCATCCGCACCGCCAGCTCCAGCGCCCCCAGCGCTTTCCGCACGTCACCGTCCCCCCCCGCCACCAGGATGTCCAGCGCATCGGGATGCGCCGTGACCTCCTGGTCCCCAACCCCCCGATCCCGGTCCAACAGCGCCGCCTCCAGGACCCCCCGGATGTGCTCCGGGCCCAGCGGCTCCAGGCGGTACACCCGGACCCGGCTCAGGAGGGCCGGTCGGAGTTCGAAGGAGACATTCTCCGTGGTGGCCCCGATGAGGGTCAGGAGGCCACTCTCCACATGGGGGAGGACGGCATCCTGGGCGGTGGTGTTCCAGCGGTGGATCTCGTCCACGAACACCACGGTCCGGCGCTGGTGCATGTGGAGATGGTCCCGGGCCCCCTTCACCACCTCCCGGATGCGGGGGATACCGTCGGAGACGGCGGAGAGCTCCACGAAGTCGGCGCTGGCCCGGGTGGCCACCATCCGGGCCACGGTGGTCTTCCCCGTTCCCGGGGGGCCCCAGAGGACGAAGCTGGAGAGGATTCCCTTCTCCATGATGGTGCGCAGCGCCCGGTCCGGCCCCAGCAGGTGCTCCTGCCCCACGAAGTCGCCGGGGGTCCGGGGGCGCATCCGCTCCGCCAGGGGGGCATGGGCCCTCCCATCGGTTCCGGCTTCGAAGAGATCCATGCTCATCCGTCCTGCGTGGTGGGGCGCGGCCGGGCGGGTCGCTCCATCCAGGCGGCCGCCTCGGCTTCCAGCCACTCCCGCCGGTTCCGCTCCGGGTCCTCCAGGACCCGGTCCAGGAGGTGCTGCAGGACCCTCCCGAACTCCTTCCCCGGGCGATATCCCAGGCGGATCAGGTCCCGACCGTCCATGACGAGTTCCTCCACGGACAGGGAGACCCCCCGCCCCATCTCACGACGGATGTCCCGGATCCTGTCCACCACCGCAGAGGGAGAGCGGCCCATGAGTCGCCGGTCCACCCGGGCTCCCGCCATCCAGAGGCGAGCAAGGTGGGGGATCGGCTCCCGCCCTACCCGGGAGAGCCACCGCCGGACCACCGGGGGGAGAGCCCCATCGGGTGGAGGGTGGGCCGCCGCATCCACAAGACCAGCCACCCGGGTCACCTTGGCGTTGGAGAAGCGAAGCCCCTCGGTCAATGCCAGGGAGCGCTGCACCCCGCGGCGTCGGATCGGCTCGGTGCCCCCTTCCGCCTGCGCGTCCTCCGGAAGCCCCAGCTCCTGCAGGAGGGCGGCCAGGCGGAGGAGGGGGTCCCGGGGGGAGAGGGCGTCCGCCACCAGTACACTCCGCACCCAGGCGTCTCCACCCTCCGGTCGGCGGGTTCCCCGGAGGGCCTGAACGGCGGGGAAGAGGGTGGCCAGCACTCCGGAGGCAGCATAGAGGGCCAGCCCCGAGGAGGGCACGTCCAGGGCCATGACCTTCATCAACTCCTCCCGGATCCTCTCGGGCGACAGCCGATGCAGGGCGTCCCCGACCCCAGCCAGAGCCTGCCAGGTGTCGGGGGTGATGGTGAGCCGGAAACGTGCGGCGAAGCGAAGGGCCCTGAGGACCCTCAGGTAGTCCTCCCCGAAGCGCTCCTCCGGGCGTCCCACGGTCCTGAGGAGTCCCGCCTGCAGGTCCCGCCCCCCGTGGAAGGGATCCCGGAACTCCCCGCGGAGGGGGTGCCAGGCCACCGCATTCATGGTGAAGTCCCGCCGGGACAGGTCCTCCTCCACCGTCCGGGCGAACTCCACCGTGGCATGGCGCCCGTCGGTGGCCACATCCTTCCGGAAGGTGGTGACCTCGTAGACGGCGCCGTCCCGGGCCAGCACCCCCACCGTCCCATGCTCGATCCCCAGGGGGATGGTGCGGGGGAAGAGGGAACGCACACGTCCCGGAGGGGCGGCAGTGGTGAGATCCCAGTCGGAGACCGGCCTCCCCAGAAGGGCGTCCCTCACCGCGCCGCCCACGGCCCAGGTCTCGAACCCGGCCTCCTCCAGGGTCCGGGTGATCCACCGGACGGCACCCGGCGGGGACGGCGGTGCCACCTTCCCCATGGTCAACCTGCCAGCACCGCACCCCCGTTCACGTTCAGGATCTCCCCCGTGACGTGACGGGCCAGAAGGGAACAGAGGAAGACGATGGGGCCGGCCACATCCTCCGGGGAGGCCACCCGTCCCAGGGGGATGGCCGCCGCCACCCGGACCCCCTGGTCGCCAGTGAGGGCCGTGGTCACCATCTCCGTGTCGATCCACCCCGGAGCCACCGCATTCACCCGGATCCCCCGAGGGGCCAACTCCACGCACAGCCCCTTCACCAGGCTCTGCACCGCCCCCTTGGTGGCTGCGTAGTCGCCGTGGAACGCCTCTCCACGCTGGGCGGCGGTGGAGCTCACCAGCACGATGCTTCCATCCGGCCGAAGCCTCCTGGCCGCCTCCCGGGTGGTGAAGAAGATCCCGTCCAGGTTGGCGGCCATCGTCCTCCGCCAGCGGTCCAGGGGCAACTCTGCCAGCTCCAGGGGCTCCGGGGGCCAGATCCCCGCATTCCCGATGAAGAAGTCCACCCCGCCGAAGCGGGCCTCCGCCCCATCGAAAAGATCCACCGCCGCCCCCTCGGCGGAGACATCCCCTGCCACGGCAACGGCCCTTCCCCCCATGGCCTCGATGGCGGCCACGACCCCCTGGGCCTCCTCCTGCCGGCTCCGGTACCCGATGGCCACATCGACCCCGGCCCGGGCCAGAAGGAGCGCCGTGGCCGCACCGGTCCCCCGGGAGCCTCCGGTGACCACCGCCACCTTCCCCGCCAGCCCCGGAAGAGCCAGCGCCAGGAGATCCTCACCGGGGGAACTCACTCCACTCCCCCCCCAGGGGAGGCCGGGACCCACTTCCCCCCCAGGACCCGGGCATGCTGCCGCTCCGAGGCCAGGATCTCCTCGATGATCTCCCGGGTCACGGGGTCCAGGCCACCAGCCTCCATCAGTTCCGTGTAGAAACGGATCTCCTCCTCCTCCCGGGACCGGGCCTCATCCTCCCAGTCCGGCCACGGCGGACTTCCCCCTGGGCGGGGCTCCGCCAGGGGCTCCGGGGCCAGCCCCAGTTCCAGGAGGCGGGCGGTGATCCGGGCCAGGTGATGCTGCTCATCGGCGTGGAGTTCGTTCAGGCGCTCCTCGCCGGACAGGTCGCCGGAAGACACCGCCTCGGCGGCAAGGGCCCGGTAGAAGCGGGTCTGGAGGCGTTCCGCCGCCCGGGCCCTTTCCAGGCGCCCGATGGCCTCGGGAGTGGGGGCGGTCGCTGCCGTTGCTGGAGTCGGATCAGTCACCGGCGTCGGCTCCACCCCCGGCACCCCTCTCCTCCGGGGAGGCGTGGTGGATCGCATCCTCCCCGATGGCCCGGTCCACGGCTTCGCACACCAGGTGACCCACCGCCAGGTGGATCTCCTGGGCCCGGGCCGTGACCCGGGTGGGAACCACCAGGGGAAGGTCCACCATCCCCTTCAGCCGTCCCCCGCTCCGGGCCAGAAGGGCCGCCGTCTTCAGCCCGCAGGCCCGGGCAGTCTCCGCGGCCCGGAGCAGGTTCCCCGACTCTCCGCTGGTGGAATGGAGGATCAGCAGGTCTCCCGGACGCCCCAACGCCTGCACCTGGCGGGCAAAGATCTCCTGGAAGCCGTAGTCGTTCGCGGCGGCCGTGAGGATGGAGGTATCGGTGGTGAGAGCCATGGCAGGAAGCCCCTGCCGTTCCGAGTGGAATCGCACCACGTACTCCGCAGCCAGGTGCTGGGCGTCTGCCGCAGAGCCGCCATTGCCGCAGAAGAAGAGGCGCCCCCCCCCCCGGATGACCTGCACCACCATCTGCACCAGTTCCCCGATCTCCCCCTCCAGGGTGTCGGCCGTAAGGCGTGCCACCTCCGCCAACTCCCGGAGCCCCCCCACACCTGTGTCGCCCCGCTCCTGATCCGTCATACCGCTCTCCGTTGGTGGATCCGATATCGAACTGGAGCTACTACCCCCACTCGACGGCACCCTTCCATCAGTCCCCGCCGTCCTTCCCCGATCTGAACAGCGACCGGACACGGGTCCAGAGCCCGCCCGGGAGCGGGAGGGGTGGAACCGGGTGGGGAAACTCGTTGTCCAGCACCCGGCCGGGGTTCACGCTGGTGAGCATGCGCCACTGCTCCTCGCCCCCCCACTCCATCAGCACCTCCCGGGCTTCCCGGATATGGAGCTTGAGGTGACTCCGCCCGTGGAAGTCGGAGGAGAGCAGGTCCACCCACCCCCGCTGCAGGAGGAGGAGAGCCCGTTCCCGGGCCCGGGGGCCGTAGCGGCCCACCAACGACCCATGGTTCACCTGCAGGAGGGCCCCCTCCAGTCGCCACTCCGCAGCCAGATCCATCTCCGGGCCCATCCCTGAATAGCGCTCCGGATGGGCCACGATGGGTCGGGCGTCGGCGGAGCGGATCCGGGCGATGGCCCGGGTACTCCCCGGGGGCACCTGCAACCGGGGCCATTCCACAAGGACGAAGTCGGTTCCCCCCAGGCGCACCCGGGGGTCGGTGAGGACCGGATCGGGGGTGTCCAGCATCACCTCGTGACCCCGCTGCAGCCGGAGCCCAGGGAACTGCTCCGCCACCGCCTCGGAGAGTCGATTCCAGGCCGTGTCCACCTCGTCCATCCGAGCCTGGAAGGCCCTGGGGTCCGAGGTCACGCTCCCGTCCAGATGGGGGGTCGTGACGATACTCCCCACCCCCACCTTCACCATCCGGGCGATCCCCTCCAGCGCATCCTCCACAGTGCGGGCACCGTCATCCACCCCGGGAATCAGGTGGCTGTGAAGGTCCACCAGGTCATTCCCGCCCCCCTCTGTCACGGAGCGCTCATCCTGAGAGCCGAGACCACGCTGCGAAGCATCCGCTCCGGTTCCCGGGTGTCGGCGGCGGCTTCGCAGGCCCAGGTGAGCAGTGCATCTGCGGCCAGCAGTCGGAAGGCCAGGTCACGACCGGCTCCGGGAGCCCGAAGCACCTCATCCAGCCGACGTGCGGCTCCCTCCACAAACTCCTGCACCAGATCGTCTTGCACCTCCGCCTCCCCGGACCCCGGAGGACGGACGGAGAAGGCCCCTTCCCCTCCATCGGGACCGGGGTTCCGCCCCACCCCGTACAATCCCCTCTCCCCAGGGAGGGCCAGCGCCTCCAGTACCTCCGTCGGTACCGTCGGACCGGTCACGGAGATGAACCGGAGGGCCTCGGTGGACAGATCCAGGGGCGGCATCATCGCGACCCGACCCCTGCCAACCCCAGGGCCAGAGAGTGGCCGGCCCGCAATGCTTCGTCGATCCGGGAGGGATCCTCGATGCCGGCCTGCGCCATGTGCGGTCGGCCTCCCCCCCGTCCACCCACCACCGAAGCCACCTCCCGGACCAGGGCGTCCGCCCGGATTCCCCGGGCGATCAGGTCGTCGCTGACGAAGGCGAAGAGGGTCCGGCGTTCCCCGGGAAACTCCACGGCCACCACCAGGACGCCGCTCTCTCCGGAGCCAAGGAAGGTATCCCCGTACCCCCGGGCATCCTCCGCGTCCCGGGCCATCAGCTTCACGCCCCGGTACCGTCCCTTCACCTCGCCCCCGAGTTCGAAAGCCGCCTCGTGGACCACCGTCTCTCCTCCTCCCCCTCCACTCCGGAGTTCGTCCACAAGGCGGGAGAGCTCCTCCTTCTCCCGGAGGAGCTGCTCGATCCGCTTCGGGAGCCCCTCGCGGCTCACCTTCAGGCCGGTGGCGATGGCGTCCAGTTCCTCGGCAGGGGCTCGGAGCGCCCGGTACGCACCGGGGCCGGTGGCCGCCTCCACCCTCCGGACTCCCGAGGCCACCCCTCCCTCCCGGAGGATCGTGAAGACCCCCGCCTCGCCGGTGTGTCGGAGGTGGGTCCCTCCGCAGAGTTCCAGGCTCACCCCCGGGATCTCCACCACCCGGACCTCGTCCCCGTACTTCTCACCGAACAGCGCCATGGCCCCCCGCCCCACCGCCTTGGGATAGGGCATCACCGACCACCCCACCGGGTGATCCTGCCAGATCCAGTGGTTCACCCGGGCCTCCACCGCCTCCAGTTCCTCCGCCGTGAGCGGGCGGGGATGGGAGAAGTCGAAGCGGAGCCGCTCGGGGGACACCAGCGAACCCCGCTGGGTGACGTGGGGACCCAGCACCTCACGCAGGGCCGCGTGGAGGAGGTGGGTGGCGGTGTGGTTCCTCTCCGTATCGTGACGGAGGGCCCCCACCCGGGCATGGGCCCTCACCGGGGTCCCGGACGGAGGCAGTTCCCCCTGGAACGAGCCGAAGAGGGCGCTGTATCCCGCCACCCTCCGGATGGACTCCACCTCCACGGTCCAGCCGTCTCCCTCCACCGTGCCGGTATCGGAGACCTGCCCCCCCGCCTCCACATAGAAGGGATTTTCCCGGAGGATCACCCCTCCGGCCTCCCCGTCCACCCGCCAGGCCAGGACGTCGGTCTCCAGAGTCTGCCGCTCCCATCCGGCCCACTCCTGGGAAGCCCCTGGATGGAGAACCGTCCACCCCTCCAGGTCCTCGGTTCCCTCTGCCTGCACCCCAGAGGCTGCCCGGTCCGCCCGACTGCGGGCTCGCTGCTCCTCGAGAGCCTCCTCGAACCCCGCCACATCCACACCGTAGCCCCGCTCCCGGGCCATGATCTCGGTGAGATCCAGGGGGAAGCCGAAGGTGTCATAGAGCTTGAAGGCCTCCTCGCCGGGGATGACCCCCGTCCCGGACCCGACGCCCTGGGGTGCGAGTTCCTCGAACCGGCTCAGGCCACCCTCGATGGTCCCCAGGAACCGCTCCTCCTCCTGCCGTGTCGTGGCCAGAAGATGATCCCGTCGCTGGACCAGCTCCGGGTAGGCACCGGACATGGTGTCCACCACCGCCTCCACCACGGCCACCAGGGTGGGCTCACGGCGTCCCAGAAGCCAGGCGTGACGCACCGCCCGCCGGAGGATCCGCCGGAGGACGTACCCCCGCCCCTCGTTGGAGGGGAAGACCCCGTCCGCCAGGAGGAAGGCCACCGCCCGGGCATGATCCGCCAGGACCCGGAAGCTCATCCCCCGGGGGGACGACGCCTCATAGGGGAGGCCCACCACCTCCGAGACCCGCTCGAGGAGGGGGAGGAAGAGGTCCGTGTGGTAGTTGGAGTCGGCCCCCTGAAGCACCGAGGCGATCCGCTCCAGCCCCGCCCCGGTGTCGATGGACGGCGCCGGAAGGGGGTGCAGGGTGCCTTCGGCGTCCCGATCGTACTGCATGAAGACCAGGTTCCAGAGCTCGAGGAACTCGCCCCGCTCCCCGGCTTCCACGAAGAGTTCCCGATCCACCGGTCCGGCCCCACGCACCTCCGCAGGGCGCATGTCGTAGTGGAGTTCCGAGCAGGGGCCGCAGGGACCGGTATCGGCCATCTGCCAGAAATTGTCCCGGTCACCCAGGCGGAAGATCCGGGCAAGGGGGACACCGGCAACCTCCTGCCAGAGCTGCTCGGCCTCGTCGTCCGACTCGTGGACCGTGACGTACAGCCTGGACGCATCCAGTTCCAGGGTCTCCGTCAGGAACTCCCAGGCGAACGCCACCGCATCGCGCTTGAAGTAGTCCCCGAAGGAGAAGTTCCCCAGCATTTCGAAGAACGTGTGGTGCCGGGCGGTCTCCCCCACCTGCTCCAGGTCGTTGTGCTTCCCACCCGCCCGGACACACTTCTGCGCCGTGACGGCCCTCGTGAAGGGAAGGCGCTCCGCACCAAGGAAGACCTTCTTGAACGGCACCATCCCCGCGTTGGTGAACAGGAGGGTGGGATCGTCGGAGGGAACCAGCGACGAGGAGGGGCGAATGGTGTGGCCCCTGCTCTCGAAGAACTGGAGGAAACTGTGACGGATGTCGGAAGCCTTCATGGGTCAGGCCGGGGGGGAGAGGAAACCGGCACGCTCCGGGCGCGTCGGAAAGTCCGGAGAATACCCAACATAACGATCCCCCGTCCCGCCTCTCAATACACCCCTCTGCCGCCGCGACCCTTCCCGGGAGTCGGGGGGAAGGGCCGCAACGGACTCAGTCCTCCCCTCCGTCGGCCTCTCCGTCCCCGTCGGTGCCGTTTGCCGCCCCCAGCACAGTGGCCAGGGCGCTCCGGATCTTCGCCTCCACCTCGGTGGCAATGTCTGCGTTCTCCAGGAGGAACTGCCGGGTGTTCTCCTTCCCCTGTCCCAGGCGGAGATCGCCGTAGGAGTACCAGGAGCCCGACTTGTCCAGGACCTTGTGTTCCACCCCCAGGTCCACCAGGAGGCTGGTATGGCTGATCCCCTCGTTGTAGAGGATGTCGAACTCCGCCTGCCGGAAGGGGGGCGCCACCTTGTTCTTCACCACCTTCACCCGGGTCCGGTTCCCCACCAGGTCCTGGCCGTCCTTGATGGCCCCGATCCGCCGGATGTCCAGGCGAACGGAGGCGTAGAACTTGAGGGCCCGACCGCCGGAGGTGGTCTCCGGATTGCCGAACATGACCCCCACCTTCTCACGCATCTGGTTGGTGAAGATGACCGAGGTCTGGGAGCGGTTCACGGCACCGGTGAGCTTCCGGAGAGCCTGACTCATGAGCCGGGCCTGCAGCCCCACATGGCTGTCCCCCATCTCCCCTTCGATCTCCGCCCGGGGGACCAGGGCCGCCACCGAGTCCACCACCACCACGTCCACCGCATTGCTCCGGATCAGGACCTCGGCGATCTCCAGGGCCTGCTCCCCGGTATCCGGCTGGGATACCAGGAGATTGTCCACATCCACCCCCAGCTTGCGGGCGTACTGGATGTCCAGGGCGTGCTCCGCGTCGACGAAGGCCGCGATTCCACCCAGCTTCTGCGCGTTGGCGATGACGTGGAGACAGAGGGTGGTCTTCCCGGAGGACTCCGGTCCGAAGATCTCGCAGATCCGGCCCCGGGGAATCCCTCCGATCCCGATGGCCACATCCAGGTTCATGGCACCGGTGGAGATGGCATCGAGCTGGACCTTCGCACCGTCGATTCCCATCCGCATGATGGCCCCCTTCCCATAGGCCCGCTCGATCTGGGAAAGGGCGGTATTGAGGGCCTTCTTCTTCTGGTCTGTCGGTTCAACCGCTGCCATTTGTTCTCTCCGTTTACCCATGCCTGCCGGATCAGACCCCGCACCGGATGTGCGTCGAGGCCCGCCACCCCCGCTTCGGCGAAGCCAAACGTACCACACCCGAACAGAATGCGAAAGGGGGTGATTTCCGACGTCCGGCGCCCGCCTGGACGCCACCATTCTCGCTCTTCGTGAGGGGCGCTGACATGGGTGGAGGGGACGGCTTGCCCCCCCCTCCGGAACCGCCGGGGGTGCTATGGCGTTTCAGGATCAGCGGACGGTTGAACCCCGCCCCCATTGCCCCGGTCCCGGATCCCATGACCCCGATTCTCGCAGCGACCCTCCTGGTGGTCACAGCCCTGTTCTCCCACTCCCCCCAGCCGGAGCAGGAGCCCGAAGGAGTCCCGACCCGGACGTCGCAGGGACTTCCGGATCACTCCCTGTTCTCGGCAGTCCTGGCCCGGGTGGTGGATGTCCCCCATGTGGACTACGTCACCCTGCGGCAGGCGCCGGGAGAGCTGGACCAGTACCTTGAGGCCCTCGGGGCGACCTCCCTCCAACTCCTGGAGGCGGCCCCCCGGGAGGCCCAGCTCGCCTTCTGGATCAATGCCTACAACGCCTGCATGCTCCGCCGGGTGATCTCCCACTACCCGCTGGAGAACGCCAACCCGGGGCTGCGCTGGCGCCTTCAGAACCGGGTGGCCGGTCGGCCGGCGAACTCCGTCTGGCAGATCCGGGACGTCTTCACCGGCGACTTCTGCATGGTGGCAGGGGAGGAGCGGTCGCTGGATGAGATCGAGCACGCCATCATCCGCCCCATGGGAGAGCCGAGGATCCACTTCGCCGTGAACTGCGCGGCCCGGAGCTGCCCCCCTCTGGTGCCCCAGGCGTACACCGCAGAGGAGCTGGATCAGCAACTGGATGCCCGGGTCCGGGCCTTCGTGGCCACCCCGGCGCAGTTCGCCCCGGATCCCGAGGCAGGGGTGGTCCGACTGAACGCCATCCTGAACTGGTTCGGTGAGGACTTCGGCGGACATGACGGCGTGAAGTCCTTCTTTGTGCCCTATCTTTCCGGTTCGGCCCGGGAGATGATGGAGGATCCTTCGGTGAAGCTCTCGTTCATGGACTACGATTGGACGCTGAACGAGCGTCCATGACCGGTCGGCCCCGGATCCGGTTGGGGATCGTCATTCCCACACTGGACGAGGCGGGGCACCTCCCCCCCCTCCTCCGGGATCTCCAGGAGCTACGGATCCCCAAACGGATCGTGGTGGTGGACGGCGGCTCCGTGGACGGGACACCGACCCTGGCCAGCGCCGGGGGGGCCCGGGTCATCTCCGCCCCCGCCGGCCGGGGGGGACAGCTCCGGGCGGGGGTGGAGTTCCTGCGAGCCCCATGGCTCCTCCTCCTCCATGCCGACTCCCGGGTTCCGCCGGAGGTATGCCGGACCCTCGAGGCATGGCTCCTTCGGGCCGACCCCCACCAGGTGGGATACTTCCGCTTCCGGATCGAGGAGGCGGGACTGCGGTGGCGCCTCCTGGAGCAGGGGCAGAGGCTCAGGGAACGGGCCTTCGGGCTGGTGTTCGGGGATCAGGGGCTGGTGGTGCATCGGTCCCGCCTCTCCCAGGTGGGGGGAGTCCCGGATCTTCCTGTGATGGAGGATGTGGAGCTGGTCCGAAGGCTCCGGCGACATGGTCCGGTGGTCGCCATTCCCGCACCCCTTCCCACCAGTGCCCGGCGGTACCGGCGGGAAGGCCCGTTGGCGGTGCTCCGGAACGCGCTCCTCCTGGGGCTGCATCATCTGGGGGTCCCCGCAGCCCGGCTGTCCCGCTGGTACCCACGGGAGCCCCGGCTCAGCGGGAACACCCCGGGGAAGAGATGCCTTCTGGTCTTTGCCCGGGCTCCGGTCCAGGGCCGGGTGAAGACACGGCTGGCGGCGGGGATCGGGGAGGAGGCGGCACTGGAGGTATACCGCACCCTGGGGCGCCGGGTGGTGGACCAGGTACGGCGGGGGCCCTGGCGGACCCGGATCCTCCACGATCCCCCCGGTGGGGACGTCCTGGTGGCGGAGTGGCTCGGCGCTGATGGAGTGGAGCTGGGTCCCCAGGCCGACGGAGATCTGGGGTCACGGATGTCCCGGGCCATGGAGGGTGCATGGCGCTCTGGCGCCGGCCCCGTCTGCCTGATCGGTACCGATGCTCCGGATGTGGACCAGCCCCTCGTGGAGGAGGCCTTCACGGCACTGGAGCAGGGCGCCGATGTGGTCTTCGGACCTGCCGAGGATGGGGGCTACTATCTCATCGGCCTCCGGAGTCCGGCCCCCGGACTGTTCCGGACCATCCCGTGGAGCACGGACCGGGTCCTGTCGGTCTCCCTGGATCGCTGTCGGGAAGCCGGCCTGGAGGCGCTGTTGCTCAGGACGCTCAGGGACGTGGACACGGAGGAGGACCTGTTGGCCTCTGCACTCCTCCTCCGAAACGGTCGGGGTTGACCCGCATCGCCCCGGGAAGGAGGTTCATCCCTCCTCCCCCTCTGGCCCCCTCCCCCTCCCTGCATGTCTCTCATCGATACCCTCTTCGGCGGGCCCTGGGGTCCGCTCCTCATCTTCGCCCTCCGGGTGGTGGATGTCTCGCTGGCCATCCTCCGGACCCTTCTCGCCATGCGGGGAGCCCGGTTGGCGGTTCCGGTCCTGGGCTTCTTCGAGTCCTTGATCTGGGTCCTGGCAGTGGGGTCCGCCATCCAGAACCTGGATAGCCCTGCCCATATCCTGGGATACGCCGGAGGGTTCGCCGCCGGGAATGCGGTGGGCATGTGGTTGGAGGGGAAGCTGGCGGTGGGACTGGCCACCATCCGGATCATCTCACGCTACGGAGGGGTGGAGCTGGCGGACGCCCTCCGGAGCGAGGGGTTCGGGGTCACCGAATTCTCCGGCCAGGGACGTCATGGCACCGTGGAGGTGGTCTTCACCGTGGTGAAGCGCCGGCAGATCCCCCGGGTGCTTCAGGAGGTGGAGCGGTGGGATCCGGACGCCTTCATCTCGGTGGAGGAGCCCCGCTCCATCCGGAGGGGGTGGATGTTCGACCGGCGCCGGAAGTAGGCTCCACCCTGAACGCGACATGGCCCGACCCGGAACCCCGGGGCGGGCCATGTCCTGTCCACCTGTCAGCCACCCGCGATCAGGGGGAGTCCCCCCCGACCACAGTCGGGAAACTCACTCTCCCCGGGTGCGCTGCAATCCGGTCTCGTACGCCTGCCAGACCCCGGGGCGAACCGGGACGAAGAGGCGCTGGAACGGGCGGTTGGCGGTGCTCTCCGCGAAGAGGGGCACACCCATGTGCTCGCCCACACGGGCCAGGTTCCCGCACTCCAGGCGAACCTCGCCGCCGGACTTGTTGTAGTTGGCACGCTCGTAGGTGATGGCCTGGTCACCGGTGAACCAGTCGCGACCATCCGCGTAGGTCCCGGCGAACACCACACCCGGACGGAGGGTGCGGATGGACACGCGCTGCGGACCAACCAGGGTGTCGCCCTGCGCCGTCACCATCACCGAGACGTTCTCACCCGTGGCCAGGCACATGGAGGCCGGGGTTCCCGTGGGGAGGGGGGGGGCCACGGTCCGCTCGACGATCACGGTGTCGGGCGGGGTCACCACCGTCTCCACCACGGTCATGGGCTCCTCCCGCTCCATGAGCTCGGAGCGGCAGAGGAAGCCGTCCGCCGGGCAGAGGGCCAGCGAGCCCAGTACGCCGAACTTCCGGCTCCGGTAGTCGGACACCTGGTCCCGGTAGTTCACACCCAGGACGTGGGCACCGAGCCGGAATCCGCCGAAGTCCACCTGCGTCCCCAGGTTCACATCGAATCCGTTGTAGTCACCCATGAGGTGGAGGATCCGATTGGGGCTTCCCAGCTCGATGTGGGAAGCGGCGCCCAGGAACCAGCCGTCGGAGTAGGACGACTCGTAGAAGTCGAAGCCCCTCCCCTCACGGAAGAGACCGTCACCCCAACCCACGGAGAGGGTCCAGTCGTGCTTGGGCACGAAGGCTCCGGTGAAGCCACGGAGCATCACCGAGGCCACGGCGTAGGGGGTGAGTTCGCTGTCGAACCCGTCGCGCCCCGTGTAGCTGTCCCGGACGTTGGGATCATTGATCCCGATGCGGTTCGGCTGCACGCCGTCACCACTGGCGGTGAGGTACCGGGCTCCCACGGCCAGTCCCAGACCCTGCGCCTCGGGGCGGAGGATGGCCAGGCGTCCGAAGAAGCCGTAGAGATCGCCGGACCCACCGACACTCTCCAGCTCCTGGATGGAAGCGCCCAGCTCCAGTCGATCAAAGAGCCCGATGGCCACAGAGGCATCACCGGAGAGCTCATTGTCCCGCCCGGGAGTGGTCCGCCCGGTGATGCGACCGCTGGCGTCGATGACGGGGACGGTGTTGAGATCGAGCCAGTAGCCACTCCACGTGGCGGTAAAGCCCAGGTGGGGAAGCACGGAGGCGGCAGGCACGTCCATGTAGCCCGAGCCATAGCGCAGAGTAGACGGCATCCTGGTGTTCTGGGCGTCGGCCTCGACCGCACCGCCTGCGAGCAGGACAGCAGCAGCAAAGCCGGCCAGCAAACCGGACCTGACGTTCGACATATTATGGAACCTCCATTGAGGGTGCACCTGCAGAGGCGATCAAAGAGCGATTCGCCCTAACACTCTAGTTGCATCGAATTCCATCACCATCACATGCGAAATCCGTGCCATGCATCACGCTGCCGGAACCGCCTCCAGAGCCCGGGAGAAAACCTCGATCGTCCGCGCCAGTCCTCGATCATCCACATCCAGATGGAGTACCCCACGTAGGGTGGATCCACTGAAAACGGACATCAGAATTCCATGTTCCTTCAGGAATGCGATCAGTGATCCCGCCCCCCGGGGTGTCCGCTCCAGCTGGATCATCACGATGTTCGTCTCCGGCATGGGCACCGTGACCCCCGTCAATCCCGCCAGTCCAGCGGCCAGCCTCCGGGCCCGATCATGGTCCTCCACCAGTCGTTCCCGGTGGTGGTCCAGTGCGTACAGCCCGGCGGCGGCAAGGATCCCGGCCTGCCTCATCTGCCCCCCCAGCAGGCGCCTGAGCCTCCAGGCTCTCCTGATGTGCTCTCGGCCTCCCGCCAGCACAGCCCCCACCGGAGCGCCGAGGCCCTTGGAGAGGCTCACCATCACCGTATCCGCCACCCCTGTCCATTCCGTGGGCTCCACTCCCCAGGCGGCGCAGGCATTCCAGAGTCGGGCCCCATCCAGATGGACCGATCCCCCGACACTCCGGACCTGCCGGGCCACCGTCTCCATCCGCGCCACATCCACCACCCGCCCCCCCGAAGCCAGGTGGGTGTTCTCCAGGGAGAGGACACTGGTCCGGGGCTGAAAAGTCACATCACCCCGGGCGCGATGGGCCACCATGTCCGGGTCAGGACATCCGTTCCGGCCGGGGACCGGCCGCAACTGGAGCCCCCACAGGGCGGCGGGAGCTCCCTCCTCCCACTGGATGATGTGACTCTCCTCCTCCAGGAGGACCTCCGTCCCGGGCGCGCCCAGGACCCCCAGCGCCAACTGGTTGCCCATGATCCCGCTGGGAACGAAGAGCCCCTTCTCCTTCCCCAGGAGTGCGGCCACACGCTCTTCCAGACGTCGGACCGTGGGGTCGTCCCCCAGGGCGTCGTCCCCCACCTCTGCGGCGGCCATGGCGGCCCGCATCCCGGGGGTGGGACGGGTCACGGTGTCGCTCCGGAGGTCCACCACCGGGTTCACGCCGCCGCCCTCCGCCCCACAAAGGGCCCCTTCCCCCAGGGCTCCACCCACCCGAGCGGCCCTGGACGCAACGGGCTCACCCGGAGGTCTGGTCCACCTGGCGGCCCAGCCGCTCCTCCACCCTTCCCAGCCGACGGGCAATGGAGATCAGCCATCCCAGCACCAGGAGCCAGGCGATGGCATAGGCCACGAAGACATGCCAGAACGGTCGAAAGGAGGGGGGGCCACCGGCCTGGGCCAGGAGTTCTCCCGGGGGCAGGACCAGGAGTAGCACAGTCGCCCCAAGAGCGGCGAGGAAGCCCTTCCAGACACGGCCCATCATGCGCGTACCTCCACGGGAACCCGGAAATCGGAGTCGGACCGACCGCCCCGCTCGAGGCGGTCCAGTCGGTCCTCCGTCCTCCCCACCGCATACCGGAGCAGGAAGAGGGAGAAGAAGATCAGGGAGAAGACCAGCAGCCCGGTGAGGACTGTGGTGAGCATGTCCGGATGGAGACTGGGCCCGTCCACCCGGGCCACCACCGGCTGCGGATGGAGGGAGCGGAACCAGAGGACGCTCACATGGATGAGGGGGATGTTCAGCGCTCCCACGATTCCCACCACCGCGGCGAAGCGACGACCCCTCTCGGGATTCTCCGTGCTGTTCCGCACCAGGAAGTAGCCCAGATAGATGAACCAGAGGAGGAGGGTCAGGGTCAGCCGGGGCTCCCAGGTCCACCAGGTGCCCCAGGCGAGCTTCGCCCACAGGGGTCCGGATGTCAGCACCACAGTGGTGAACAACATCCCTCCCTCCGCAGCCGCCCGGGCTGCCGTATCCAGGCGAGCGTCCCCCAGCCAGAGGTAGATGGCCGAGCAGAGGGCCACGATCCCGAAGGCCAGGAAGGCCACCCATGCGGCAGGGAGGTGGATGTAGAAGATCCGCTGGACGATCCCCATGCTGGCCTCCGTGGGAACCCAGAAGAAGACCATCCAGTGGAACAGGATCACCCCCAGGACGCCCAGGAGACCCAAGCCTATGGACAGATTACGCATTGTGCTCTGCTGCATCGTTCCGCTCCAGGCCGTCCCTCGGGACGGTCACCTCAGTCTTCGACGATGAACCGGAAGAGCCCGGCCCCCGCTGCCAACGCCACCAGGTCGTACGCCGCAAGCAGCCGGAAATTTCCTCCGTAGGCATCCACGGGAAGCCCCGCCATCAACCCACCGGTGGCGTTGACACCGAAGATGATCAACGGCACCAGAAGGGGAAACACCAGGATGGGAAGAACCGTCTCTCCCATGGTCGTACCGGCGGAGACCCCGCTCAGCAGCGTGGCCGTGGCCGTGAACCCCAGGGTCCCCAGAGCCAGGACACCCACCACCGCCAACCCGTTGTCCCCCAGGTCCAGACTGAAGAAGAGGAGGAAGGCTCCCAGCACGACCAGCGCAACCCCGAAGGTGAGGAAGAAGTTCGCCACCACCTTCCCCAGATAGATGGCGTCCCGGGGGACCGGAGCCTGCAGCACCCCCCGAAAGGCCCCATCCTCCCCCTCCAGTTCAAAGGTCCGCCCCATCCCCAGCAGGCCGGCGAACAGGATCGTCATCCAGATCCACCCGGCGGCCACCTCTCCGGGACGCACCAGGGCCGTATCCAGACTGAAGTTCACCAGGACCGTAACCAGGACGGCGAACCCCGCCATGGCCGCCCCCCGCTCCCGGGTGCGCATCTCCACCAGAAAGTCCTTTCGCACCACCGCCCACACCTGCCGGAGGTAGCCGCTCACCCCCGGGCCTCCGCCCCTTCCACCACATCCCGGTAGAAGCCCTCGAACCCCTGCATGGGAACTTCGCTCCGGGGGGCAGACACCAGGAACCTCCCCCGCACCTGGATGGCCACCCGATCCGCCTGTTCCAGTCCCTGGGTGAGGTTGTGGGTCACCAGGACCACGGTGCGTTGGCCGTCCCGCAGGGACGCCAGAACTCCCCTGAGGAGCGCGGCAGCATGGGCATCGAGACCGGTATACGGCTCATCCAGGAGGACCACCCGGGGCTCGTGGAGGAGCGTCCGGGCCAGCGCCAGGCGCTGCTTCATCCCACGGGAGAAGGTCCGGACCCGATCTCCCGAACGGGCCTCCAGCCCCACCGAACGGAGAGCCTCCTGCACCCGGTCGTCCACGGAGGAGAGGAGGTGGAGATCGGCATGGAACCGGAGATTCTCGGCGGCGGTGAGATGCCCGTAGAGGAAGCCCTGGTGGGACAGGACTCCTACCAGGCGGAACCAGTCCAGGTCGCCGTGGACCCTGGACTTCCCCTGCCAACGCACCTCGCCGGCATCGGGGCGGAGGGAGCCGGCCAGGAGCGCCAGAAGGGTCGACTTCCCCGCACCGTTGGGGCCGAACACCGTGAGTTGTTCGCCAGGAGCCAGGCGAAAACCGATGCCATCCACCGCGCGGAGGGCACCAAACTCACGGACCAGACCGGCGGCCTCCAGGGCCACCGCCTCCGACAAGACCGCTACCCTCCCGTTGGAACGGGAGCCCCGAGGGGCTGACCGCACGAGCCGCAGAACCGGCTGGAGGCAGGATTCGCATGGCCGCATCCTCCACACCGGAACCCATCCCGGAGAGCGGCCCGGAATGCAGCAATCTCCGACTCCACGGCGTCCCGGTCCGCTCGCACCGACGCGGACAGACCCTCCGAGGCCTCCTCGTCGTCCAGGGCGGCAAGGGCCTCCGCCGCCAGTTCCCCTTTCAGGTCCTGGTAGTCGGTGGCGTCCAGCTTGCCGGTTGCGAAGTCGTATTCCACGTCCCGGAGGGCCATGAGCGCAACCCGTTTCCGGGCCTGCGCATCCGTCACCTCGTCCTCATGGCGGACCAGGGGTGCCTCCTCCCCCGTCAGCAGGGGTTGGACGATGAACAGGACCACCGCCAGGACCACCAGCAGGCCCGCCAGCAGGGCGATACTCATGGCGTCCTCACACTCCCGCCGGTTCCGCCACCGGCCTGGGCGGTTCGGCCCCCACCTCGGGACGGGAGGAGAGGACCCGGTCCCTCTCCGCCTTCACCGACCCCCGGGAGGGCCAGAGGCCGATGAGGGAGCCCAGCGTGATCACCATTCCCCCGTACCAGATCCACCCCACCAGGGGGTTCACCTGGATCTCGAAGGTGGCCTGCTGAGCGTTGGGGTCGTTGGCGAGGATCCCCTGGACGTTCTGCACGGCCGCCAGAATGGTGTAGAGGTCCTCCCTCGGGGTGGTGCGGATGCTCACCTCGTTGATGAGGTTGTCCCACATTCGATACTGACGCTTCTCCGGAGCCATGGTCCCCATGGGGACCCCGTCCTTCTTCACCGACAGCAGTCCCACCACCTGAAGCATGTTGGGCTGCTGGGACACCGAGATCCCCTCATAGGTGAGCTCGTAGGTGTGCCCCCAGGCGGACTGGATGGAGATGGTCTCCCCCGGCTCCACTGTCTGGATGACATCCTGGTCGAAGGCCGAACCGGCGAAGGCGGCAAAGATCATGGCCGCACCCACATGGACGATGTAGCCGCCCCAGCGGCCCCGATTGCGCCCCACCAGATGGATGAAGGCGAGGAACACCCCCTCTCCCTCGATCCGGGCCCGGGCCCGGGTGCCCTTCCAGAACTCCTGTCCGATCACCGCGAAGACGAAGGTGGACAGGGAGAAGGTCAGGATGGCCAGCCCGTGGCGCATCCCCAGGGCAAAGAGGAGGGCGGCGGTCAGCAGCGACACCAGCACCGGCATCATGAAGTTCCGCCGGAGGTTCTTCGGTGACGCCCGTCGCCAGGCAATCACCGGCCCCACCCCTGTCAGGGCCAGCAGGACCAGACCGATGGGAATGCTCACCCGGTTGAAGAAGGGGGGGCCCACGGTGATGGCCTGCCCGAAGAAGCCCTCGGAGATGAGGGGGAAGAGGGTCCCCCACAGGACGGCGAAGGCAATCCCCAGGAAGATCAGGTTGTTCAGGAGGAACGCCGCTTCACGGGAGACGAAACTCTCCAGGGGGCGATCACTCCGGAGCCGGTTCAGCCGGTACAGGATGAGGACCAGCGACACCCCGATGAGGAACGCCATGAAGGCCAGGAAGATGTAGGCAATCCGGAGTTCCTGGGCGAAGGAGTGCACCGACTCGATGAGTCCCGAGCGGGTGAGGAACGTGGCGAAGATGGTCAGCAGGAACGTCAGGCAGACCAGCGCCATGTTCCAGATCTTGAGCATCCCCCGATGCTCCTGGATCATGATGGAGTGCAGGAATGCCGACGCCGTCAGCCAGGGGAGCAGCGAGGCATTCTCCACCGGGTCCCAGAACCAGTAGCCTCCCCACCCCAGCTCCTCATACGCCCAGCGCATCCCGAAGATGATGCCGTTGGTGAGGATGAACCAGCTGAACAGCGTCCAACGCCGGGTGAGCTGGATCCACCTCGAATCGAGGCGACCGGTGAGGAGCGCCGAGATGGCGAAGGCAAAGGGGATCGTGAAGGCGGTGAACCCCAGGTACAACGTGGGCGGATGGATGGTCATCCAGTAGTTCTGGAGCTGGGGGTTGAGCCCCCGCCCGTCCGCCGGAGTCATGGCCAGCCGCTCGAAGGGGTTCACATCCGCAAAGAGCAGCACCATCACGAAGAAGGTGATGACGGTGAGGAGGACCCCGGAGACATAGGGCATGAACTCCCGGTTCTTCGCCCGGTTCTGCCACACGCAGAGGGCCGAGAAGAACGACAGGAGAAGCCCCCAGAAGACCAGGGAGCCCCGCTGACCCGCCCAGAGGCCCGACACCTTGAAGTAGGTGTCAAGATCCCGATTGGAGTAGTTGTAGACGTACCAGAACTCGAAGCGGTCCTGCAGGAAGGCCGTGACGATCCCTGCAGACGCGAGGATGAAGAGGAAAAAAGCGGCGTAGACACTCCGCTCGGCACTGAGCACCAGGTCACCCCGACCCTGCCGCCCACCCAGGAAGGCCAGAACCAGACCCCAGACGGATACAGGAAGCGCGGCCCAGAGGGCCAACTCCCCCAGCAGGATCATGTCCCGGCAGCCCCTGCCCCGGCATCCGTGACCAGTTCACCCCCCTCGGGCATGGCTTCATAGCGACTGCCGCACTTGGTGAGTACGAGTTCCGCCTGGAAGATCCCATCGGTCCGGAACTGTCCCTCCAGCACCACCTCCACCTCGTCCACGAAGGTGTCCGGCAGGATCCCGATGTACTCGGTGACGAACCTCTTGTCCGGCTGCTCCAGGTCGGTGACCACGAAGCGGTGATGCAGAGCCTGACCAGGCACCATCTCGTGGCTGTCCGCCAGGACCTGGCCGCTCACCTTGATGGCTACCCCGTGGTAGGAGGGGTCCGCCGCCACCTTGGCCAGCAGTTCAGCAGGGGTCACGTAGTACATCATCGTATCGGACACACCCGTCCACATCAGGTACCCGACAACGGCCGCCACTCCAGTCATTCCAACGAAGAACCGACGGTCTCTGCGCATTCCCGACCCCCTGACAAGCGGAGGGCAAACAGCCCCGTGAACGATCCTGCCAATCTAATACCGCACCCATACCCCCAGACAGGGATGGGTCCACTCCATCTCCTCAAACTCCAGCACACCTCACGCCACCGTACCCCGGAGGTTCCGCAGGGATTCACCTTCCCGTCCGGCGCTCGGGGATGGGGGACCTTCCTTCCTGTCAGGGTACCCGGCCATCCCCATGGGTGTCAATATGGTTTGACGCAATGGAGGGGGGAGGATTGACGATCATCGGAGGGAGCGTACCGCCTCCACAGCCCGGTGCCATCCTTCCAGAAGGGCGTCCCTGCTGGGCTCCCCCAGCTCCGGCTCGAAGCGCCGGCTCTCCCCTCCGGCCTGGAGGAAGTCGCCGGGCTCGGTCCAGACACCGGCGGAGAGCCCCGCCAGCCCGGCCGCCCCCAGCGCCGTGGTCTCCACCAGTTGGGGGCGCCGGACGGGGACCCCCAGGATGCTGGCCTGGAACTGCATCAGCCAGTCGTTGGCCGCCGCTCCGCCGTCCACCCGGAGTTCCCTGAGCAGGACCCCCGAGTCCGCCTCCATGGCCTTCACCACATCGCTGGTGCTGTAGGCCATGGACTCCAGCGCCGCCCGGGCCAGGTGCGCCCGACCGGTTCCCCGGGTGAGCCCCACCAGCGCCCCCCGTGCCTCCGGGTCCCAGTGGGGCGCTCCCAGCCCCACGAAGGCAGGAACCAGGTACACCCCGTCATTCGCCTGGAGGGAGGCGGCCATGTCCGCCGATTCCTCTGCCCGCTCCAGGATCCCCAGACCGTCCCGGAGCCACTGGACGGCGGCGCCAGCCACGAAGATGGAGCCCTCCAGGGCGTAGGCCCTTCCCCCCCGGGCGTCGCAGGCGACCGTGGTGAGGAGGCCATGCGCGGAGTGGACCGGATCGGAGCCGGTGTGGAGGAGCAGGAAGGCTCCGGTTCCGTAGGTGTTCTTCCCCAGCCCCGCCTCCCAGCACCCCTGTCCGTACAGCGCCGCCTGCTGGTCTCCTGCGACCCCCGCCACCGGAACCTCCAATCCTGCCTCCGCCCCCACCGAGAGGCCGAAGGACCCGGAGGAGCTGCGGACCTCCGGGAGGAGCGCCGATGGAACCTCCAGGAGTTCCAGGAGCTCGGGGGACCAGTGCCCCGCGTGCAGATCATAGAGGAGCGTTCGTGAGGCATTGGTGGGGTCTGTGGCATGGACGGCACCACCGGTGAGCCGGGCGATGAGCCAGCTATCCACGGTCCCCGCCGCCAGTTCCCCGGACTCCGCCCTGCGACGGAGCCCCGGGACCTCCCGCATCAGCCAGGTGAGCTTGGTGCCGGAGAAGTAGGGGTCGAAGAGGAGCCCCGTGAGCCGACGCACCCGGTCTTCGTGGCCCCCCTCCCGGAGTTCCCGGCAGATCCCGGCGGTCCGTCGGTCCTGCCATACCAGGGCGCGGTGGACCGGCTCCAGCGTCTCCCTGTCCCATACCACCACCGTCTCCCGCTGGTTCGTGATCCCGATGGCCTCCACACGAGTGCCCTCCCGGGTCCCCTGTTCCACGGCTTCGTGCACGAGGCCCCGGGTCACCTCCCAGATCTCGGAGGCGTCGTGCTCCACCCATCCCGGACGAGGAAAGTGCTGCGTGAACTCTTTGTAGGCCCGGCCGGTGATGCGGCCGTCACGGTCGATGACGAGACAGGTGGTCCCGGTGGTGCCCTGATCGATGGCCAGGACGCCTGGCGTGCGGCTCATGGCCACTCCGGAGGCTGGGGTTCGCGGATCCGCTCCGGGAAACCCTAAGCCCCTTCGACGAGAGCCGACAGGGCGGGTCGGAAGGGGGGGCGCAGGACCCCGGCATCCGTGATGATGCTGGTGATCAGGTGGGCCGGTGTGACGTCGAAGGCGGGGTTCCAGACCTGGACCCCCTCTGGCGCCGTGAGACGCCCCAGCCCACGACGCACCTCATCGGCATCCCGCTCCTCGATGGGAATGGCACCCCCCCCGGAGAGTGAGGGATCGATGGTGCCCACCGGTGCCGCCACGTGGAAGGGGATCCCATGACGGGCCGCCAGGACCGCCAGGGCGTAGGTCCCGATCTTGTTGGCGGTATCCCCATTGGCGGTGATCCGGTCGGCCCCCACGATCACCAGGTCCACCCGTCCCAGCGCCATGGCGGCGGCCGCCGCGCTGTCGGGGATGACCGTTACCGGGACTCCCGCCCGGTGCAGTTCCCAGGCCGTGAGACGGCTTCCCTGGAGGACGGGACGGGCCTCGCAGGAAAGGACCTCCACCGGGATCCCGGCTTCCCGGGCCACGTATACGGGAGCCAGGGCGGTGCCGATGCCTCCGGTGGCCAGGGCGCCGGCGTTGCAGTGGGTGAGGACCGTCCCCCCCCCCGGGGGAAGAAGGGCCAGACCCGCTTCCCCGATCCGGCGGCACCGGAGGGCATCCTCCTCGTGGAGTCGGGTGGCCTCCGAGGCCAGGGCATCCACCCGGTCCTGGAGGGGACGGTTCCGGCCCTCCACCAGGACCCGGTCCATCCGATCCAGGCAGACGGAGAGGTTGAACCCGGTGGGTCGGGTGGACCGCAGTTCGCGGGAGGCCTCCTCCACCCCACGCTCCCACTCCGCTGCGTCCACTCCCGCCCCCAGGAGGCGCTCCGCCTCCACCGCCACCCCGTGGGCGGCCGCCAGTCCGATGGCAGGCGCCCCCCTGACCCTCAGTGCCCGGATGGCCTCGGCCACCCCGGCAGCGTCCCCCAACTCCAGCATCACCTCCTCCGAGGGGAGGCGGGTCTGATCCAGGAGAAGGAGGGGGCCGCAGTTCCCGGGTCGCGCCAGGGCCCGGGGGTAGGAGGGCGACGGTGGCAGGGTATGGAGCGACTCCGTCATGGCTCCTCCGATCGCATCCTGTGCCCCAAGGGAAAGCGGAAGGGTCTTCCCGCCTGCTCCAGGAGTTCCACCAGGAGGGGGATGGGAAGACCCACCACGTTGGAATGATCCCCTTTGATCCGGTCCACCAGCGCCGCACCCAGCCCCTGGATGCCGTAGGCTCCCGCCTTGTCCATGGGTTCACCGGTGGCCACGTAGTCCCGGGCGGTGGGCTCTCCGAAGGGGCGGAAGAAGACGGTGGTGACTCGCACCCCCGAAGCCACCAGACCCCCGGCCTTCAGGAGGGCCAGCCCGGACATCACCTGGTGGGACCGGCCGGAGAGCTCCATGAGCATCGCCACGGCATGCGCCGGGTCCCGGGGCTTCCCCAGGATGGTGCCCCGGGACACCACCACCGTGTCTCCCCCCAGGACCAGGGTATGGGGGTGCCGACGGGACACCACCTCCGCCTTCGCCCGAGCCAGCCGCTCCACGTGGGGGGCGGGCTCCTCCCCGGGGATGACCTCCTCGGGTACCGGATGCGTCTCGATCTGGAAGGGGATGCCCAGCATGTGGAGGAGATCGGCCCTCCGGGGGGAGCCGGAGGCGAGGATCAACGGGGGGGAAGAAGAGGTCATGGGGCCAGGGCCGGGAGGATCGGCAGAGGGGGTGGG
Source organism: uncultured Gemmatimonadaceae bacterium (assembly GCA_964420725.1). GTDB lineage: Bacteria > Gemmatimonadota > Gemmatimonadetes > Longimicrobiales > Gaopeijiaceae > CAYQVI01. The sequence goes on along the minus strand of CAYQVI010000001.1, from coordinate 20,991 downwards.
AGTCAGCGCTCCAGGATCAGGGTGACCGGTCCTTCGTTCACCAGCGCCACCGACATCATCGCTCCGAACTCCCCCTCCTCCACCCGGGCGGCGGGGAGCCGCTCCCGGAGGATCCCCAGGAAACGCTGGTAGAGGGGAACGGCCTCCGATGGGGGGGCGGCCTCGATGAAGCTGGGGCGCCTCCCCTTCCGGGTATCCCCGTAGAGGGTGAACTGGCTCACCACCAGAACATCGCCCCCCACCTCCTCCAGGGAAAGGTTCATCTTCCCCTCGGAATCGCCAAAGATCCGGAGCCCCAGCACCTTGTCTGCCATCCAGGCCAGCGCGGCCTCGTCATCTCCGGGGCGGAAGCCCACCAGGAGGAGCAGCCCCCCCCCGATCTCTCCTGTGACCCGCTCCTCCACGGTGACCCGGGCGGAAGTGACCCTCTGGAGGACGACCCTCACTCCACCGTCACCGACTTGGCCAGGTTCCGGGGCTGGTCCACATCGCACCCCCGGAGAACGGCGATGTGGTACGCCAGGAGCTGCAGCGGGATGGTGGCCAGCACCGGGAGAAGGAAGGGGAGCGTCCCTGGGATCTGGATGGTGTGGTCCACCCTTCCATTCAACTCTCCATCCCCCTCCGTGACCACGGCGATGACCTGCCCCTTCCGGGCCTTCACCTCTTCGATGTTGGAGAGGACCTTCTGGTAGACCGGGTCCCTGGGGGCCAGGAACACCACCGGCATCCGCTCGTCGATGAGAGCGATGGGGCCATGCTTCATCTCGGCGGCGGGATACCCCTCCGCATGGATGTAGCTCACCTCCTTCAGCTTCAGAGCCCCCTCCAGCGCCACCGGGAACTGGTACCCCCGGCCGAGATAGAGGAAGTTCGGGGCATACATGTACGTCCGGGCCAGCTGGAGGATCTCGTCGTCCAGCTTGAGGAGCTCCTCCACCTGTGCTGGAAGTTCCTTGAGGGCCTTCACGATCTGCCGCCCCTCCAGGATGGACAGGTCCCGACGGCGCCCCAGGAGAAGGGCGAACTGGATCAGTGCCACCACCTGACTGGTGAAGGCCTTGGTGGAGGCCACTCCGATCTCGGGACCGGCGTGGAGGTACATCCCGAAGTCGGTCTCCCGGGCGATGGTGGACCCCACCACGTTCACGATCCCCATGGTCCGGGCTCCCCGACGCTTCGCCTCCCGGAGGGCGGCCAGGGTGTCCGCCGTCTCGCCGGACTGGGACATGACGATCACCAGGGTCCTGTCGTCCAGGACAGGGTTCTTGTACCGGAACTCGGAGGCGTATTCCACCTCCACCGGAATCCTGGCCAACTCCTCGATGACATACTCCCCGATAAGGGCGGAATGCCAGGAGGTGCCGCATGCGGTGATGACGATCCTCTGGAGCCCGTCCAGCATCTCCTCGGCCCGGAGGATCCCCCCCAGGCGGGCCGTCCCCTCCTCTTCCAGGAGGCGCCCCCGCATCACGTTCCGAAGTGACTCGGGCTGCTCGTAGATCTCCTTGAGCATGAAGTGCTCGAAGCCGCCCTTCTCGATGGAATCCAGCTCCCAGGTGACCTGGTGGATCGAGCGATCCACCGCCCCCTTCCGGAGGTGGAAGGTCTGGTAGCCGTCCCGGGTCAGGACCGCGTAGTCCCCGTCGTCCAGGTAGACCACATCCCGGGTGTACGAGATCACCGCGGCGGCATCGGAGGCCACGAAGTACTCCCCCTCCTCGCCGATCCCCAGCAGCAGCGGACTCCCCTGCCGGGCACAGACCAGCTTCCCCGGGTCCCGGCTGCTCACCACAGCGATCCCGTAGGTGCCGTCCACCTGCGCCAGGGCTGTCGCCACCGCATCCTCCAGCGAGACGCCGGGGGTCATGGCTTCATCGATGAGATGCACCACCGATTCGGTGTCGGTGTCCGAGATGAAGACGTATCCCTTCTCCTCCAGGCGCCGACGGATGGAGCCGGCGTTCTCGATGATCCCGTTGTGGATCAGGGCGATCCCGCCATCGCCGGACTGATGCGGGTGGGCGTTCACCTGATTCGGGGGGCCGTGGGTGGCCCAACGGGTGTGCCCGATGCCGCAGTGGGACGAGAGTCCTCCGGCGGCCAGGGCCCCTTCCAGTTCAGCGATCTTCCCCGGCCGCTTCACCGCGGAGATCCCTCCCTCGTCGTCCTGCAAGGCGAGCCCGGCGGAGTCGTAGCCCCGGTACTCCAGACGCCTCAGTCCCGCGAGAAGGATGGGTACCGCATCCCGGGGGCCCACATAGCCGACGATTCCGCACATCCCGACACTCTCCTGGATTCAATGGTATGGGCCGGGCCGACTGCCCCGGATCCTTCCCTCATCGCTATTCTGTTGTATCGACGCTACGACTCGTCCCCCAGGTGTCGCCGCGCCGCCTCCACCAGCGCCAGGGCCCGGGTCTCATGGGGCGCCTCGGCAATGACCCGCACCACCGGCTCGGTTCCGGACGGCCGGACATGGAGCCACTCCCCGCGGTGGGGCCACGCGAAACGCAGGCCATCCGTGCGGTCCACCTCGGCGTCGGGGAAGCCCTGCTCCAGGCTCCGGTACCCCCGGTCCAGCTCCGACCGGGGAAAGGAGATCTTCTCCTTGACGATCCGGTAGACAGGCCACTGGGCCGCCGCTGCCCGGAGATCCAGCCCGGTATCCAGCAGGTGCTGCAGGATGAGCGCAGTCCCCACCGGAGCATCCCGGGTGAGGTGGAGGGCGGGAAGAATGACCCCGCCATTCCCCTCCCCCCCCACCACTGCGTCCTCCTCCTGCATACGTCGGGCCACGTTGATCTCCCCCACCGCCGACCGGACGATCCGCCCACCCATGGCGGTGGCCACATCCTCCACCACACGGCTGGTGGAGAGGTTCGTCACCACCGCACCCGGGGTGCGCCGCAGCACAACCGCCGCAGCCAGTGCCAGGGTGAGATCCTCCCCCAGGGGAACCCCCTCGCCATCCACCAGAGAGAGCCGGTCCACGTCCGGATCCACCGCGAAGCCCAGTTCCGCCCCGCTGTCACGGACCAGGTTCCCCAGGTCCGTCAGGTTCGCCGCGGTGGGCTCGGGATCCCGGGGGAAGCGGCCATCCGGCTCGCCGCCGATGGTGGTCACCCTGCACCCCAGGCTCTCCAGGAGCTGGGGGACGATGTGCCCTCCTGCCCCCCTGACGCAGTCCAGCGCCACGTGGAAGCGGCGACGACGGAGCCCTTCCAGGTCCAGGAGGGGGAGGGCCAGGATCCGCTCCCGGTGGACCTCGCTGGCCCCTCCCTGGGAGCGGACAGTCCCCAGCGCCGACCAGGGAGCCCTGGGAATCTCCTCCTCCCGCAGGAAGCGCTGGAAGGCAGTGCTCCGCTCCGCATCCAGGAAGGTCCCATCCCCGCCGGCAAGCTTCAGGGCGTTCCATTCGGCAGGGTTGTGGCTGGCGGTGATCCCCAGTCCTCCGGCGGCGTCTCCCTCCCGGACGGTGAGCATCAGGGTGGGGGTGGCCACCACCCCGAGATCCACCACCTCGCACCCCACCGACATCAGCCCTGCGGTCACCGCCTGGGCAAACATCGGCCCGGAGGTCCGGGAGTCCCTCCCGAGGAAGATGCGCCGCCCTGCACCTTCCGACTGGAGGAACGCGCCGAACGCGGCAGCGATGCCGGCCATCAACTCGGGGGTCAGGGGGTCTCCCACCCGACCGCGGAAGCCGGATACGGACACCATGAGGCCGTCAGGAAGGGCGAGGGGCATGACTCGATGGGGTGGGAGGTGGAAGGACGGACGATCGTCGGGATGGCTTCGAGCAGGAATCAGGCCGGGGGAGGTGGAACATCGCCCCCTTCCAGCAGGAGCGTCAACGAAGCCCCGCCAGGACGCTGGGACGCCCCCCCCTCGAGGGGACGGATCGAAAGGATACCCCGGTCGGGGCTATATTCCCCCATCGCTCGGCGACCCCCACCCGTGCCCACGCCCTGCACCGGGGTCTCGCGCCGCCTCCCACGCCACGGGCTCCGGAAGACCATGTCCCAGGACAACCACCCCCCCCTCCGGCCCGCCTCCCGGGTCATCCATGCGGGCCAGTCGCCGGAGCCCATCACGGGGGCCGTGATGCCCCCCATCTTCCAGACCTCTACCTATGTCCAGCCCCGGCTGGGGGAGCACACGGGCTACGAATACGCCAGGGTGCAGAATCCCACCCGGGAGGCGCTGGAGAGGAGCATCGCCGCCCTGGAGGAGGGGGACCATGGTCTTGCCTTTGCCAGCGGGATGGCGGCCATCGAGTGCATCATCACCACGGTCTGTTCCGCCGGGGACCATGTGGTGTGCGAGGAGAATGTGTACGGCGGCACCATGCGTCTCATGATCCGGGTGCTGTCCCGCCTGGGGCTCCATTTCGACTTCGTGGACAGCCGGGACCCCGAGGCCATCCGGGGGGCGCTGCGACCGGAAACCCGACTGGTCTTCCTGGAGACCCCGTCCAACCCGTTGATGAGGCTCACGGATCTGCAGGCCGCAGCCTCCATCACCCGGGAGGCGGGGGTCCTCCTCTGCGTGGACAACACCTTCGCCACCCCCATGAACCAGCGTCCCCTCTCCATGGGCGCGGACATCGTGGTGCACTCCGCCACCAAGTACCTCAACGGCCACTCCGATGTGGTGGGGGGACTCCTGGCGGTCCGGGACGATGAACTGGCGGCTGAACTGGCCTTCGTCCGGAAGTGCTCCGGCGGGGTGGCGGGCCCCATGGACTCGTGGCTGGTGCTCCGGGGAATCAAGACCCTCCATGTCCGGATGAAGGAGCACAACCACAACGGCCTGGCGGTGGCCCGCTTCCTGGAGGGGCATCCCAGGGTTCCTGTGGTGCACTATCCGGGACTGGAGTCCCACCCCCAGCACGAGTTGGCCCGGGCGCAGATGAGCGGGTACACCGGCATGATCTCGCTGGACATGCAGTCTCCGGAGAGGGCTCGGACCGTGGTGGAGGGAACCCGGATCTTCGCCCTGGCAGAGAGCCTGGGGGGGGTGGAGTCGCTGATCAGCGTTCCGGCGCTGATGACCCATGCCTCGGTCCCCGAGGAGCGGCGGGAGCGGATGGGGGTCACCGAGGGGCTGGTCCGGCTGTCGGTGGGAATCGAGGATGTGGACGACCTCATCGAGGACCTGGACGCCGCCCTGAAGAGGATCTGAGCCGGCTGCGTATCCCCGGGGGGCAGCATGAAACCCCCCATCCCCCTCCGGCGTACAGGTTGGGGCATTCGCTTGATTGGATCCGGTCCCGACAGGCCGGAGGAGGAGGAGGATCGGCCGATCCTCCCCGGTTCCCCGGGCCCCGGTTCCGGCCCGCACGACGGAGTGGCAGCGCATGATCGGCGACCCACAGAACGGCTGGGGAGACACCGGTTCCACCGGTGGGGGGAACGGAGGGAGCGGAGCGGGTGGAAACGGCTCCGGCGATGCCCGCAGTCGCCGGGTGCTCACCGGGATCTCATCCCGGGCCTGGGAGCACCCCGCCGACCGGGCGGCGCTGGCGGCGCTCCGGAGGATTCCCATCTTCGACCAGATCCTCCGGACCCTCTTCGGCTTCTTCGGCGAGAAGCCGGTGCGCCTGGCCTTCCAGGCCAATGCCATCCGGGTTTCGGACCGGCAGTACGCCCGGATCCATCGCCTCTATACCGATGTGCTCCGGACCATGGACTCGCCGGAGCACTACCCCCTCTACGTCTCCCAGACGCCGGTGGTGAATGCCGGGGCCTACGGGATGGAGAAGCCCTTCATCATCCTGAATTCCGGGACGGTGAACCTGCTGGACGACGACGAACTCTCCTTCGTCCTGGGGCATGAGCTGGGGCACATCATGAGCGGTCACGTCCTCTACCGGACCATGACCGTCATCCTCCTGCAGCTGGCCAGCCTCGGCTTCCCCATCGTGGGGCTGGCGGCCCGGGCTGTCCTCATGGCGCTCCTGGAGTGGTCCCGGAAGAGCGAACTCTCCTGCGACCGGGCCGGCCTGCTGGCCGTCCAGGACCCGGAGGTGGCGCTGCGGACCATGATGAAGATGGCGGGGGGAGGGACCCCAGACGCCCCGGACCTGGGGGAGTTCATCCGGCAGGCCGAGGAGTACCGGGAGGGGGGGGACGTGGCGGACTCGGTCTTCAAGGTCCTGAACCTCCTGGGGATGACCCACCCCTTCTTCGTCCTCCGGGTGTCGGAACTCCGGGGGTGGATCGAGACCGGGGACTACGACCGGATCCTCCGGGGCGAGTACTCCCGGCACGGTGATCCGGACCCCGGCGTGGTGGAGGACCTGCAGGCGGCCATGGACTCCTACGCCGAGGGGGCGAAGAGCCTGGTGGACGAGATGGCCACGGCGGCCCGGCGCATGGGGGAGCAGTTCCGGGGTGGCCTGGGCTTCTGACCCTCCCGTCGGCCTCCGGTGGGCCCTGATCCGCCCCGGGGCGTGGCGGCGCTTTACACGCCCCACGCCCCGGAGTTAGCCTCCGCCCCATGCGCATTCTCATCGTCGGAAACGGGGGCCGGGAGCACGCCCTTCTCTGGAAGCTTCGCCGGGATGCCCCGGAGGCCTCCTTCACGGTCACCCGCCCCAACGGGGGGATGACCGGGGTCACGTCCCTGGACCTCTCCCCGGAGGATGTGGAGGGGATCTCCGGGTGGGTGGCTGCCAACCGGGTGGATCTGGTGGTGGTGGGGCCGGAGGCTCCCCTGGCCCTGGGGCTGGTGGACCGACTCCAGGACCAGGGCATCCCCGCCTTCGGCCCCACCGCTGGAGCCGCCCGGATCGAGGCCAGCAAGGCCTTCGCCAAGGCCCTCATGGTGCGCCACCGGGTCCCCACCGCACGCCACGCCACCTTCTCCGCCGCAGAACCCGCCCGGGAGTTCCTCCGGGAGCATGGGGCGCCGGTGGTGGTGAAGGCCTCGGGGTTGGCGGCGGGAAAGGGAGCCATCGTCTGCATGACCCTGGTGGAGGCGCTGGACGCGGTGGATGCCATCCTGGAGGACCGTGCCCTGGGGGATGCGGGCTCCCAGGTGGTCATCGAGGAGTTCATGGAGGGGGAGGAGCTATCGGTCTTCGCCCTCTGTGACGGATCGGAGGCGGTGACCCTCCTTCCCGCCCAGGACCACAAGCGGGCCGGTGAGCGGGATACCGGCCCCAACACCGGTGGGATGGGGGCCTACGCTCCCGTGTCCATCGCCTCCCCGGGGCTCATGCGGGAGGTGAGGGACCGGATCCTCCTCCCCGTCCTGGCGGCCCTCCGGGAGGAGGGGACACCCTTCCGGGGGCTCCTCTACGCCGGGCTCATGCTCACCGATGAGGGGCCCAGGGTGGTGGAGTTCAACTGCCGGTTCGGGGATCCCGAGACCCAGGTGGTGCTCCCCCTGATGAAGGGGTCGCTCCTGGACCCCATCCTGGCCATCGCCCGGGGGGAGTCGCTCGCTGGCTGGCGACCGGGGTGGACCGGTGAGGCCGCAGTCACCACCGTGCTGGCCTCCGGCGGTTACCCGGGACCCTACCCCAGGGGGATCCCCATCGACCTCCCGCCGGAGCTGGAGGAGGACCCGGAACTCCTGGTCTTCCATGCCGGAACGAAGCGGGAGGGGGACGGACTGGTGACCTCCGGCGGCCGGGTGCTGGCCGTCACCGGGGTGGGCCCCACCCTGGGGGATGCGGCGCTCCGGAGCCGGCAGGGTGCCGAGGCCATCCGGTTCCAGGGGAGGCACTTCCGGGGGGACATCGCATGGCGGGAACTGGCCCGGGATGAGGCCTTCCGCCCGTGACGCCCCTCCCCTCCCCCGCCGCCCGGAGAGATCCTCCTGCCCGAGCTCCCTGAAGCCGAGACCATTGCCCGGGGATTGGATCCCCGCCTGAGGGGCCTCCGGATCACCGGCATCGAGGTCCTCCGACCGGGCCTCCTCCCCCAGGGGGTGGAGCCCTTCCGGAAGGGGTTGCTGGGACGGCAGGTGGAACGGGTGGGGCGGAGGGGGAAGAACGTCCTCTTCCGTCTGGACGGGGGGCGGGCGCTGCTGGTGAATCTGGGGATGACCGGGCGGCTGCTCCTTCCGGAGCCCGGGGGGAGCGAGGTGGACGGGCGCCACCCCGGCGTCCGGATCCACTTCCACGACGGCACCCTCCTGACCTACGACGACGTCCGTCGTTTTGGGGCGCTGGAGGTGCTGGGGGCCCGGAGATGGCGGCTGCGAAACCGGGCCCTGGGTCCCGAGCCCCTCTCGGCAGGCTTCACGTCGGCGGCGCTGGGGGAATCCCTCTCCCACTCCCGCTCCCCCGTCCGCTCCTGGCTCCTGGACCAGCGGAAGGTGGCGGGGGTGGGGAACATCTACGCCAACGAGGCGCTCTGGGAGGCCCGGATCCACCCGCTGCGCCCCGCCTCGTCTCTGGACGGAGGAGAGGTGCGGAGGCTCCACCGGTCCCTCCGGCGGATCCTCAGGGCGGCCATCGAGGCCCGGGGCACCACACTGCGGGACTATCGGGATTCCAGTGGGGGCGAGGGATCGTTCGGGCACCTGCTGAGGGTATATGGACGGGACGGTCACCCCTGCCCCCGCTGCGGCACCGCGGTGGAACGGGGGGTCCTCGCCAATCGCTCCATCTTCGTGTGCCGGCGTTGTCAGCCTGCAGGCGGTGCCCCTCTCCCCAGGACATGATCCCCAGCATGCCTCGCCTCCCGTTCCCCTCCCTGCTCCCCACCCTGCTCCTGTCGCTGCTGGCGCCGGCAGGAACCCCGGGGGGAGTGGTGGCCCAGGGGGTCCCCCTGGACCGGGAAGGGCCTCCGGCCCTGGAGGCGGGGATCCCCGACATCCAGGTGCTGGAGCATACCCTGGTGAACGGGATGAGGCTCCTCATCGTCCCCCGCCCCGCCGTTCCCACCGTGTCCTTCGTGGTGGAGTACCGGGTGGGAGGGGTGGACGAGGCCCCGGGGAAGACGGGCATTGCCCACTTCCTGGAGCACATGCTCTTCAAGGGGACCACCTCGGTGGGGACCCGGGACGCCGAGGGGGAGGCCTCCTGGTTTCCCGCCATGGACCTCCTCCACGACTCCGCCCGGGTGGAGCGGCTCGGGTCGGATCCGGATACCGCCCGCCTCCGGAGATGGGAGGAGGGGATCCGGGCGCTGGAGGATTCCGCCCGGACCCATGCGGTCCCGGGGGAGTTCGACCGGATCCTCTCCCGGAACGGAGCCCGGGGGCTGAATGCCACCACCTCCGCGGATGCCACCACCTACTTCGTGGAGTTGCCGGCGAACCGGGCGAAGCTCTGGTTCGTGCTGGAGGGGGATCGGATGCGGAATCCGGTCCTCCGGGAATTCCACACGGAGCGGAACGTGATCCTGGAGGAGCGGCGCTTCCGCGTGGATGCCAGCCCGGGGGGGCTCCTCTACGAGACCCACCTGGCCGCCGCCTTCCCGGCGCACCCGTATGGACAGCCGGTCATCGGCCACAAGCATGACATCCTGGCGCTGAGCCGGGAGGACATTGCCGACTTCCTTTCCCGCTACTACGCCCCGTCGAATGCCGTGGTGGCGGTGGTGGGTGCGGTGGATCCCGACTCCATCCTGGCCTGGGCCCGGGACCACCTGGCCCCGGTTCCCGCCGGGGAGCCCCCTCCTCCGGTCCTAGCCCGGGACCCGGAGCCCCGGGGGGAGCGGCGGGTGACGGTGGTGCATGACTCCGAGCCCCTCCTCCGGATGGGGTGGCCCACGGTATCGGGGGATCATCCCCACCTGCCGGCCCTGTCGGTGGCCTCGTCCCTCCTGGCGGGGGGGCGCACCTCCAGACTCTACCGTCGACTGGTGGTGGAGGAGCGACTGGCCACCTATGTGGCCGTTTCGTTGGGGCCGGGCTTCCGGTATCCCACCCTGTTCGCGGTGGACGCCGCCCCCAGGGCCCCCCATACAACCGCTGAACTGGAGGCCGCCATCCTGGAGGAGCTGGAACAGCTCCGGACCGTCCCCCCGGGACAGGAGGAGCTGGACCGCCTCCGGATCCAGTTGGAGGCAGGCCGCATCCGACGTCTACAGTCGAACCTGGGGCTGGCATTCCAACTGGCCTCCTCGGCCTCCACCTATGGGGACTGGCGGCAGATCTTCCGCTTCTCCGAGCTGATGCGGAGGGTGACTCCGGAGGAGGTCCAGGAGGTGGTGGAGCGGTACCTCACCCCCCGTCGCATGACGGTGGGAGTGGTGGAACGAGCCTCTGCAGGGGGGGACCGATGAGGCTGCCGGAGGGGCCCCGGCGCTCCCGCAATGGGGGGGGAAGGGGCCTGTCCCGGCTCCTTCTGGCCCTTCTCCCGGTTGCCGGGGGGCTCCTCTCCCCCCCGTTCCTGGAGGGGCAGGACTCTCCTCCCGCCGGCCGGGCCGCGGCGGAGGGCCTGACCTACCCGGAGCTGGACTTCACCCCTCCCCGGGCCGACGTCCGGATGGTGGGGGGTGTGGAGGTCTTCCACCTCCACGAACCCGCCCTCCCCCTGGTGGACATCTTCCTCCGGGTACGGGGGGGCTTCGGCCATTTCCCCCGGGAGCACTACGCCGCCTTCATCGCCATGTCGGCGCTCCTCCGGGGGGGGGGCACCCGGGACCTCCCCCCGGACTCGGTGGACGTCCGCATGGAGACGCTGGCCCTCCAGACCAGCTTCGGAGGGGGTGGTGGCGCCCAGACCTCCAGCGTGAACACCCTCCGGTCCTCCCTGGACGAGGCGCTGGATCTCTGGATGGCCATCCTCCTCACCCCCCGCTTCGATGAGGCCCAGGTGGAGGTGTGGCGGGGGCAGGAGCTGGAGGCGGTGCGGCGCCGACTGGACGACCCCGGAGGGCTGGCCTATTCCCAGTTCAACCGGCTCCTCTTCGGCGACCACCCGGTGGGGTGGGAGATGACCGAGGAGGACCTCTCTCCGGAGCGATTCAATCCGGAGGCCCTCCGGTGGGCCCACGCTCGGGTCTTCTGCAGGGAGAATCTGATGCTGGGGGTGGCGGGTGCCGTGACCTGGGAGGAGATCCACCCCCGGCTGGAGGCCATCGTCGCCCGCTGGCCCTCCTGCAGCGCCCCCCTTCCCGAGGCGCCCCAGCCGGAGATCCTGGAGGAACCCGGGGTGTGGCTCGTCCCCCGACCCCTCCCCCAGAGCACGATCGTGCTGGCCCATCCGGTCCCCCTCCGGCAGGAGGACTCCGCCGACTTCGCCAGCTCCCGGATCGCCAACCTCATCCTGGGTGGCGGGGGCTTCTCCAGCCGCCTCATGACCCGGGTGCGGATCGAGGAGGGGTTCGCCTACGCCGTCTCGTCGCTGTGGACCACACCGGAGCGCTACGACGGCCTGGTGGGGGCCACCCTGCAGACCGGGAGCGGCACCACGGTGGCAGCCATCCAGTCGGTGCTGGAGGTGCTGGAGGAGATGAGGGAGAGCCCCCCCCGGGAGGAGGAGGTGGGGGAGGCGGTGGATGCCATGGTGAACGGGTGGGCCTTCAACTTCCAGGAGTCCACCCAGGTGGTGGCCCGGCAGATGGCCTACCGGGCCTCGGGGCTCCCGGACGACTGGCTCACCCGCTACCTGGACCGGATCCAGCAGGTGACCCCGGACGCCGTCCGGGACGTGGTTCGCACCTTCGTCCGGCCCCAGGACATGACGATCCTCATCGTGGGGGACCCGGAGGCCTTCGATCTTCCCGCCGGCACCCTGGGCCCGGTGCGGATCCTGGAGGTGGGGCCCGCCGGGATGGTCAGCCCACCGTCCCCACGTGGATCGCCGCAATCCCGAAACTGATCAGCTCCCAGGTGGCGGAGGCGAAGCCGGCATCCCGCATCTTTGCCGCCAGCCCCTCGGGTCCCGGAAACTCCTTCACCGATTCCGGGAGGTACTTGTAGGCCCACGGGTGCCCGGAGACGATGCGCCCCACCACCGGCAGGACCCGGTGGAAGTAGAGGTGGTACCCCCCCCGGACCAGGGCGTTGGGGGGGGTGGTGAACTCCAGGATCACCAGCCGTCCCCCGGGGCGGATCACCCGGCGGAACTCCGCCAGCCCCCGATCCAGATCCGCCAGGTTCCGCACCCCGAAGCCCACCGTGGCACCGTGGAAGGTGTTGTCGGCGAAGGGGAGACGGAGGGAGTCGCCACAGACGGGGTCCACCGGGGCTCCCGCCAGCTTCTCCTTCCCCACCACCAGCATCGGCTGGGCGAAGTCGGAGGCCACCACCCGGCCCCGGAAGGCCTTCCTCCCGGAGAGTTCCAGGCTCAGGTCATAGGTGCCGGCGCAGGCGTCCAGCCAGGTCCCCTCCGGATGGTCCTCCCACCCCAGGCGGTCCACCGCCCGTCGCCGCCACCGCCGGTCGATATTCAGGGAAAGGACGTGGTTCAGGAGGTCGTAGCGGGGAGCGATCTCGGAGAAGATCGTCCGCACCTGGGTCTCCCGATCGCTTCCCCGGGAGGGGGTGGCACTGTGCGTGGTCGCCCGGCTCATGTCTCGTTGATTACCTTTTCAGTGGCACAGCCCCGGAGGGCGTTCCCCCGGATGGGTGGAGGTGCTGGAAAGCACCCCTGCGAAGACCGCCGGTTCCCCCGACGTATGGCAAACAAGAAGGGACCTGCTCGGGAGCCCTCCCCCACGCCGACCTGTGACCACGGTGGATCTGACCAGCATCGACGACCGCGACCTCGTGACCCTGGCCCTCAAGGGTCGGGAGACGGCGTACAGGGAACTCCTCTCCCGCTACGAGCGTCCGGTCTTCTCCCTGGTCTTCCGCATGGTCCGGGACCGGAGCCTGGCGGAGGACCTGGCCCAGGAGACCTTCATCCGCGCCTTCCACGCGCTGAAGAGCTTCAATCCGTCCTACCGATTCAGCAGTTGGCTGTTCAAGATCGCCAACAACCTCACCATCGACCACCTCCGGAAGCGAACACTGGAGACGGTCTCCCTGGATGGAGCCCCCGGGGCGGTGAGCCAGGAGGAGGTGGACCGCACCCGCATCGCCGTTGCAGACGGGGGTGAGGATCCGCTCTCCTACGTGGAGAACCGGGAGTTGGGAGGGCAGATCGAGGAGGCCATCGGGCGCCTTCGCCCCGAGTACAGGACCGCCGTGCTCCTTCGCCATGTGGAGGGGTACAGCTACGAGGAGATCGCCGGGATCATGGAGGTCCCGCTGGGAACGGTGAAGACCTTCCTGCATCGAGCCCGACACGAACTCAAGGGGTACCTGGAGGATGCCTGAGATCCTGCGCCCCGGCCTCCACACCCGGGGGGATCCACCGGAGAGGCCGGGGGTGAAACCCGGCAGGCCCCGCCATCGTAGTGGAAAGCGACACCCCGGGTGGATGGAGTCCACCGCGTCACCGGAGGAATCGTGAGCACCATGGAGAACCACCCCGACCTCGACCAGGCCTTCGGGCGGATCCAGGAGTACCTGGATGGGGTCCTCTCGCAGGACGAGGAGAGGGCCTTCGAGGCGCTGATGTCGGCTTCACCTGCCCTGCAGGCCGAAGTCCGGGGGTGGCGTGCGTTCATGGCCCGGCTGGACCAGGTGCCCCTGATGGCCCCCTCCCCGCAGTTCAGGGAGCGGATCCTGGAGGCGCTGCCTCTGCAGCCCACCGTGGCGCCGGTGGGCGCCCGGGGAGCACATCCTCCCTCGGAGCGGTTGCAGGACTATGCGGAGGGGGTGCTCCCCCAGGGGGTGGCCGCCCGGATCCGGGTCCATCTGGACTCCTGCCCTCCCTGCAGCACCGAGGTGGTGGAGTGGCAGGAGCTCTTCTCCTCCCTGGGCACCCTCCCGGGTCTGGCGCCGGACACCGGATTCGCCGACCGCGTCATGGATGCCGTCGGGAGTCGGGCCCGTCCTGCAGCGGTGGCGGCCCGGGCTGTGGCACCCTCCGCACCCCGCACCCCGTCCTTCCCGGAGCGGCTGGCGGCCCGGGTGCGGACCCTCATTCCCACCGGGGCCCGGGCCCGGGCGGTGGCTGCGGCCCTCCTGGCCATGCCCACCGCGGCGGCCGGGGCGGTCCTCTGGTTCGTGCTGAGCCACCCCCTCCTGACCCCGGGACATCTCCTGTCCTTCGGACTCTGGCGGGTGAATGACCTGGTGGGCTCGGCCCTCGCCTGGATGGGTTCGGTGGTCCTGGAGAGCGGGTGGACCCTGACCCTGCTGGAGGGCGCCCGGCTGTTCCTCTCCACTCCCTCCCTGGCACTGGGGGGAGCCCTGGCGTTCTCCGCGGCGCTGCTGGGGTCCATCTGGGTGCTCTACCGACTTCTACTGGCACCCCCTCTGGAGGGGCCCGATGCGCACGCTCATGGCTGATCCTACGGTGCTCCGCCGAGGCGCCTCCTCGGTTCTGTCCGCCCTCCTCCTCCTGCCGCTCCCTTCTGTTGCGACGGCGCAGGAGCGGGTGGTGGTCTCCAGCGAGATCACCGTCTCCTCCCGCGAGGCCAGTCTCAACCTCGACTTCCTGGACGGGGGAAGACTGGCCATCTCCTTCGAGGGGGACGAGGTCCTGATCGATGGGGTGTCGGTGGGAGACGTGGACCGGGGGGATCCGCTGGATGTGGCCTGGCGCAGCCTCCTGGGGCGAGTGGTTTCCCTGGGCAATGGCGAACTGGCAGAGGCCCTGGTCGAGTGGAGTCCCCCCGCTTCGCTGCAGGGGGAGCTGGCTTCGGTGGCGGCCCGGCTGGACCGCGCCCTGGAAGCGGGCCTTCAGGCGGCGCCCCCTCCCCCGGCTCCCCCATCCCCTCCTTCTCCCCCGGGAGTCGGCGACCTTGGTGACCTTCTCTCCCGCCCCGGACTCCTTCCCCTCCTGGGGGAGACGCTGGAGGGATTCGATCTCCGGGCGCTCAACGTCCACATCGGTGAGGAGACCTTCCGCATCTCCCAGGGGGAGACGTTGCAGGGCTCCCTCCTGGTGGTGGACGGGGACGTGGAGGTGAGGGGAACGCTGGACGGCGATGTGCTGGTGGTGGATGGTGCTCTCCGGGTCCTGGATGGAGGCACCATCACCGGCGACGTGCGACTGGCGGATGCCCGTCTCTTCCGCGATGGGGGGACCATCCAGGGTGAGGTCCGGACCATCACCCCGGGGGAGGTTTCCGGCGCGGTGGACGCGGACCGACTGAGGAATGAACTCCGGGACGAGATCCGTGACGAACTCCGGCGGGAGTTCCGGAGGAGTGCATCCTCCGGCTCCTCCCCCTTCCGGAACATCGGCCGGGGGATCTCCGGTCTCGTGGAGAATGTGATGGGGCTCCTTGTCCTCTCCCTCCTGGGCTGGGTGGTCATCCACTTCGGAGGAGCCCGGGTGGAGACCCTCGCAGGGGTGGTCCGGGCCTCACCGGTCCGGGCCGGAGCGGTGGGGCTGGCGGCCACCTTCCTGGTCCTCCCGGTCTGGATCCTGGGGATCCTGGGGCTGGTGATCTCCATCCTTGGGATCCTGGTGGTTCCCTTCTGGGCCGTGCTCTTCCCGATGGCCGTGGGGGTGGCGGGGGTGGTGGGGGCCGTGGCCGTAGCCACCGTGCTGGGGGAATGGGTCACCACCCGGAGGATCCAGGGGCTGGAGCGGCTCCGCTCCTCGAACCCCTTCCACACGGTGCTGGCGGGGATGGCGCTCCTCATGCTCTCCTTCATGGCCGCCAATGTGATCAGCATGGCGGGGCCGCTCACGGGCCCCCTCCATGGCCTGCTCACCGTCTTCGGGACGCTGGCCTTCGTCGCCACCGCCCTGGTGGGGCTGGGGGCGGTCCTCCTGACCCGGGGAGGAGCCCGTGCCCCGGGGGCACCACCCCCCTGGGGGCGAGGGTACGACGACGACTGGGACGACGACCTCTTCGGGGAGTCGGGATCCCGCTCCCGGTGGAGGGCCCGTTGGGAGGCGGAGCGGGCCCGTTGGACGAGGGAGGAGCCGCCCCACTCCGCACCGGCCCGGGACTCTCACCCCAGGGAGCCCGGGGGCGCTGCCTCCCCCCCTCAGGCCGGCGGTCCCGCCCCCCCCCGTCCATCCGGTGGCGGAGCGGAGGGCAGGGACCCCTCCCGCCACAGTGGGGCAGCGGACTCTTCTCCGGGAGACCAGGGGGCCCCGGCCCCGGAAGGTCCACCGGGAGCCGACGGCTTCCCTGCCGATGAGGGGACCCGGCCAGGGGAAGGGGCTCCAGGAGACCGGCCCCCGGAGAACGATACCCCCGGAGGGGCCCGGTGAGGCGGGCCCGGGCCGCGGTAGCGGGCCTCTGCGCGACCTTCCTCCTTGGGGGAGCTCCCGTCGCTGCACAGCAGTGGTCCGAGCTCACCCGATCCCGGGCAATCTCCGGCGAGGAGTCGCTGGATGTGCGGGTGGAGTATGCCGCAGGCCGCTTCGAGGTGGGGGCGGGGGAAGAGGGTCGCCTCTACCGGGTCTACCTCCGCCATGACGAGAACACCCTCCGGCCGGAGGTGGCCTACGAGAATGGACGGCTGTCCATCGATGTGGAGGGAAGGTCAGGTCGGGTGCGTGGTGGAGCCGAAGGGGCCCGGCTCCGGCTTTTCCTCCCCCGGTCGGTTCCCACGGATCTGCGCCTGGAGTTCGGGGCGGTCCGGGCCGACATGGACCTGGGAGGGATCCCCCTCACCGGGCTGAGGCTCGCCACCGGGGCCTCGGAGTCCATGATCCGGGTCTCGGAACCCAACCGATCCACCATCGAACGGGTCCAGATGGAGGTGGGAGCGGCCCGGTTCGAGGCCAGGCAACTGGGCAACCTGAATGCCTCCCGGATCGATGTGGAGGCGGCAGTGGGGGACGTCACCCTGGACTTCTCCGGGGAGTGGCGGAACGACGCCCGGGTCTCGGTCTCCATGGGGCTGGGCGCCCTCTCCCTCCACTTCCCGTCGGAGGTTGGGGTCCGGGTGGAGAAGAGCGGCTTCCTGGCCCCCTTCAATCCGCAGGGGCTGGAACGGCGTGGGGATGTCTGGTTCTCCCCCGGGTTCGAAGATGCCCGTCGGAAGCTGACGGTGGAGCTGGAGGCCACCCTCGGGAGCATCGACCTCACCTGGGGGGGTCGTCCTCCCCGGTGAATCGTTTCCACCGCTTGTTCGTAGTATCATTCAGAGGGTCCGGGGACCCCGGGAGATCTTCCGGGTCGTCCGGCACTGTGAATCGGGCCCCTGTCCCAATATGAGGAGCCAACATGATCGGCAGCCTGCTGACCTTCTTCTTTGTGGGTCTCGTCTCCCTGGTGGTCCTGGGGATCGCCCTCTCCGTGGTGGGAGCCATCATCGGCACCGGGCTCTCCATCGCGGGCTTCCTCCTCTTCAAGGTGGCGCCCGTCCTGCTGGTGGGGTGGGTGGTCCTGAAGGTGCTGGATCGGGGGAAGAAGAAGGGTGAACTCTCCGCCGCCGACCGGCGCTGGCTGGAAGGGGAATAACGGGCCGCTTCGGCACCCCGCCCTGTAGAGGGTGGAGGGAGTGTGGGGGTTCCGACCCCTGCACTCCCTTTCCGTTCTCCCCCGGATCTCAACATCGTGGTCGGAGCTGGCCGCCCCCGTTGATCCCCCGGGGGTCCTGACCACCGCCTGGAGGTCTCGGGGCAGGGCCGCCGGTAGTGCCCCGTCCGTCCTACAACGGCTCCAGCTCCACGGCCTGACCCTCCTCCCAGCCGAAGCGTGCCCGGGCCGATCCGTCCCGGACGGCGATCTCCAACCGACCCTGGGAGTCCACGAGCGCCAGGGGCTCGCCGGAATCCACGTCGCCGTAGGTCCGGCGGAGGGGGAGGGTGATCCCCCCCACCCGCACCCGGGAGGCAGGGCCATGGGGAGGGGGGACCAGGTCGGTCTGGAGATTTCCGAAATGGTCCCATGCCACGATCCGTCCCCTGGGGCCCGGAGTGGTCTCCCAGGGGAGGAGCACCGGGTGGGGAAGGCCGTTGCCCAGCTGTTCCAGGGGAGTGCCTCCGGCCAGTGAGGCGGCGGCTGGAGCGAAGAGGTCCCGTCCGTGGAACGTGGCGCTTCCGGGAGGCAAAACCGGTTGGAGGCGCACGATCCGGCTCCCGGTCACCCGGAGGAGGGGGGTCCCCACCCCGTTGTCCGGCCCCACCAGGAATCGGCCCTCCGCCTCGGCAGCCAGGGGGGCTCGGGCCGTCCCCACCCCCGGGTCCACCACGACCAGGTGGACGGTGCCCCGGGGCCACCAGTTCCAGTAGCGATCCAGCGCCCGGGCTCCCGCCGCCACATCGCCGGGGGGAATGTCGTGGGCGATGTCGTGGATCGCCGCTTCCGGCGCCCGGGAGGCCAGCACCCCCTTCATGGCCCCCACATAGCCGTCCCGGGTGCCGAAGTCCGTGAGGAGGGTGATGCCGGTCAGGGGTCCTGTGGACGTCGCCATGCGGTATCCGACTCCATCCGTTTCACCTGTCGCTCCAGTGGAGCCTCCTCCCCCCGGAGCGCCTCCGGCAGGGTGAGGTGGCCCACCCGTTCCAGCTCCCCTGCGCCTTCCCGGAGACCGGGATCCAGCTCCGGCCAGTCCCGGACCAGCACGTGGAGGGGGAGGGTGAGGAGTTCCTCCCGGGTGGGGGCGGGGCCGGCGCGGTAGCGAGGCACGGCATCACCTCCTGGCTGTGCCCACACTCTCCAGGACCCGCTGCACCACCGCCTGAAGCGCCTGTCCGGCGGGGGAATCCGGATGGGCCAGAACGGTGGGCGTCCCGGACTCGCCGGCCTCCCGGACCGCCCGGTCCAGGGGCACCCGCCCGAGGAAGGGAACCTCCATCTCGGTGGCCAGCTTCTCCCCACCCCCCTGTCCGAAGACGTCGCCGGTCATGTTCTCCACGATCCCCAGGATCCGGGTGTTCACCCGCTCGAACATCCGGATCCCCCGACGCACATCCCCCGTGGACATGGCCTGGGGGGTGGTGACCATCACCACGCCGTCCAGGTCGATGGTCTGCACCAGGGAGAGCTGGGCGTCACCGGTGCCCGGGGGCATGTCCACCACCAGGACATCCAGGGTGCCCCAGGAGACCTGCTCCAGGAACTGGCGGAGGATCCCGGCGATGAGCGGGCCCCTCATGATGGCCGGCTGCTCCTCATCCAGGAGGAACCCCAGCGACATGAGTCGTACGGAGTGGGCCTCCAGCGGCTCGATGTGCTCCTTCCCCTTCACCCCGCTGACCCTGGGCCTGCGGGTCTCCCCGAACATCCGGGGTACGTTGGGGCCGTAGATGTCCGCATCCAGGAGTCCCACGGAGAGGCCCCGGGCGGCGATCCCCGCTGCCAGGTTCGCCGCCATCATGGACTTCCCCACTCCACCCTTGCCAGAGCTCACCGCCACCACGGCCTTCACATCGGGAAGGAGTCCCGGGCGGGGGGTGGGGGCGGGTACGGAGCCGGGCTGGAGCCCCCGGGATGGGGCCGGGCTCCCGCCCCCTGCGGCAGGGGTCTGGGGGAGCTGCACGTTCACCCGGACCCGGGTCACCCCGGCCACCCCCTCTGCCGCCGTCCTGGCGGTCTTCACCAGGGAGCCCGGGTCATCGGGCCCCAACTGCACCGTGAATCGGACCTCGCCTGCGGCGTCCACCTCGAGGTTCCGGACGATTCCCGCCGCCACAACGTCCTGGCCGGAGGCGGGATGGGGGATGGAGGTGAGGGCGGCGTGCACGGACTGCTGGAGATCCTGGGCCATTCTGGGGAGGCTCGTTCCGGTTCTGGGAAAAGGAAACGGCGCCCTTGTCAGGGGCGCCGGATGTCCCACCCGGCTCGAACCACGGGGCCGGGTGGTGGAGGGAAGGACCGGGTCAGACCGCCGTCACCGCCGTAACCTCCGGCACCGTCTTGCGGATCCGTTGCTCGATCCCCTCCTTGAGGGTGAGCATGGAGATGGGGCAGGACTCGCAGGCACCCAGGAGTCGGAGCTGGACAACACCGTCCGTCTCGTCGAAGTCCAGGAATTCCAGATCCCCGCCATCCGCCTGCAGGGCGGGCCGGATCGACTCCAGCACGGCTGCAATCCTCTCTCGGGTCGGTGCGGTCATCCATCCTCCCAGGGTGTGCCTTCTACCGGGATGATCCCAGTACCTCAAGGTACCCCGTTTCCGGTCCCGGGGTCAACGGCAGGCACCCCCTTCCGGACACTCTGCTGTTGCGCCTCCGCCCCGGGGAAGACCACATTCGGGGCTGGTGTCCGGCCGGGGTCGACCTCCCGCCCTCCCTGGCCCGCCACGGCGTCCCGCCACCCCTCCCCATCTCGCCACAGGGCCCATCATCATGAAGGGAATCGCAGCCCGCATCGCAGTCCCCACCCCGGTGAACGAGCCTGTCCGGGCCCATGCTCCCGGCGATCCCCAGCGGATCTCCCTGAAGGCCAGGATGGATGCCATGGCCGGGGAGCGACTGGACATCCCCTGCATGATCGGGGGGCGGGAGATCCGGACGGGGAACACCAGCCCCTCGGTGGTCCCCCACCGCCATGCCCACGTCCTGGCGGACTGGCACCGGGCGGGTCCCGAGGAGACGCGGCAGGCCATCGCGGCGGCGCTGGAGGCGAAGCGGGAGTGGGCCTCGTGGCCCTTCGAGGAGAGGGCGGCGGTCTTCCTGCGGGCAGCGGACCTCCTCACCGGCCCGTGGCGGGACACCCTGAATGCCGCCACGATCCTGAACCAGGGGAAGACCGTCTACCAGTCCGAGATCGACGCGGTCTGTGAGATGGCCGATTTCTTCCGGTTCAACGTCCACTTCGCCCGGCGCATCCTGGAGGAGCAGCCCCTCTCCTCGCCGGGGTTCTGGAACTGGACGGACTACCGCCCCCTGGAGGGATTCATCTACGCGGTGACCCCCTTCAACTTCACCGCCATCGCCGGGAACCTCTGCGGCGCCCCGGCGCTGATGGGGAACACGGTGGTCTGGAAGCCCTCGGAATCCGCCGTCTACAGCGGTTGGTTCGTCTACAAGCTGCTGGAGGCGGCGGGGCTCCCCCCGGGGGTGGTGAACTTCATCCCCGGCGATCCCCAGGCCATCACCGACGTGGTGCTGG